>URTF01000006.1 GCA_900550695.1 uncultured Ruminococcus sp.
CTTAAAACTACCCAATTCCCCCAACTCACGCTGTTCCCAAGCAAATTTAATTTTCTCTAATACTTATAATTCACGAAAGAAATTTTCTTTTTGAAATTTGATAAAATATTGCCAAAAAGCGTTGAAATTTTGTCGGTTTTGTTGTATAATAATTATGTATTATCAATTTCACAGCAATCCAGCGTAAGCAAATAAATCTTTATTTCAATTATTGACATATTTCATGATCAGGAGGAAATCATAATGGCAGAAAATGAAAACAGCAAAGAACTTTTAAGTGTTCTTTGGGCAGGTGCGGATATTCTTCGCGGAAAAATGGATGCTAATGAGTATAAAAACTATCTTTTAGGTATTGTATTCTATAAATATCTTTCCGATACGTTTCTTACTCATGTTTATGACCTTTTATATAATAAAATTCCCGAAAATATGGCTGATGCACAAAAAGCATACGAAGAAGTTTATGCTACTGACGATTCCGAGGAACTTTTGGAAGATATAAAGGAAAGCTATCGTTACACAATTGATCCGGAGCTGACTTATACAAAAATCGCAGAAGCAGCTAACAACAATGCTTTTCAGCGTGAAACTCTGCAAAAAGCGTTTAACAGTGTTGAACAATCTGACAGCATTTTTGCAAATATGTTTGCCGATATTGATCTGTATTCAAACAGACTTGGTATGGGTGAACAAAAACAGTCTGCAATAATAGCCGAGCTTATAAAAACGATAAATGAAGCTGATCTTCTGAATCACGAGGGCGATGTTCTCGGTGACGCTTATGAAATCATGATTGGAAAATTTGCAAGTGAAACAGGAAAAAAGGCAGGAGAATTCTACACTCCTCAAGAGGTTTCGCAGATCCTTACCCGTATATCCATACAGGGTCAGGAAAACAAGCAGGGACTTCTTGTATATGATGCAGCAATGGGTTCAGGTTCGCTGCTTCTTAATGCAAAAAAATACTCAAATAAACCTGACTATATCCATTATTTTGGTCAGGAGCTTAACACCACTACATTCAACCTTGCAAGAATGAATATGTTTCTGCATGATGTTGCTCCCGAAAATCAAACGCTCCGAAATGCCGATACTCTCGATGCAGACTGGCCCACAGATGAGGAAACCGACTTCGATATGGTACTTATGAATCCACCGTATTCAGCAAACTGGTCCGCTGCTCCTGGATTTCTGAATGATTCAAGATTTTCAGGCTACGGAGTGCTTGCTCCGAAATCCAAAGCGGATTATGCCTTTCTTTTGCACGGATTCTATCATCTGAAAAATACAGGTACAATGGCTATCGTCCTTCCGCACGGCGTTCTTTTCAGAGGTGCGGCTGAAGGCAAGATCAGACAAAAACTTGTCGACAGCGGTGCTATCTATGCTGTTATCGGTCTGCCGTCGAATCTTTTCTATAACACTTCTATTCCTACAACAATAATCGCATTAAAAAAGAACCGTGAAGGCCGTGATATTTTATTTATAGACGCTTCAAACCAGTTTGTCAAGGGAAAAAATCAGAATAAGCTCAGTCAGGATAATATTGACCGCATTATTGAGCTTTATGTTAACCGTAAAGATGCAGAAAAAGAAGCTCATCTGGCAAGCTATGAAGAGATCAAGGCAAACGACTACAACCTTAATATTCCTCGCTATGTAGATACCTTTGAGCAGGAGGAAGAGATCAGTCTTTCGGATATTGCAAACGAGCTTACGGAAACTGACAAGGAGATCAAAGACGTTCAGAACGAGCTTCTTGCTCAGTTTGCAGAACTGACAGCCGGTGACGAACAAGCACAGGCTGAGATCTCAGCACTTATTAAAACTTTGGAGGGATTGTTCTGATGAAAAATGAACAGAAAGTACCACAGGTACGCTTCAAAGGTTTTACTGATGTTTGGGAACAGCGTGAGTTAGGAGAAGTCTTTGAGCAGACTTCAATTTATGTGAATCCTAATGATGAAAATATTGAGCTTTGGAGTCTAACCGTAGAAGATGGTTTGACTCCAAAATCAGAAAGATACAATCGTGAGTTCCTTGTAAAAAATGAAGATAAATTCAAAAAAGTTCGCCCAGGCGATATTGTTTATAACCCTATGAACATGACATTGGGGGCTGTCGGATATAACGGAATGTCGAAAAGTGTCGCTGTTTCGGGCTATTACACGACCATGATTGCTAATGAGAATACAGATTCTTATTATATTAACACATGGTTGAAAAGTCCGCAGGCGATACTTCTTTATAGAACATACGCTACTGGATCGCTTATCGAAAAACAGAGAGTTCAATTTCCTACACTATCAATTATTCCAGCTACATTTCCTGATTACGCAGAACAGACGAAAATTGGCGATTATTTCCGTAGCCTCGATAATCTTATCACCCTTCATCAGCGTAAGCTGGAAACACTAAAAAAATTGAAAAAATCTATGCTTCAAAAGATGTTTATATGAAAGGAAATGACAATGAAACTATATCATGGAAGCAATGTAGAGGTCAGAGAGCCCAAAATACTCAAAAGCAACCGCGCTCTTGACTTTGGAACTGCGTTTTATATGACATCTGATTATGAGCAGGCAAAGAAATGGGCTAAATTAACTACTGATCGCAAGAAAACAGGCAGCCCGATGATCAATGAATACGAATTTGATACCGAAAATGTCAAGCCGCTTAATGTTATTCGCTACGAATCTGCGGACAAAGAGTGGCTCAGATTTGTGAGTGCTTGCCGTTCCGAGCAAAAAAGCGGAGATGAAGCTATTCGCAGACTATTGCCGTTTAAACTTAAAGACCAGTATGCCAAAAGCCGTAATACAACTGCAGATAAGGTTCTGAAACTTTGGGATTCACTTCAGTTGACTGATTTTATTTACAATATGTATGAACGTTATCATTGTGAAGCTCTTGATAATGCATTTAAAGACATTGATTCAATTGTTGAGGAACGCAAAAAAGCTTGATACAATTATACCCGAAAGGCGGTGTGACAAATGGCACTTGAAAATAAGCTTGGAATTACCGATTCGGCACAGCTTGCACGAGAAGAAGAGCGAATAAGCAAGAAAAAAGCTGCGGAATTATTTGAGAATGGTATTCTTGATACGCTGAAAGCAGGCAGTTTTTCGGCACTTAAAGCAATTCATAAATATCTTTTTGAGGATATTTACGATTTTGCAGGTCAGGTAAGAAACGTAAACATTGCAAAGGGCAATTTCCGCTTTGCTCCCGTTATGTATCTTGATGCAGCTCTTGCAAATATTGATAAAATGCCGCAAAGCACCTTTGATGAAATAGTGGAGAAATACGTTGAAATGAACGTTGCACACCCTTTCAGAGAGGGCAACGGCAGAAGCGGCAGAATATGGCTTGATCTTATGTTCAAAGCCGAACTCGGAATGGTAGTGGATTGGAGCAAGGTTGATAAGGAAGACTATCTTCTTGCCATGGAAAGAAGCCCTATCCGTGATACTGAAATAAAGGTAGTGCTAAAATCTGCACTTACCGACAAAATAAATGACCGTGAACTGTACATGAAAGGCATTGACCATAGCTATTATTATGAAGGATATACTTCATTCAAAACTGACGAATTAAATTGAAAGACGGTGTATGAAAAATGGCGGAACTCGAACAGACAATTGAGGAAAAATTGATAGCACAGCTAACTCAGGGCAAAAGCCAGTGGACATATCGTCCCGATCTTAATGATGAAAACAAGCTTTGGGACAATATCAAGCAAATACTTGAACGCGGAAATAAAGAACAGCTTGACGGATCACCTTTGACCGATAAGGAATTTGAACAGGTAAAAAATCAGCTTTCATTTGCAACATTTTATGATGCGGCAAGATGGATAGCAGGAGAAAACGGCATTGCCCATGTTTATGTTCAGAGAGATACAAAAACTGTTCAGCTGACTGTTTTAAAGCGTGATGATATTGCAGGCGGTTCAAGTGTTTATGAAGTCATCAATCAGTACAGGGCTCTAAAAGACGATGAATGTGACATTCACGATCAGAATCGCCGCTTTGATGTATCCCTGCTGATAAACGGTATTCCCCTTATTCATATAGAACTGAAAAACCGTCAGCATTCATATATAGACGGATTCAGGCAGATAAAAAAATACATTCGTGAGGGAAAATTCACGGGTGTCTTCTCCGCTGTACAGATGTTTGTGGTATCCAATGCGGTAGATACCAAGTATTTTGCAGCAGCGAGTGAAGAACAGCTTAACGAAAAATTCCTTTCCGGTTGGGAAGACAGTACCAATACTCCGGTTTCTGACTATCTGAAATTTGCATCACAAACGCTGAAAATTCCCGAAGCACATCAAATGGTGATGAAATATGTTGTCTTAGATCAGGAAAACAAGAAACTGCTCTTGCTCCGCCCCTATCAGATACATGCTATTGAAGCGGTAAGAGAAGCATCAAGACAAGGCAAGTCGGGATATATTTGGCATACAACAGGTTCAGGCAAAACTATGACAAGCTATAAAACATCAAGAAACCTGCTTATAGATATTCCAAGCATTGAAAAAACAATATTTCTTATTGACCGAAAAGACCTTGATATGCAGACAACGCAGGCATTTCAGTCTTATGCAAACAACGATGTTGTCGATGTTGATGAAACTGATAATGTAGGTGATCTGATAAACAAGCTGAAAAACAAAAATCAACAGGTTATTGTTACAACTATACAGAAACTTTCCATTGCCGTAAAAAAGCGTCTGCAGGAGGATACACCTGCTTATGAACGCATAAAGAACCTTAAAATTGCATTTGTTGTAGATGAATGTCACAGAGCGGTTACACCAAGAACGCAAAGATTACTTTCTCAGTTCTTCCGCAATTCTCTTTGGTATGGTTTTACGGGAACACCGCGATTTAAGCAAAATCCTTATCCGGCAGAGGGTGATCTTCCAAGAACAACAGATCAGCTTTACGGCGAATGTCTGCATAAATATACAGTCAAGGAAGCCATTCGTGATGAAGCCGTTCTCGGTTTTCAAACTGAGCATCTCGGTCCCCAAAACCTTGATAGCAATGATGATAATGAAGATCTTTCAGTTTACGAAACAGAAAACCATATGCTTAAAGTCCTTGATACCATAATAAACAAATCAAGAGAAAAGTTCGGATTCAAGAACGGCAGGGGGCAGACATACGAGGGACTGCTGACAGTAAATTCGATCCAAAGGGCACAGGCATATTATGATCTGCTCAAACGTGTAAAGAACGGCGAAACAAGTCTTGAAATAAACGAAGAAACAAAACGCGTTTTGCCGGATTTTCCGAAATTCGCTATTACATATTCGGTATCGAGTGACGAAAATAATGAAAGTTCCGACCTGAATGTGCCTAAAATGAAAGAGTCGCTTGATGATTACAATAGAATGTTTGGCACTTCTTGCAGTATCAATGAAATAAAAGGATATAACGCAAATCTAAACGACCGACTTGCCAGAAAGAAAACTAAATTCAAAAGCCGTGATGAACAGCTCGACCTTGTTATTGTTGTAAACAGACTTCTAACGGGTTTTGATGCACCTTGCCTGTCGACTGTATTCATGGATAGGCAGCCCATGCATCCTCATGATATTATTCAGGCATTTTCAAGAACAAACCGACTTTTTGATCAGCAGAAACAAGCAGGACAGATAGTTACTTTTCAATCCCCTCATAAATTCAAAAAAGCAGTCGATGATGCTCTTGTTTTATATTCGTCAGGAGGAGAGGCATCAGCCCTTGCTCCGGATTGGGATACGGTTTATGACGGGTTTAAAAAGGCACTTGCATATCTGCGTGTTACAGCTGCAGCACCAAGTGTGATACCTTTGCTGTCAAAAGAGGGCGAACTTCGCTTTGCCAAAGCTTTTCAGGAATTCGATAAGATCTATGCAAGCCTTAAAGCATTTACCAAATATGCTGACAATCCGCCCGATTCTTATGGTATCACACAAGAAGAATATGAAGATTATGCAGCTCACTATAGAAACATTCGGGAAAAATATAAACCTACTCAGGGAAACGGAGACGATGATGTTGAAATCACCATTGATCTCAACTATGAACTTAAAGCATACAGCCGGGAGAAAATCGACTATGACTATATCGTTAGCCTGATCCAAACGGTGGTATCCGCAACAGATGAGGAACGAAATGAAAAGCATTATCAAAATCTTCTCAATGAGATCAACGAATATATAGAGGAACTGCTTTCATCAAACCCAAAACTTGGTGAGTTAATGCATCGACTTTGGGATACTATTAATGCAGATCCCGACAGTTTTAAAGATAAAAAAGTGTCATACATTCTTGCAGATATGCGAAAAGAGGCCATTGACAGCATGCTTGCAGAATTTTCAAATGAATGGTGTGTAAACATTGATGCAGTATCATACGCCGCTGACCGCTATGAATTAGGTGATACGGAAATTCCCGGTTTAAATAATCTGAAGAAAACAGCTGATTTTGAAAGTTATGCTGTTTCTCACAGTGAGATATCCAAATTTAAATATCATCAAGCAATGAAAAAAGCCCTATTTGAATTGCTGATCAAAGAAATCATTCCTCTTCGTGATGACAATTACAGAACTGAAGATGCAAAAATGTTGTTACAGACAACTGAATAACTAACATAAATTATAATAAAAGGAGCTAAGTTTTTCTTGGCTCCTTTTTTGCTGATACTAAAGCTTGGGAACAGCGTGAGTTGGGGGAATTGGGTAGTTTTAAGAATGGAATGAACTTTTCCAAGGATGCTATGGGTAAGGGATACCCATTTGTAAATCTTCAAAATATTTTTGGCTACAATGAAATTGATATTGATAATCTGAGCTTAGCAGAAGCTTCTGATACTCAGCTTAGGGAATACAATTTACGAAAAGGTGATGTACTTTTTGTTAGGTCATCAGTAAAATTAGAAGGAGTTGGTGCAGCTGCTTTAGTTCCGCAAAGCCTTATAAATACAACATATTCTGGATTTATAATTCGTTTTAGGGATGAATCAGATATGGATTATAATTTTAAACGTTTTATATTTGCAATCAAGCCGATTCGTGACCAGGTAATGGCAAAGGCAACTAACAGCGCTAATAAAAATATTAATCAGGATGTTCTTAATAATATTGAATTATTTATGCCATCAAAGGAAGAACAGAAAAAAATCGGACAGTATTTTGACCACCTCGACACTCTTATCACCCTTCATCAGCGTAAGTGTGACAGCTTGAAAAAATTAAAAAAATCAATGCTCCAAAAAATGTTCCCTAAAAATGGCAGTTCATGTCCTGAAATCAGATTTGCAGGTTTTACTGACGCTTGGGAACAGCGTAAGTTCTCAAAACAGTATGTCAAGATTTCTGAAAAGAATGATTTAAGCTTCGGGACTAATAAGATAATCTCTGTTGCAAATATGTATTTTAAAGAAGAAGCCAAAGAATCAAGTGATGAATATATGAAAACGTACAATGTCATGCGGGTTGGCGATATTGCATTTGAGGGAAATAAAAGCAAGAATTATGCTCATGGTCGATTTGTCGAAAATACCATTGGAGATGGCATTGTATCTCATGTTTTCGATGTTTTTAGACCTATTGTTGATTATGATTTGATGTTTTGGAAATACATTATCAACAATGAAAATGTAATGGGCAAAATAATGACACGCTGTACAAAAGCTTCAACAATGATGACAAATTTAGTTGCAGATGATTTTCTTAAAGAAAAAATAGCTGTTCCTACAATTGAAGAACAACAGGCAATCGGCACATATTTTCGCAATCTCGACACCCTTATCACCCTTCATCAGCGTATGTAAGTTTTGCTATGAATTTTGTCTATAATGTCGCTTGAATGCAGCGTAAGTTTATATTGCATATCATCATTAGCGCATTTGTCTATTGCGCACCCGGTGATGCTGATCTGGGATAAATTTTTTTATTCCGTTTTCATTCTTTGTTCCGAATATTCAATGCATTCTATATATGTAATTTATTATTTAATTACATATATAGAGATTTAATTCTGCTTGTCATGTGAAATCGGGCGGATATGGGGTTATCAATAAAACCTCTCTTAAAAACGTCTTTGATACGCCGTTTGCAGGGAGTTATCCTATATCAAAAATCGGCTGCAAGCGTGATTTTCACTTGCAGCCGATTTATATATATTATCCAATGGCAAAACGAATTTATTTACCCCAAACTTCTTCCGCGATCTCCTTGACGAGTGCAAGCTTTGCCCACTGCTCCGCTTCGGTGAGCTTATTGCCTATCTCGCAGGACGCGAAGCCGCACTGGGGGCTCAGGCAAAGTCTATCGAGGGGGATATACTTTGCGGCTTCGTGGATACGGTCGATTATAGTCTGCTTATCTTCAAGCTCGGGCTTCTTTGTTGTGATAAGTCCGAGGACAACTTTTTTATCGCCGCTTACAGCCTTTAAAGGCTCGAAGCCGCCCGAACGCTCATCGTCAAATTCAAGAAAATATGCGCTTACATTTTCACCTGCGAAAA
Organism: uncultured Ruminococcus sp.; assembly: GCA_900550695.1. GTDB lineage: Bacteria > Bacillota > Clostridia > Oscillospirales > Ruminococcaceae > UMGS363. The sequence goes on from URTF01000006.1 coordinate 8,529, forward strand.
GTGTTTCCGCAACGCTGTCATAAGCACCGCTGCTTGCGTATGTTGAATGGAAGTTTCCTCGGCAGACGTGAGTTGTTATAACGAGGTCGTCGGGCTTGCCCTTGATAGCGAGGTTGTTTATTCTCAGAAGCAGCTTCTTTATATCTTCAAGACCCGCATCGTCAACGTCAAAAATTGCCTTTGCGTTCGGGTCAACGATCATTCCCCATGAGCAGTCATCGAACTGGATATTGCGGCAGCCTGCTTCATAGAGGTCGGCAATGACTTTTTTATAGCCGTTTGCGATATCCTGAACGAGCTCTTCTGTATCGCTGTAGTATTTTCTCGTATTTTCGAGGGCAAATGGCATTATCATCTGTTCAAGGAACTGGGCAGGTGCGGGGATCGTCTGCTTTGCAACTGTATTTTCATCTTCAAGAGCTTTTATGAACTTGAAGTGTTCCACAAAGGGGTGCTTGTCAACAGAAACCTTTCCGATAAGGTATGTATCGTCTATCATTGCAGCTTCGCCGTGGAAAGGAAGTCCTGTTTTGGTTTTGCTGTGACCAACACCGTTGAATCCCCACATAAAGTCGAGATGCCAAGTCGCTCTGCGGAACTCGCCGTCGGTAATGATGTGGTAGCCTGCTTTTTTCTGCTTTGCTACGAGGTCACGGATAGCTTCGTCTTCGATGGCGGTAAGCTGCTCTTTGCCGAGTTTACCTGCTTTGAAGTCCTTTCTTGCCTGCTTTAAATTTTCGGGGCGGAGAAAGCTTCCTACGAAGTCATAACGATAGGGTGATGTAATTTTACTCATTTTTATTACCTCTCTTTTTCATAAAATAATTTCTGACTTATCAATTTCTATCTTCGCGAAAATAATTTAATGTTGCCGAAATCAAAGCGGAACACAGTGGAGCGGGGGCGCGAAATGCCCGCAGGGGCGTCACTGCTCAATTCCGATCGAATTGCTATGTTTAGAGTATATCATAAAAAGAAAGGATAGTAAAATACATTTCGATATGCTTTTGATATAGTTTCAATCTATGGATAAATGCACTTTCAGCTGTTCGAGGTAGCTTTTTCCGTAGCGGCTCAAGATGAAATTTTTCTTTGTGACGATGCCTATTTTCATATAGCAGTCCGATTCGAGCGGTCTTGCGATGATGCTTTCGCCGTTCAGCTTTGAGTCGATTATGCCCGAGCTGACGGTGAAGCCGTTCAGACCTATCAGCAGGTTGAAAAGAGTTGCTCTGTCGCGCACCATTATGTTTTTGGGCAGTTCGAGCGAGCTTAAAAACTCCTCCGAGAAGTAGAAAGAGTTGTGTTTTCCCTGCTCAAACACAAGATAGGGGTAAGGTTTCAGGTCTTCGACCGTTATCATATTTTTATTCGCAAGAGGGTGTTCGCCCGAGATGAAAACGTGTGGTTTTGCACGGTAGATTTCCTCAAAAACAAGGTCGCTTTTCTGGATAAGCTTTGAGAGGACAGATTCGTTATGCTCGCTAAGATATAAAATGCCGATCTCGCTCCTGCCGAGCGAAACATCGTCGATGATCTCGTAGGTCTGCGTTTCGCGGAGGGTAAAGCTGTAGGAATCGGCGTTGTATTTTCGGATAACGTCGATGAAAGCATTTACGGCGAAGGAATAGTGCTGGCAGGAAACGCTGAAATGCGGTTTCTGGGAATGTTCGCCTTTGAAATGCTCGGTCATAAGGTCGGCTTGTTCAAGCACCTGCCTTGCATACGAAAGCAGGACTTCGCCGTCACGGGTAAGCTCAACGCCTTTGTTCGAGCGGATAAAAGCGGTGATGCCCATTTCGTCCTCGATGCTGTGGATAGCCGAAGTAAGGCTCGGCTGTGCGATAAAAAGCTTTTCCGCCGCTTCGGTGATATTGCCGCACTCGGCTACGGTTATTACATATTTTAACTGCTGAAGTGTCATTGTTTCCTCCAAAAAATTTATTGAAAAATGATCTCTACTGTTTTTAAAAAGCAGATGACAGCGGTTTCGTTCATTATAATACTAAACACCAATAAAATATAGGAAAAAATCTGCGCCGAAATCACATAAATCCAAGATTGTCGGCTTGATTTTTTCCAAATTTTAAATGGTGTTTAGTATAAAAGCGGCGAAATGAACGGTCTGTACCGATCTGGTTTTCGTAAACATTATATATTATTTTTTTCGCAAAATCAATAGTTAATAATCGTTTTATGACATAAACGGTACTTTTTAACCATATCAAAAACGCATAAATGATATGCTTAATTTACAATTTACATATAGATAAAAGCAGGCTATAATGATACTTGCAAGAACGAAAGCGGCTTGGTTCTAATGATTATTAAGGAGAAGATCGTATGGAATCGAATGATGAATTTCTCGGCAGGATACGTTATCCTGCATACAGAAGCAAAATAATGAGCGCGGAAAAAGCGGCGGAGTTCGTACGTCCGAATATGACGCTCGGCGTAAGCGGCTTCACGATAGCAGGCTATCCTAAGGCTGTTGCAGGCGCACTTGCGGAACGCGCAAGAAACGGCGAAAAGCTTGATCTTACCGTTTACTCGGGTGCATCGCTCGGCGAAGAATTTGACGGCGAGCTTACGAGGGCAGGCGCACTCAAAGCAAGAATGCCGTATCAGACGAACAAGGATCTGCGAAATGCGATCAATGACGGCAAAATTTCCTATCACGATGTTCCGCTCGGTCAGATGCCTGTCTGGGTCAAGAATGGATTTTTGAATCACATTGACCTTGCGATAATCGAAGCTGCGGCGATCGATGAAAACGGCAACATTATCCCGACAACATCGGTCGGAACTTCAAACATTTACGCCGAAGCCGCCGATAAGATAATAATTGAAGTAAACACCTTTGTTCCGAAGTGCATTGAGGGCGTTCACGATGTTTATTCGCCCGAACGCCCGCCGCACACTCAGCCGATACCTATTACAAAGGTAAACGACCGCATCGGAACGCCTTATATAAAGTGTGACCCCTCAAAGGTCGTTGCGGTGGTTGAAAGCAACATTCCCGATAACGGAAGAACGGTTTCGCCCGTTGATGATGAATTCAGGAGCATGGCTGCAAACCTTATCGGCTTCCTCCACAGCGAAGTTGAACACGGAAGATTATGCGATCCGCTTCCGCCGCTTCAGGCAGGTGTGGGAAGTGTATCGAACGCAGTTCTTGAGGGACTTGCGAAGTCCGATTTTGAACATCTTACGGTTTATTCCGAGGTGCTTCAGAACTCTATCTTCGATCTTATCGATGCAGGAAAAGTTGATTACGCATCGGGAACTTCGCTCACGATATCTTGGGATAAGCGTGACGAATTCTTCAAAAACTTTGAAAAATACCGTGACCACATAATCCTCAGACCGCAGGAGATAAGCAATCACCCCGAAGTAATTAGACGACTTGGAGTTATTGCGATAAACACAGTCATTGAGGCAGATATTTACGGCAACACAAATTCTTCCTACATAGACGGCAGCCGTCTTATGAACGGTGTCGGCGGTTCGGGAGATTATTGCCAGAATGCGGGACTTTCGATATTCATCACAAAATCGACTGCAAAGGACGGAATGCTATCCTGCATCGTTCCGCAGGTAAGCCACGTTGACCACACTATCCACGAGATACACGCTCTCATCACAGAGCAGGGCGTTGCAGATCTCAGGGGACTTGACCCTATCGCAAGGGCAAATCTCATAATCGACAAATGCGCACACCCGAAGTTCCGTAAGGCACTTCATGAATATCTTGAAAATGCAGAAGCTTCATGCAAATACAAGGAAAATCCTGTTGACCTGCAGGCTGCTGTAAATTTCAGGAAAGCAATATAAATCTAATTTGATATGGAGGATAAAACAATGGACGAACAGGCTGTAAATATGGTAAATGAGCTTATTGCAAAGGCAAGAGTTGCTCAGAAAGAATTTGAAAAGTTTTCTCAGGAAAAGACGGACGCTGCTGTAAGAGCGATCGGCAAGGTCGTATATGACCGTGCGGAGGAGCTTGCAAAAATGGCAGTTGAAGAGAGTGGAATGGGCGTTTATGCTGACAAGGTAGCAAAGTGCCACGGCAAGTCCAAGTGCATCTGGAACAGCCTTAAGGGCAAGAAGTCGGTAGGCATCATCGGCGAGGACAAGGAAACGGGCATTATCCGTGTTGCAAAGGCAAAGGGTGTTGTTGGTTCGGTAACTCCTGTAACGAATCCTGTTGTAACACCGATGTGCAATGCGATGTTCGCACTCAAGGGTCAGAATGCTATCATCGTTGCTCCTCACCCGAGAGCACAGAAGACAAACAAGTATGTTATCGACCTCTTCCGTGCAGAGCTTGCAAAGCTTGGACTCCCCGAAGATCTCGTTCAGACAGTTGAGAAATGCTCGATGGACGCAACAACGGCTCTTATGCAGAGCGTAGATGTTGTCGTTGCGACGGGCGGCGGTGCAATGGTAAAGTCGGCTTACTCCAGCGGCAAGCCTGCACTCGGCGTTGGCCCTGGCAACGTTCAGGTAATCGTTGACCGTGATGTTGACCTTGAAGATGCTATCCCGAAGATCATCAGCGGACGTATCTTCGATAACGGTATCATCTGCTCGGGTGAACAGTGTGTACTTCTTCCTAAGGAATCCTTTGACAAGGCTATTGATGTATTCAAGAAGAACCACGTTTTCTATGTTGAAGATGCTGAAACGGCAAAGAAGTTCGCAGACGCTATCTTCCCAGAGAATGGTCCTATCAACAGAAAGGTCGTAGGTCAGAGCGTTCAGACTATCGCCGCACTTGCAGGCGTAAGCGTTCCCGAAGATACAAAGATGATACTTATCAAGGCAAGAAGCATCGGCACAGACGAGCCGCTTTGCCGTGAAAAGATGTGTCCTGTTATGATAACAGCGGCTTATGATACATTTGAGGACGCTGTAAAGCTTGCACAGACCGACCTTGATTTCGAGGGCAAGGGTCACACGGCTTCTATCCACAGCCATGATATGGATCACATCAAGTATGCAGGTGAAAAGCTCACAGTAAGCCGTCTTATCGTAAATCAGCCGTCCTCCACGGGCGCAGGCGGAAGCCTTTACAACGGCTTTGCTCCGACAACAACGCTCGGCTGCGGCTCTTGGGGCAACAACAGCATTTCCGAAAACCTCAACTACACACATCTTATCAACGTATCTCAGATCGGTCTTTACAACAAGGACGCAGTTGTTCCTACAGATGAGCAGATCTGGGCTGAATAATCAAATATTTTCACAGGCATAAATTAAAGAAAGGAAGCTTTTATATGGAACAGATCATCTTTCGCCCGAAGCTTTATAAATTCGATACCTTTAAGGCATTTGCCGAAGAATTCAAGATAAACGGCAATGATCTTATTCTCACCAACCGCTACATTTATGACCCTTACTCCGACAACAACAAGTGCGGTGCGCAGGTCATTTATCAGGAAGAATTCGGCGGCGGTGAGCCTACCGACACTATGGTCGATGCGATAATAAACGCAGCTTCAAAGAAGAAGTTCGACCGTGTTGTTGCGATCGGCGGCGGAACGGTAATTGACATTGCCAAGGTGCTTTCCGTATCGGACGGCAGTTCCGTTGACAGCCTTTACGACAACAAGGACAGCCTTAAAAAGCTTCACACGCTCATAATTATCCCGACAACTTGCGGCACTGGCAGCGAGGTCACAAACATTTCCATTATCAACCGCACAAGACTTGGCGTAAAGATGGGACTTACATCGGAAAGTATGTTTGCTGACTATGCTGTACTTGTTCCCGAACTGCTTGCAAAGCTTCCGCTGAAAGTTTTCGGAACAAGCTCCATTGATGCGCTCGTTCATGCTGTTGAATCCTCGCTCTCGCCTAAGGCAACTGTTTACACGAAGCTTATGGGCTACAAGGCTATCGAAATGATAATCACTGGTTATCAGAAGCTTGTAAAAGAGGGTATGGATAAGCTTCCCGAGCTTATGGGCGACTTCCTCACCGCTTCAAATATGGCAGGCTTCGCATTCGGCACGGCAGGCTGTGCAGCAGTTCACGCAATGAGCTATCCTCTCGGCGGCACATATCACGTTCCGCACGGTGAGAGCAACTATGCAATTTTCACGGGTGTTCTCAACAAGTATATGGAAAAGAAGCAGGACGGCGAGATCGCACATCTCAACGCATATCTTGCCGAACTTCTTCACTGCGATGTAAAGAATGTTTATGATGAACTTGAAAAACTGCTGAACAACATTCTCCCGAAGAAGCCTCTCCACGAATACGGCGTTACCAAGGAAGATATCACGACATTCACAGATAATGTCATCGCAACGCAGGGCAGACTTACTGCGAACAACTTCGTTCCTCTCAGCAGAGAAGATATGATAGACATTTACAGCAAACTCTATTAAGCCAGTACCGAACGTATCGGGCGGAGCAGGCAGCTTCCTCCGCCGAAAGCGCCGCCCGATGCGGTTTTTATCAGATGAAAGGATACCGATATGAAATACACGGAAATGGACAAACAGGCACTTCTCGATGAAAAGGCAAAATGCCTTGAAAGACTTGCCGAATATGCGCAGGACAGCAAGCAGCTCGACCTTTCTAGAGGAAAGCCTTCAAAGGAGCAGCTTGAACTGTCGCTGAAAATGCTTGATGTGCTCGACCACAGCAGCATACTTGACAGCGAGAGCGGTCAGGATTGCCGCAATTACGGCGGACTGGACGGGATCCCCGAGGCAAAGCGTCTGCTTGCGCACATGATGGGTACTCATTCGGTAAACACTCTGATAGGCGGAAACAGCAGTCTTACGCTGATGTTTCAGATAATAAGCCATGCTATGACCGATGGAATATGCGGTTCTACGCCGTGGCAGAACATAAAGAACAGAAAGTTCCTCTGTCCCGTCCCCGGATATGACAGACATTTCGCAATAACCGAACATTTCGGCTTTGCACTTGTACCGATACCGATGAATGATGATGGTCCTGATATGGACATGGTTGAAAAGCTTGTAAAGAGCGACAGCACGATAAAGGGAATTTGGTGCGTTCCGAAATACGAAAATCCGACGGGCATTGTTTACAGTGATGAAGTCGTTCGCAGATTTGCCGCATTGAAGCCTGCCGCCGAAGATTTCAGAATATTCTGGGACAACGCTTACTGCGTTCACAATTTTGACGGTGAATGTGCCGAGATACTTGACATCATCTCCGAAGCTGAAAAGGCAGGAAACGAGGACATCGTATATGAATTCTGTTCGACGAGTAAAATAACATTTCCAGGTGCAGGAATTTCGGCAGTTGCCGCAAGCCCTGCCAACCTTATAGATATAAGATCGTTTATGAAGTTTGCGACTATCGGTCCTGACAAGCTTAACCAGCTTCGACATGCGCGTTACTTCAAAAACAGCGCAGGACTTCGCGCGCACATGAAAAAGCACGGTGCTATCCTCAAACAGAAGTTTGACACAATGTATGAAGTGCTTGAAAAAGAGCTTGGCGGACTCGGCATTGCCGACTGGACACACGCCAAGGGCGGCTATTTCTCGTCGTTCAACACGATGACAGGCTGCGCAAAGCAGGTAGTCGATATGTGCGCGGAATACGGCGTAAAATTCACCCCTGCAGGAGCAACATATCCGCACGGCTGCGACCCCGAAAACCGAAATATCCGTCTTGCGCCGTCCTTTGCGACCGCAGATGAGATAAAGGACGCAGTTACGGTTTTGTCGCTCTGCACAAAAGTTGTCAGCATCGAAAGGCTTCTGAAATAATTAATCTCCCGATTTGTGAAGCCGATTTTTCAGAAAAAAGCATCTGTTCTCTCTCCGGACAGATGCTTTTTTGTTGTATGGGATAAAAACCGCTCAAATGAACGGATTTTTTCATATTTTGATATTTTCTTTTGAATGATAAGCAATTACGGTTTTAAATTGGTTGGCTCGGCAAAGTGAAGCACATTCATTTATGCCTTGATGAACGGGATAGCGGATAAATTCTCCGTGTTTCGTTTTTATTATTTCTTCGCTCAAAGTTCCGCTCTCGACCGTTCCAGTCATAACGGCATAGCCGCCCTTTGCGATAAGCTTTTTGGCAAGCTCGGCTGTCTGCGGTGTATTGAGCTGCGGAGAACTGATGAAGAATATTCCTTTGTCCGAGTTCGGCTCAAAGAAAACCTGCGGAATATCTGCACGTTCCTTTTTCCAGAACGGCGAATTATCGGAAAGCTGTTCAATGAAATGTTCATCACCGTAAAACTTCGCATTGATTCCGTTTGATGCAAACAGAGCAAGTATTTCCTCGCCCCGTCCGTATTTCGGCACTGGGAAAACGAGCAGGGGATATTTTGCAAGCAGCTGCAAAGTTCGTTCCGTCAAGGCTTTGCAATATTCGGGACAGCTTGTTGTATCATTGCCGTAAGCGCAGTCGAGGACTGCTTTGTCGGCGGAAATATTTCTTATTTTATCGCAGTTATAAACGAGAGTATTTTCGATATAATCGCCCGAAAAAAGGATAGAGCTGCCGTTATGTTCAAAGCGAAGCCAAGCGCTCCCCATACAATGTCCGCTCCTGCCCCAGCGTATATTCAGACCGTTCAGTTCGCCAGAGCCGTTTGGGAAGGCTTCTTCAAGGCAGAGCGTTTTTGACGGCTTAAATCTCATTTGTGAAAAGGTCGGAGCTGATGCGATAACAGTTCCGTCAAAGCCTTTGGAACAGAGCCATTCGAGCGCGCCGCAGTGATCGGCGTGGGAATGGGTGAGGAAAAGGTATTTTGCTGAGCGTATCTGCTCATCGGCAAGGCGCGGATAAGGATTTTCGTCGCCTGCCATAATTCCGCAGTCAACGAGAAAGGATATGCTTTCCGATGTGACGAAGAAGCAGTTCCGTCCGTGTTCGCCGACTCCGCCTGCAATATAAAGCTCCATATTATCTGCCTTTCTGCTTGTCTATAACTGTGTTCAGGATAAGAAGTGCTGTCGTTGTGAACAGAACGCACAGCACAGCCATTGCCATTCCGACCGAAACGCTGCCCTGCTCAAATTCACGGACGATATATGTCGATACAACGAGGGTGTTCGGCGGTGCGATAAGGCTTGCCGTGACAAGCTCCCTGAATGCTATTATAAACGTCATCATCCAGCCTGTCAATACGCCTTTTGAAATAAGCGGCAGTGTTATCCTGCGGAAGTTATAGAACGGACTTCCGCCGAAAACCTGTCCTGCCGAAATAAGGCTGCCGCTTATCTGTGTGAATGACGAAGTGACATACTGTATCGTATAGGGCAGAAACAGGACGACATACGCAAGTATCATTATGCCAAAGGTGTTGTAGAGGGGGATAACGTTGTAAATTTTGTTCCAGAAAAGCATTATTCCGATGACAAGAACGATGCTCGGGAGCATTTCGGGAAGCATACCCATCGCTTCGACCGCTTTTTTAAGCCTTGACTTCGAGTTTCTTACGGCGAGAACGAGCAGAGTTCCGAGTACAGCGCATATCGTAGCGGCGCAAACGGCGAGGATAAAGCTGTTGAGGATAGCCTGAATACCCTTTTTATTCTCCGTGAAAAGCTCGACATAATGCTGAAAGGTGAAATTGCCTGCCTTGAAGCCGATGCCTCTTAAATTTATCAGTGAGGTGGAAATTACCGAAAAATACGGCACTCCGATAGAGATAACAATGACTGCAATAATGTATATCCAGCTTACGATCTTCGCAGGAACGTTTAATTTTACGGTGTTGAGCCGACCGCCTTTTCCGCCGACAAGAGCATAGCTTTTCCTTGCGGTGATGTAGTTCTGGAGCAGCCACATTCCAAGGCATATTCCGACAAGGACAGATGCAAGAGCCGCAGATTTGCCGAATTCGATAGGTGCGATCGTTGCATAGCGGTGAATTTCCGTTGTGAAAACATTGAAGCCTATTCTTTTTCCGAGGGTTGCGGGAGTTCCGTATTCTGCGATAGTTTTTACGAACACGAGCAGCGCTCCGATAGCATAGTTTCCGCTCAGAAGCGGAAGAAATATCTTCCGAAGCCGTCTGCCGAAACCTGCGCCGAACACAGCGCCTGCTTCTTCAAGGCTTGACGGGATATTGAGCATCGCATTTTTCAGAATGGTGAGCATAAACGGAAAAACGTGCAGGCTCATTACGAGTGTAAGTCCGCCGAAGGTGAAAAAAGCCTTTTCGCTGCCTGCTGTAAAAGGCAGAAGCTGCTGGAGCAGACCGCGTTTCTGCATAAAAAGTATCCAACCCATTGATGCGATATACGGCGGTGTCATAAACGGTATCATAAAGATGATGTCAAAGGCTCTGTACTTTGCGAAAGTCGTTCTTGTGAAAAGATACGCGAGAGGAGCGGCAATTATTGTTGAAAGGATCGTTACAGCCGCGCCGAGCAGCAGGGAGTTGAATATCATTTCCGCATTTTTACTTTCCGTAAGGGTCTGCCACGCTGAACCAAAATCAAGGCGGCCATCTGTTATGACCGCCCTGACGAAAATAGTTATCAACGGACAGAGTATCAGAAAGAACAGTATCACCGCAAGGATAAAAAGCGGAAAACGTTTCTTTGTATCTGTCATTTCAATTCCTCATTACTTTGAGCAGATCTCGTTGATCTTTGCGGCAGTCTCGCCCGAAATGTTCATCATAGCGTCCCAGTCACATTCGATCTGAGGAATATCGGCAAGGTTTGCTCTGTTTTCACATTCGATGTCGCTTCTGCCGGGGAGAAGATATGCATCGGTAACGAGCTGCTGTGCTTCATCGGAGAAGAGGTAGTCAATGAAAGCCTTTGCATTGTCAGCGTTCGGAGCGGTGTTCATTATCATTGCAGGACGGGGATTTACGACCGTGCCGCCTGCAGGATAGTAGATGTTGAGCGGTTCGCCCTTGTTCATAGAGGAATATGCGTTGTAGTCAACGCCTGCAACGAGGATACCGACTTCGCCGGTTGTTACTGCTTCAAGAGCGGCTTTGTTTGCACCGGGGACGATCATACCATTTGCAGCCATTCCCTCAAAAGCGTCCCAGCCGTATTTGTTTACGAAACCTGCTGCAAAATCCTTGCAAGCACCCGATTTTTCAGGGTCGGGAATAGCGAGCATATCTTTGTATTCTGCGTTTGCAAGCTCTGACCAGTCGGCGGAAAGCTCAGGAATAACGGTGGTGTTGTAGATAACGCCGACAGCAGATGCGCTGTAGCCGAAGAGCATTGAATCATCGTCTATCCAACCCGAAACGACTTTATCGGAATTTGCAGGTGTATAGGACATTATTTTGCCGTCATTCTTCATTGAAAGGCCGTCCGACCAAGATGCAAGGATAACAACATCGGCAACGGGGTTAGCTTCTTCTGCTTCAAGTCTTGCGAGGATTTCGCCTGTTGTGCCTTGGAATGTGTCAACTGCTACGCCTGTGGCAGCTGTGAAGCCCTCTGCGATCTTATCGGCAAGACCTGCAGGGGAGGGCATATATACTGTGACCTTGCCCGAGAGAGCTTTATCTTCTGTGTTATCGGTGCTTTCGTCAGCTGTTGTTTCGACGGAAGTCTCTGCTTCCGATTTTGCCGTTGTCTGTGCAGCGGCAGTTGTTTCGGTTTGCTGTGCGGACTGTGAGCAGCCTGTTGCTGCCATACACATTGATACTGCCATTGCAGCTGATATTATTCTTTTGGTGTTCATAAACTTTCTAACTCCTTACAATCTGATGATATTGTTTTTATTTATGTAAATGGGAAGTAGATTTCCCACTGACATTCTTTTGTTCGAAAGATAGCTCCAATTCTCGCCGCAGTGGTCGAGCGTTATCTGATATGAGCTGCCGAGAAACTGAACTGCTCTGACTGTCGTATCGAAGCGGAAAGCATTCTCAGTCGGGACTTCGCTCGCCGACTCGGGGCGGAACATACTGCGGCTGTCTATCCAGTTTGAAGCGCCGACGAACCTTGCCGCAAACTCGGACGCAGGCGAGGAATACACCTTTTCGGGCGTGTCATACTGCTCGACCGCACCCTCCGACATAACGGCGATCATATCGCTCATGCTCATCGCTTCAGTCTGATCGTGCGTAACAAAAACGGAGGTTATCCCAAGCCTTGAAACAAGCTCCTTAAGCTCGGCTCTCATCTGTTCGCGCAGGAGAGCATCGAGTGCGGAAAGCGGCTCGTCAAAAAGTATGCATTTTGGCTCGATAACGATTGCACGGGCAAAAGCCACACGCTGCTGCTGACCGCCCGAAAGCTGGCTCGGGAAACGCTTGGCGAAATTTTCGAGCTTTACGGCTTTGAGTGCTGTCATTACCTTTTTATCGAGTTCATCTGTCTTTCCCGATGTTCTGAGTCCAAAAGCAACATTTTCATAAACGCTCAGATGCGGCCACAGAGCGAAGTCCTGAAAAACGAAGCCAAGACCACGCTTTTCGGGTGGGATATTAACGCTCTTTTGCGATGAAAAAATGAGTTTGCCGTCAAAATATATCTCGCCGCTGTCGGGAGTTTCAAGTCCCGATATCATTCGCAGCAGAGTAGTTTTTCCGCAGCCGGACGGACCGAGCAGGGTTGTGAAGCTTCGTTCATTTATTGTAAGGTCAAGCGGCTTTATCACGTTCTTGCCGCTGTAGCTTTTGGTTATATTTTTAAGTGTTATTTTCAAAGTATCACGTCCCGAAATATCTTTTTCTATCAAATGAATTATATCTTTTTAAAGCACGATGTTCAATTAATTCCGAGGTAAATGTTTGTTAATTCTATGATAAGATATTTATGAAAAGGCTGCATTGTAAAGTCTGTGAAAATGCGGTGTGATGCCTTTGAAAAGGGCATTGACCGATAGCGACATAAGCAGCTGCATCGACCTTTTCTGGACGGAAAATTTGTCGGAATAACATTATAAAAAATAATACAGAAAACGCCAAAGCGGATGAATGATGTCTGCTTTGGCGCTTTTTTTGAGTTCTGCATAATGCAGAGCTGACCATCGAAGAAAAAAGCAGCACCCGTTTGTGAGTGCTGCCTTGGAAAAGTCTTATTCCTTATTTCCCGTGATGTAATAGTCGCAGTAATCGCCGTCAGTCGCAATGGTGTGCTGACGGTGCAGTACGCCGTGCTGGAGCGTTATCATTACATTGTCCAGCTCGCATAAAAGCGGCATAAGCTCCTTTACGCCGAGCTTTTCGGCATAGGCGCAGACGGGGCAGCGTGTGATGCGGTAGTAGCAAGCGCCCTCATGCGGCTGACCGACGAAATCCACCTTGAACGATGTAGGGTACTGCTTTTCCTTTTCAGCGGTGTACCACTTGACATATTTTACAATGTTCTTTTTGTTTTCAGCCTTGCCCTTATCCGTGTTAAGGTCGGTTCTGCTGAAATAGCATTTGATGTGATAAAGTGAGCGGCGCATCATTTCCTGCACGGTCTCGGGCGGTACTTCTTTTCGCTTGCTATGTACGGCGCAACGAACGCAAGCGCAAACAGCTCGTTATAAGCCATCGGGTTGTCATCTCCGATATCATCGGCTTTATCCACTAGTTCACGATAGACGGTCTTGCTTTTCTTCATGATCTCCGCAGCATACTCACTGCCGAATTTTTCCGCAATGACCTTTTTCATTGAACCCTTGAACATAAAATAGTAAAAACCATTATATTTCATCACACATATCCTCCTGCGAGTTTTTTTCGGTATCAAACAGAGCCGCCCAGCCGCCGAAGTGATATACCATCAGCGAATGCATATATTTTTCCGCAGCCTGATGGTCGGTGAAGTCAATAACTATCCGACGGTAGCTGTCGAACTGCAGCGAGATAAGAAGCCTCAGCAGCTTTTTATCAACAACTATCCGACCTGTATTTTGGAAGAACAAAATGCTCTCCTTGATCTTATTTTCTACAAGTGCGTCAAAAAAATGCTCCAGACTGCTGCCTGCGCTCTTGTATAAAAGCAGCACAGCTTCATCATAGTGGTCGAAGATAAGATGAAGTATCATTTTTGATTCATTCAGCATGGAAGCCCTTAAATGCGTCAGCATATCAACGTCAGCATCGGAATAATAATCGGAGCGTACATTGGAAAATGCGGCTTCAACAGAGTTCAGAAAGGGTTTGAGCAGGTCTTTGAAAAGCTCGTCCTTTGATTTATAGCGTGTTTGTATCGCGCCGACCGTTGCTCCCGACTTTTCCGCAATTTTTCGGAGCGAAGCCCCCATATAGCCCTTTTCCGAGAACTCCTCCCGAGCGGCGGTGATTATTTTATCATCAAGTGAATGATCTCTGAGTGCCATAATTTCTCCTTAAATATCTTAATTACACTGTAATTGATTACAGTGTAATTATAGCAGACATAAACGTGTTTGTCAATAGGAAAAGGCAATTTTTTCGGTAAAATAAAAATCGATTAAAAACTATAAAAAACGGGCCTGAAGCTTCACCGTTTCAGGCTCGTTTTATATCATCTTACAATATCCCTGACTTCAAATCCGATGGTTTCAACGGTGGAGATAAGCTCTTCATCGGTCAGCCGTCGTTCAAAGCTTACAATAGCTTCACGCTTTTCAAGATCAACTTTTGCTGCCGCACCGTCGATGCTGTTTATTGCGGCGGTAACACGCCTGCGGCAGCTTTCACATCTCATACCGTCTATCTTAACGGTCAGCTTTCCGACAGGATTTGTCAGCTTCTTATTTTTCAGCTTCGGCAGGGAAGTTCCGCAGCAGCTTTTCTTTCCCGAAAATCTTAGGATAAATGAAAATACACACGCTGCGAAAACGCCTGCGGAAATTATTACAATGATTATCGTTCCTATGCTCATTTTGATCGTTCCCAATACACTACCGATGCGGCGGCACTTTTCATTCCGCTGCACCCGTGGCATTTTTTGCAGTTTCCGCCGCAGTCTGCTGACATAACGGTCTTTTTTACATATCCAAGCTGCGCATAGCGTTCAAGTTTTGCTTCCACCATTTCCGTGCTTGTGCCAAGCTCGGCAGCAAGCTGTGCGGTGGAATGAATTCCTTTTTCTTCAAGAAGCGAAAGCAGCGACATTTTCATCAGCTCCTTAGAAAAACAGTCCCGAGATATGATATGTGAGGCAGGAAAGAACAAGCGCAGTTGCGATATAATAAAGTGCGATTTTAGCCGTCCATTTTGCGGAGTGAGTCTCGTGCATAGTGGAGCTTAAAGCCATAAGGCATGGAACGTTGAACGTTACTGCGACCATAAATGCGAGTGCCTCCGGCTTTGATATTGAATTTGCGATTATTGTGCCAATGTTTGCATCTGCGGAGGTTGTTGTCGCAGTGAGAAGCAGTGAGCTGCCGTCCGTGAAGAGAACGCTCATTACACCGAGGACAGCTTCCTTTGATACCATTGACGAAACGAACGCAAGGAACGTCTGCCAACCCATGCCGAAGAATTTCGTAACGGGTTCAATGGTCGTTCCGATCTTGTAAATAACGCTGTCCGAAGCCATTCCGCTTGATGAGTATGTCAGCAGCCAGAAAACTGCGGCAACGATAACAACGACAACGAAAGCCTTTTTGAACACGTCCCAGACACGGACAAGAGTGTTTTTGAAAAGTGTTTTCCAGCGCGGCTTGTGGTAAGGCGGAAGCTCCATAATAAGACCTGTGCGGTCCTCAACGGGACTTAATTTTCTGCCGAAAATTTTTGCCGTAACAAAGATGTGCAGGAACATAAGCGCAAAGATATACAGCATTACAAGTATCGCTCCGCCGCTGCCAAAAACTGCATCTGCAAGCGTCGGTATTACCGCAAAAGTAGCTCCGCACGGAACTGCCCACGCAAGAGCAATTGTCAGTATTCGCTGACCGTATGAGTCGATGACCCTTGTTCCTGCAGCGCCGCCGATAGTACAGCCGAAGCTTACGAGCATAGGCATAATGGATTTGCCCTGCAGGCCGAGCTTGTTCATTGTGTTGTCGAAAACGTAGGAAACGCGAGCCATATAGCCGACTTCCTCAATAAGTCCGAAAACAAGGTTTATTCCGAAAACAAAGCCTGCCATTGAGAACACCCAGCCGAGCGCGGTTATAAGTGTGCTGTTGATGAATGAGGCGAGCATTTCGGGCATTCCGATAGCGTTTATAAGCGGTGTAAGCACCGATGGTATCGCACCGCCGATACCCATAAGCGGTGCGGCAACGGCAAATGAACCGATTATTCCGAGAAGAACAATGCCTATGGAAATAAGCTTTCCCCAGCGCTTTGAAATAGCGGCACGGTCAAATTTTGTCAGCATTTCCGATGTTTTCTTTGTTTTTGTTACAGCATCGGAAAGCAGGCCGTCTATCCATTCAAATTTGCAGTCACTGGTGTAAAGGCTGCCGTCGGGATTTTCCTGTGCGAACTGTTTCAGAGCATTTCTGTCCGAAACTGCGGAAAGCTTGTTTATAACGGCGTTGTCGCCCTCTAAAAGCTTGGCTGCGAGCCATTCGGGAGAATATTTTTCCATGCCATTTTCGGGAACGAGCGCAAGTGCTTCGGCATAAGCGGCTTTTTGCTCTCCGTTTTTGTAAAGTTCGGTGAGCGCGGAAAAATCAAGCTGTTTCCGTGCTTTTGCGGATTCTTCGAGAGCCTTGTAAAAGCTGCCGTAGCTCTTTTTATCGGGTGCAACTATCGAAACAACGGGTATTCCGAGCTTGTCCGAAAGCTTGGCAATGTTTATCTTTTTGCCCTGTGCATCGGCAACGTCCGTCATTGTCAGAACGAGCATTGCAGGGACGGTTATGCCTGCATAATCCGAAAGCATAAAAAGGCTTCGTTCAAGCTGAGATGAATCGGCGAGGATACAAACGATATCCGCTCCGCCCGATGCGATATAGTCACGGGTGACGATCTCTTCATCAGAATTTGCTGAAAGGCTGTATGTTCCGGGGAGGTCGGCGATGAGATATTTTGTATCGTTGTATGTAAATTCGCCCTCAACCTTTTCAACGGTCTTTCCGGGCCAGTTTCCGACATGCTGATGTGCGCCCGTGAGCATATTGAACACGGTGGATTTGCCTGAGTTTGGCTGTCCGAGCAGTGCGATCTTCTTTTCTGCTGACATTACTTTGTCACCTCCACGGTTATTCTTTCGGATTCATTGCGGTTGAGTGCTATCATCGTGTCGCGTCCGTAAACAAGCACGGGACGGTTCTTGACGTTTTGCAGCATTTCGATGTCGCAGCCGACATTCAGCCCGATCGAGGTCACTCTCGAAAGGTAGCGTCTGTCGCCGTTGATACCCGTGATTTTTGCTTTCTGACCGTCTTTGAGTTCGGTAAGCTTTGGCATAGATCATTCTCCTTTAATATATATTTAGTTAGCACAAACTAACTAACATGCAATAAATTAGGGATCAACTGATCCCTAAAATTTTATACCAGCCTGCAGTGTAGAATTCTTTTAATATGTGGATATGCTCCCGAGCGGTTTCAATAGGCTCATTGTGGGAGATTATCTCGAAGACTCCGTTGAACATCGTGCTTGAAATGATATGCACAAGCTGTTCATCGAAATCGGGACTGATCTTTCCGTCAGCCTGCATAAGCCGGATAAGCTTTATGCTCGACCTTGTTTCTATCTCGATGAGCCGCTCGACATAATCGGCGTATTTTGTACCCTCGGAGCAACAGGCAATAAGCTTGAATGCATCATAATGTTCATAGATGAAGCCGAGCATACCGTCCGTGTCGTTCTCAATGCCGTCGGAAAGCGCGTCCATTTGCTCGTTTAATTCCTGATCGGAAAAATCCTCGTTGTAGCTTCGGTAAAGTTCATAAAGCTCCTCGGCAGGTGCTTTTACAAGTGCGTCAAAGAGTGCTTCCTTGTTTTCGTAGTAGCGGTAGACTGCGCCCGTTGTTACATTCACAGCGGCGGCAATGCTTCGCACAGATGATTTCTGAAAGCCTTTTTCGAGAAATTCTTTTTTGCTTGCTTCAAGTATATTCTTTGCAAGCTCATCATTCAGCAGGCGCATTTATTCACTCCTGTTTCTTATAAGATAACTGTGTTATTGGATAACATAGTTATCTTATCATATTTATTTTGTCTTGTCAAGAGCAAATTTTCAAAAAGTTGCATATTTGTCAAAATAGTAAAAAAGAGTTGCTTTATGCTAACAGAAGTGGTATAGTATATTCAATAGCAGTATTATTTGGTTTTCCAAAAGTGATATTGATATGTTAGCTTTAAGTTCATAAATCAATTTGCTGATAAATTTTATATGAGGTGATAAAAGGAGTCGGTTTTATTCGGGATAAGAGGTTTTTCTTCGGCGCACAAAGATATCCTTGCCGTTATTCCCGATAAAAGAAGCAATTTCACGGTGCTATAGCTGTGACAGCGCTCTTTTATAAAATTCAAACAGAAATGCAAACCGCCCCGCAAACGGCTATAATACGTCGTTTGCAGGGCGGTTTACGCTTTATCTTATTATCCAAATAATATTTTCTAAATAGTAACTACCGTATGTACTGTAGATTTGGAAATCCCGAATTCTTTTGCGGCGGCACGGACGGTCGCATTATGCTCGATGATATACTCGCCGAGGACAACGGCTCGGTTATCGGTATCCGCTTTTGGTGCAAACTTCATTACTCTCACTCCAATGCAAATTTGGTGGGAATGCTCCCGTGGACAGTTCGCGATATTGCTCCGTTTTTTCGCTTGTTTGCGAAAAAATGAGTTTATGCTTGCGAACAGATTAAATTTGTTGTTATGTTATTTATATGCTTGGAGTTTGGGGAAAATGAATGGGGGAAGGATATTCGGAGAATGGGAATGAACAAGAGTGCGTTTTATAGAAAGTGTAAACAAGCCTCACGATGAGCGTGGGGGTGTAAATCTTTTATACTAAACACCATTTAAAATTTGAAAAAAATCAAGCCGACAATCTTGAATATATTGGATTCCGGCACAGATTTTTTCCTGCATTTTATTGGTGTTTAGTATTACGCATATTGCGTTTTTATTGGATCAGTGGTATAATGAGAGAAAGTTTATTTTTACCAATCGAAAGAGGTGATAACATGGCAATTCAAGTTGATCTTACAGATATTGTGATGGCAGGAAGTGAAATGGTCTTTTACTATTCGGCTATCAAAGATGCGGAAAGACTTGATACTGCACGGATAGATGCATTTGAGAAAAGGACTGATTTATTCAACAAGCTCAAAGCTAAATGTGAAGCGCAGGGATATACGGTCAAGCAGGTAAAGTGGTTTTACGGTGTTCAGCAATATGTTGATGTAATGCTCAACTTGCAGAAGAACAAGCACAAGGCTCTTTGCAAGCGTTTTCCAACGGAATACAGCAAGGCTAAGGCTGCTTTTGATGAGTTTATGCATTCCGATGAAATGAATGTTGTTGGCGATGCTTACAAGAACTGGAGCAGGGAGTATGAGCGGTTAATAAATGCGGCAAAGATCCTTGCTTATGAAGTCGGTGAGGACGATTATCCCGAGGTTAGGGCTGTCGGCGGACAAGCCAAGAAATTTCTTGATGAAACTGCTGAGCAGATCAATGAGATCAGACGGCGTTTGGAAGAAAAGCGTTTGAGAAGGTTATATGCAATAAAGCAGATACAGCCTGTTGAGGGACATAACCTTGATGAACAGCAGATAAACTGTATTCTTGAAGATACACACAATCATCTTGTTATTGCAGGTGCTGGAACGGGAAAGACGACTACTATTGTTGGGTATGTGAAGTATCTTATCAAGATGAAAATATGTCAGCCCGATGAGATATTGATGCTTTCGTATACGAAAAAGTCGGCGGAAGAAATGAGAAACCGCATAAGATCGGAAACCGGCATTGATATGGATATTTTCACATTTCACAAGCTTGGTACTGAGATCATCAGTGGTGTTGAGGGTAAAAAGCGTACGGTCTATAATGGTAATTTTATCAAGGAATGTATATATGACCATTTATCCGATGAGAAGTATAGGAACATGTTCATTTCATACTGTATGTTTATGCCGACAAAATCAGCTGACGAGTTTGAATTTGAAAGCAAGAAAGAATATGACGAATACATACAAAATACTTCGCCCGTAACGATAAAAGATGAGCCTGTCAAAAGCTACTGTGAGCTTGAAATTGCAAATTTTCTTTACAGCAATGGGATAAGATACACTTATGAAAAGAATTATGAATATGATCTTGCGGACGAGGGACACAGCGGATATAAGCCTGATTTTTATCTTGATGATTATGGGATATACATTGAATTTTTTGCGGTAAACAAGGAGGGAAGGGTTCCCGACTGGTTTACTGCCGAAAAAGGAAAAACGCCTACAGAAACGTACATGGACGGTATAAAGTGGAAGCGCAAAACACACAGAAATTACAACACCGCACTTGTTGAGGTTTCTTATGCTGACAAGCAATGCGGAAGATTGCTTGAAAATCTGAAAGACAAGCTGCTGAAATTGGGTGTGAAGTTTTATCCGAAGTCAGATACGGAGCTGTGGGAGTGCATAAAGAGAGAGAACAATGCTTTGGTATCAAGGTTTACGGATTTGATCGGGACAATTATTAATCATGTCAAGTCGAATGGCGGAACTATCAGTCAGCTTATGGAAAAGAGCATATTTCTGAAGTTTGCACCGATACTTAAACTTACAGAGCCGATATTCAATGATTATAACGAGATGCTTTGTGCGACGGGGCAGATAGACTTCAATGATATGATAAACCGTGCGGCTGATTATGTTAAAGATGGGCTTTGCACGCACAATTACAAGTATGTGATCGTGGACGAATATCAGGATATGTCGGAGGCAAGGTATCATTTGCTGCATGAAATGCGCCAAAAGTCGGACTTTGACCTATTTTGTGTAGGTGATGACTGGCAGAGCATATATCGTTTTACGGGAAGTGACATCAGCTGCATACTTAACTTTGAGAAATACTGGGGTAAAACAGTCATTTCAAAGATCGAAACCACTTATCGTTTCGGAAAACAGCTTATTGACATAAGCGGCAAATTTATAATGAAAAATTCTGCGCAGATAAAGAAAAATTTAAAGAGCAATACTGTTGAGAAAAGTTATCCGCTGAGCTTTATCGAGGCTTACAATGACGAGTATCTAATGAAGTTTATGGCAGAGAGGGTACGAAAGCTTGAAAAGGGCAGTACGGTATTTTTTATCGGAAGATACTCTTTTGACAAGAATATGTTCAATAATTCCGAGTTTGAGCAGCAGGCTGATGATGCAATTGTGCTGCCGGATCGCACTGATCTGAAGATGAAGTTCATAACGGCGCACAAGTCAAAGGGTTTGCAGACAGATTATGTATTCATACTTAATAATTCCAACAGCATAAAAGGATTTCCGAGTAGGATACAAGATGACCCGATAGTAAGCATGCTTCTCAAAAACGGTGATACTTATTCGTTTGCGGAGGAACGCAGATTATATTATGTTGCAATGACAAGGGCAAGGAAAAAGGTTTGGCTGCTTATACCGCAGAACAAGGTTGGTTTGTTTGCGCAGGAGTTCAAGTCGGATTATGGTGACGTTGTTAAGAGGTTTGAGCGGGCGGGAAAGGCTGAAGAAAAAGTTATGGGTGTTTGTCCTCGGTGTGGGGGAAAGCTTATACTTATAAATGGACCTTACGGAAAGTTTTATGGGTGCAGTAATTACCGCAGTTTGAATTGTACTTTTAAGAAGAAATATTATGGATAAGTTATGGAAAATGATAAAGAGTAAATTTTACTTGATGTAATTATAATGGATATTGAGAAAAATACGGAAATGGAACAACCATTTCCGTATTTTTTATCCGTAAATAACCCTCTCCAAAGCATCTCTCGGGATCCTCCAACTCCTGCCGATCTTCACTCCCGGCAGCTTTCCTGCACGGAGCAGGTTGTAATACTAAACACCAATAAAACTATGGAAGAAATCGGCGCAAAAACCATATATCAGAGTTTTTGCTTGATTTTTTGTATAGTTTTTAAATGGTGTTTAGTATACATCATTGATCCGTTTCAACAGCTGCTGACTGCTCCTGCTGTACATCTTCGGCGGTTTTGATCGTCATATTCATAGCGAATTTGAACATCAGCACAACAATAAGTATTACAGCGAGTACCTCGAAAAAAAGCTTGATATATGCAATAACTCTGCGCTTTCCGATCTTCATAAAACCATCCCTTTCCTTTGGACAAAACCGAGAGAACACAGCTTGCTCTCCCGGTAATTGTTATTATAGCACCTTGATTTTGAATTGTCAATCATCAACTCTACGCTTAGTTTATTGCAATTATTTTAGATTTGTGTTAAGATAGAAACATCGAAAGGAGAAAAGCTATGGATCAGATCAGAACCGGAGAAATAATAAGAGCAATGCGCCAAAAGAAAAAGATGACGCAGGCTGCTCTTGCCGGAAAAATAGGTGTCAGCGACAAGGCGGTTTCCAAGTGGGAACGGGGCTGCGGCGCACCCGATGTGTCGATACTCCCCTTGCTTGCGGCGGAGCTTGGCATTGATATGGAAAATCTAATTAACGGAGAAATGGGGGAAAATGAATTGATAAACGGAAATATGAAAAAGCTGAAATTTTACGTCTGCCCCGACTGCGGTAACATCGTTTTCTCGGCAGCCGAAGCGTCCGTGAGCTGCTGCGGAAAGAAGCTTTCCGCACTCGAACCGAAGAAGGCTTCGGACGAGGAAAAGCTTGCCACGGAAATGATCGAAAACGAGATCTACGTTTCATCTTCGCACGAAATGACACGCAAAAACTACATCTCATTTGCGGCTTTGCTCCGAGATGATACGGTAATACTCCGCAAATTCTATCCCGAGTGGAATATGGAAACACGTTTTCCGAGAGGAATGAGCGGTATTCTCGTCTGGTACAGCACCCGTGACGGACTTTTTTATCAGTATATAAAGTAAACACAAAACTCCCTTTTCAGACCGAAAAGGGAGTTTTCTTTTATGTATTCAGACTTCACAATAAGCAGCTCTGCCCTCTTTAAAGAGGTCGCCGCCGTGTGAGTCAACGGTAACAGTCACGGGGAATTTCTCAACGTATAGTCTTTTTACCGACTCACAGCCGAGATCTTCAAATGCTATTACCTCGCATTTTTTTATGCAGCTTGCAGCCAGAGCGCCTGCGCCGCCGATAGCGCAGAAATATACTGCGTTATTGCGCTTCACGGCGTCTTTTACAGCTTCGCTGCGTTCGCCCTTGCCTATCATTGCACGAAGTCCGCAGTCAAGAAGTCTTGGTGCAAACTTATCCATTCTTCCCGATGTGGTAGGTCCGCAGGAACCGATAGCCTTGCCGGGAGCGGCAGGCGTAGGACCTGCATAGTAGATAACAGCGTCCCTGATATCGAACGGGAGCGGTTTACCCTCGTTCAGGAGTGCATCAAATCGTTTATGCGCCGCATCACGGGCAGTATAGACCGTTCCCGTGAGCAGAACTTTGTCGCCGATGCGCAGCTTATCGCAATACTGCGGAAGCTGTTCGACGGTCAATTCGTAAATTTCTGCCATTATCAGCCGTTTTCACTTCCTGCAGCGGCTTCGGCTGCCTTTGTAAGGCTCTCGAGTTCGCTCATATCAAAGCCGAAATTAGCCTTTGAAGAGGACGGTGCAGGTGCAGGCGCAGGTGCGGGAGCCGGTGCAGGTGCAGGAGCCGGGGCAGGTGCATGAGCCGGAGCATTACCCGATGCAGGTGCAGGTGCGCTGCCGCTAACAATAGCCTGTGTATCAGCAATGCGAGCCTTAGCTTCATCAAGCTTTGCAAGGCTTTCGCCCGAGAACATTTCGAGAACTTCACGAAGCTTTGCAACGTTGGTCTCGATCTCGTCGACCTCTGCCTTAACGGAAGCTTTGAGAGCCTCGGAAGCAGACTTCATTGCGCTGGACTTATCCTCAGCTTCGGAGAGGATCTTGGAAGCCTTGGCATTAGCCTCCTTGACCTTGGAAGAAGCTTCTTCGTCAGCCTTGTTAACGATAGTAGCAGCCTTGCCGTTAGCATCGTCAACGACCTGATTTGCAAGGCGCTTAGCGTCTTCGTCCATCTTTCTTGCATTTTCCTTAGCCTGTGTAACGATCATGTTAGCAGACTTCTGTGCCTCGAGGAATACATTTCCGAGATCCATTGCGCTGTTGTCGGGTGAAGATGTGGCGATCTTGTTCTTTGCGTCCTGAAGTTCTTCTTCAAGTGCAGCATTCTGTGCCTTGAGGTCTTCGATCTCCTTATCCTTTTCAGCAAGTTCACCGGTGATAGTGCCGAGCTGATTCGTAAGGGAGTCGTTATTTGTCTGGAGCTCTGTGATCTTAGCCTTGTCAGCCGCAAGGAGCTCCTCATACTTTTCATCGTTTACGCCGTTTCCGCCGCCTGCTTCTTCAAGAAGAGCCTTCTTCTCATCGAGTTCAGCCTGAAGAGTGTAGATTTTCGTATTTAATTCATCAACGTACGCAAGTACGTCCTTTTTATCAAATCCGCCAAAGTTGACCGTTTTAAGGAATCCAGTACCTTCTGCCATAACAATAACCTCCAAAAAATAAAATGCTTAAATGCCGAAAATAACAAATACTTAATTTCCGATACATTTTCACACAACAATTATAACATATCTGACCGGAATTAACAAGCATATTTTATAGTAATTTGTAACCAAAAATATGTAAATAAATTTAGTTATTTAGCTAATTTTTATATTTTTCGTCAATTTATATTTTAAAAAAGCAGTTTTGTTAATATTTTCTGCATAATTTTGCAATAAAGCCCCGTGACAATTTTGCTGTTATGACAAATAATTTGCCGGTACAGTGGGATAATATTCCTTGAAATCATTCATTTGTTAAGAGGAGATGGCATTTTTATGCATAATATCGAAGCCTTTACCAAAAAGGCAAACATCGTTATCAAAAATTCATTCCTTGCGGCAGGAAAGCTCGGTCACACTTATGTCGGCAGTGAACATATCCTGCTTGCGCTGATATCGGAGCAAAGCTGTTCCGCTGCACAGGCTTTCCGAGCCTGTGGCATAACCGAGTCCGCAATTCGGGCAAAGATGATCGAAATGATCGGAATGGGTGAGCCCTGCCCCGTTGATGATGAATGTATGACCTCGTGCGCACGGAGAATACTGTCGGCAGCGAGCGGCATAGCTGTTTCGTGCGGCTCAAAGCTCACAGGAACGGAGCATCTGCTCTCCGCATTGCTTGAACAGAGCGACTCGACCGCCGTTGCCATATTAAAAGAGCTTGGCGGAAGCTTCGACAGCCTTAATACCGCCTGTACGAAGCGGACACGTGAGGTCTCCCACACCGCTCTCAACAAATACGGAAAGGATCTTGTCTGCGAGGCTGCACAAAAAAAATGCGACCCTGTCATAGGCAGGAGCCGTGAGATACGCCGAACTGTGCAGATACTTTCACGCCGAAGCAAGAACAATCCCTGTCTTATCGGCGAAGCAGGCGTAGGAAAGACCGCCGTTGTCGAAGGTATCGCAATGCTCATCGCAAGCGGCGGCGTTCCCCGATCTCTTCGGTGCAAGCACATATTCTCGCTCGATCTTACCGCAATGCTTGCAGGAGCAAAGTATCGGGGCGATTTCGAGGAGCGTGTGAAGCAATGCATTGACGAAGCCGCCGATGACGGCAACATCATTCTTTTCATAGACGAACTTCACACCATAGTCGGTGCAGGTGCGGCGGAGGGCGCTATCGATGCGGCGAACATTCTCAAACCGCAGCTTGCCCGAGGTGAGATACAGCTCATCGGTGCAACGACAATTGCCGAATTCCGCAAGTCGATCGAAAAAGATGCTGCTCTTGAACGCCGATTTCAGCAGGTAATGATAAACGAACCTACCGAGAGCGAAGCTCTTGAGATCCTGAACGGAGTAAAGCACGTTTACGAGGATTTTCACAATGCCGTTATCACTGACGAAGCTTTGAAAGCCGCAGTGGAGCTTTCGGTTCGGTATCTGCCCGAACGCTTTCTTCCCGACAAGGCCATCGACCTTATCGACGAAGCCGCTTCAAAGGCACGGTTACGGGAATCAGCATCTCCGCAGACTTTGAGCGAGCTTTCCGAAAGCCTTAAGCGAATGCTTGGCACAGAGCCTTGCCATGCCACTCCTCAGAAACAGAACAAACGCCGTGCCGACCTTCCGAGCTGGTTCAGTCCGAGCGAAGAAAAGCCTGTCACTGTCGGCAAAGAGGACATCGCCGCAGTTATCTCCGATATAAAAGGCATACCGATATGTCAGCTCACAGCAGACGAGGAAACACGTTTGCTCTCGCTTGAAACGGAGCTTCACAAGCGTGTCATCGGGCAGGAAAAGGCTGTCAGCGCAGTTGCGGACGCAGTTCGCCGAAGCCGCTCGGGACTTCGTGACGAAAGACGGCCGCTCGGCTGTTTCCTTTTTACAGGTCCAACAGGTTCGGGCAAGACCGAACTTTCCAAAGCACTCTCGGAGTGCCTTTTCGGCGACCTGAAATCACTTATTCGGCTCGATATGTCGGAATATCAGGAGAAGCACAGCATCTCACGGCTCATCGGCTCGCCTCCGGGATATGTCGGCTACGAGGAGGGCGGAACTCTCACCGAGCAAGTCCGCCGCAAGCCGTACAGCATCGTGCTTTTTGACGAAATAGAAAAAGCCCACCCCGACATAAGCTCTCTCCTGCTCCAGATCGCCGAGGAGGGCGAACTCACGGACGGTCTCGGACGGACGGTGAACTTCCGCAATACTATTATTATTATGACCTCGAACCTCGGTGCGGAAAAGCTTTCGGGCAAAGGCTCGGTAGGCTTCGTTCAGTCCGATCAGCAGAAGAAAAACAATGTCGGCGACACCGTGCGTGAGTTTTTCCCGCCCGAGCTGCTCGGCAGACTTGATGAAATAATCGTGTTCGACAGCTTGTCAAAGGAGGAGCTTGCACATATCGCACAGCTTATGCTTTCATCTCTGAAAAGCCGTGCCGAAAAGCTTGGCATCTCGATCGAATTTGACCCGTCTGCAGTAGAAAAGCTTTCCTCCCCGAACGATAAAAGCGGCGCTCGGGGACTTCGCCATGATATCACAGTGAACGTTGAAAACCTGCTCTCGCAAAAGCTTCTCTCGGGCGAGATACACCGTGGCGACAGGATACGGCTCATCTTCAACGGTGAAAGCTTCGCCATAAACGAGGCCGTCGCAATGTGACATTGCCGCACAAGCTGTCACGAAAGACTTGTGCGGTATTTTTCTGCCAAAAACCGACCCTTTTTCCGAACTGTTTGAAAACCAAAAAATTTTTTAGCAAATTTTTCTTTTACCCCTTGACAAATCTATACCTTTGTGGTATAGTAATAACAAGAGGTAAGGTCAACCTTACCTAACCTAACTTTGATCATGAAAAAATTTATCTGAAAGGACTTGAAAATTATGAAAAAATGGATATGTTCAATATGCGGTTATGTTTATGAAGGCGAAAACCCACCTGCTGCCTGCCCACAGTGTAAAGCACCTGCTTCTAAGTTCACAGAAGCTGCCGATGATAACGCTCTCTGGGCTTGCGATCACGTTGTTGGCTCTGCACAGGGTGTTGACCCCGAGATCATCGAGGGACTCCGCCAGAACTTCAACGGCGAGTGCTCCGAAGTCGGAATGTACCTTGCAATGTCAAGAGCAGCATTCAGAGAGGGCTATCCCGAAGTTGGCCTTTACTACGAAAAGGCAGCTTACGAAGAGGCTGAACACGCTGCAAAGTTCGCAGAACTCCTTGGCGAAGTTGTAACAGACTCCACAAAGAAGAACCTCGAAATGCGCTATCAGGCTGAGAGCGGCGCTTGTGAGGGCAAGCTTGCACTTGCCAAGAAAGCAAAGGAACTCGGTCTTGACGCTATCCATGACACTGTTCACGAAATGGCAAAGGACGAAGCTCGTCACGGCAGAGCTTTCAAGGGTCTGCTCGACAGATATTTTGCTAAGTAATTTAAGATGAAAAAAGTCATAGTTCGGCATAAGTTCCGGACTATGACTTTTTACTTGAAAACTATTGACAATAATACAATTTGTGGTATAATAAAAACAGAGAGTTCGTCAGATAGACGATAGCCCTCGATAGATTGTTTAATTTAAAACTAAACTGATCCGTCTACTGCGAATAGGCGGATTAGTTCTTTTTACTGGCTGTTATCAGGCTGACAACAGTATCAATGACCTTGCAGATGCAAGTGATACAGGTAAGTACAAAAGTGAATACTTCCATAGTACCGATCCTCCTACAGATAAAATCCGTAAGAGTAAGAACTGACCCTTCTTTTACTGACCTTACGGTAATAAACAGGAGGGCATCCGTCTATCATATACGCCAATTGTTAAAATTTTCGCTGACAAACTCTCTGCAAGGCTTATTATATCACTCATGTCAAATTATGTCAAGAAAAACAATGAATAAATTAAATCGGCAGGCACTTGACCTGCTGCATTTTTTAGTTGACATTACCGAATATCCCGTGATATAATATAGACAATGAACAGGCGTAAAAAGGAGGTCATCTTATGAGTACAAGAGAATATGCGGCAGAGCTTGTGAACGCTCTTAGTGAGGAGCAGGTCAACGTTCTTATTGACTTTATCAAAAGCTTCGCCGACAGAGCTACGATAGCAAGAATAGAAAGTGTACAGCTTGCCAATGACCCTGCCCCCAAGACCTACAGCAGCTTTGGTGAGTTTATGAATGAGGCTGAAGCTGATGATGAATAAGTACAAATTATATCTTACCAACAGCTTTAAACGGGACTATAAAAAAATTGTCAAACGTGGTTATGATATTAAGTTAATGGAAACCGTAGTTGATATTCTTCTGACCGGTGAATCTTTGCCTGAGAAGAACAAAGACCATGCCCTTTCCGGTAATTGGAAAGGCTACCGTGAATGTCATATTCTGCCCGACTGGCTGCTTGTTTACGAAATAATCGAAGACAGACTGATACTCTCATTAACAGCAACCGGTTAACACAGTGATCTTGGCTTCTGAAAATTTGATAAAAAACCGGCAGGCTCTTTACCTGCCGATTTTTTATATTATAATACCGCTGTCCAAACCGTTATAAGCGCATCATATATCCCGTGGGCGATTATAAGCGAGATGATGGTGCAGCCTTTGATCTTTGCCCTGCACAGGCAGAAAAAAGCACCGATAAATGCTGTTGTTATCACCTGTACGATACTGCCTCGAAAGATATGAAAAAGTCCGAACAAAACGGACGAAACGATAACCGCCGCCGTTTCTTTTCCGCAGATATTGGGTATCTTTATATATATATATATATATATATATATATATATCCTCGGAACACAAATTCTTCCGCAAAACCTACTGCAAAAATACAGTAGATAAATTCGTATATAAACTGCCATAGCCGGGTGTAATTTTTTTCACTGCTGACGTACTCCCCAAAACCGAGCAGATGCGGCACAACAGTCAGTGCGAGCGACATTGCCGCAGCTATCAGAATTCCGACAATGATCTGTTTCCCGAGTTTTTCTGCGGTAAATCCATAGTCACTTGGCTTTTCTTTATTTGCGGTCATAAGAATTATCGAAGCTAAAGCAACAAGCCAGTATGTGATGACCATTGTTATCATTCTTGCAGGCAGCGGCAAAAGCATAAGAATATTTCTGTTGAATACATTAAGAACGATAAGTCCGAGCATTGAACCTATAAATCCGATAATTAGGTTTACCAAATCTTTTTTCCTTGCCATTTTTCTGTCCCCTTATAAAAAACGTTCGGTCAGAATATCCCAACCGAACGTTTTGTTTTTACTTAATGATAAATTTTGCGAAAAGCGCAGCTGCGGTATTGAACCATTCGGGGTATGTATCGTGGAACATATCATAATACTGCTGATATACGTCGGGACTTTGGCTTTTCAGTATTTGCATTACCTCGGGCATATGGTTCATCATGATATACACAACGAGAACCATGAAAAGTATGCCCAGAACAAGAGCCACTGCCGAGCAGATTATTCCTGCGGTCGATGTGCCTTTTCCGACGGGATAACGCTTGCCCTTATATATGCAGCCGAGAATGATGCCTACTATCGGCAGGATCGGGATAAGATAGATCAACCCCGTAAATGTAAGCACGAGCGAAAGGATACCGATAACGAGAGAAGCCGTTGCAAGTCCCGTTTTATACGGCATACCGTTCGGGTCGGCGTACATTCCGTTGTACTGATACTGTCCCTGCGGAAGCGGCTGCTTGTATGGGTCGAAATCGGGCGGCACCTGCTGATTTATCGGATAAGGCGTGTTGCAGCTCACAGGTCGTCCCTGCTGTTCAAGAGGCATATTGTATGGATCATACGGGGTATTCTGCGGCTGCTGAACATTTTCACTGCGCCTTTCCTGCTCGGCAAAGCTTTCCTCGCCGAAGTTCTTCTTTTCGTTGTTATTATTGTTGAATTCGTCCATTGATATCATCCTTTCAAAGATATAATGTAATTGCGTTAAAAGAATTATAGCATAACATTTGCAAAATTGCAATATTTTTATTAGCTTAAAATCAAGTTTATTTCATCAACGAGATCGCTGTACATTTTCATAAGCGTTTCGTGTTCGGCTTTGATAATGTCCGTTTCGCCGTTCTTTGCGGCAAGTTCAAGTTTCTTTGCAAGCTCCGATACCTCCGATGCGCCGACCGTCAGCGAGGTGCTTTTGAGCGAATGGACATTTACCGCATAGTTTCTGAAGTCGCCGTCATTGAACTCCTGACGGAGCCTTGCGGCATTTTCCTCGGCGGCATCGGCAAACGCCCTCATTATCTCCGCATAAAGCGTTTCATTTTCGCCGCTGTACTTCATGCCGACGCTGCGGTCAATATACCGCAGTCCGTTCATGTCCCCGATACTGTGTGCAGCACTTTCGGCACTGTCCTTGTCATAAGGTTTTACAAGCTCGCTCGGGAGCAGTTCAAGCACGGTCTTTTCAAGCTTTTCGGGGTCGACGGGCTTGGAGAGATATCCGCTGAACCCAAGCTTCATGTAAAGTTCCCGAGAATCGGAAAATGCATTCGCCGTCAGCGCAACGATCGGTACATTTTTGCATACGCCCTCCCCGTCCCTTATCCTGCGGAAGGTTTCCGTTCCGTCGATATCGGGCATCATATGGTCAAGGAATATCAGCGAATAACGGTGATCTTTCACCATTTCAAGGCACTTCAGACCCCCGTTGGCAGTATCAATGCGTATCTTTGTCGGCTTTAGCAGTGACTTTACGACCGTCAGGTTCATTTCATTGTCATCGACAACAAGTATAGTCGCATCGGGTGCGGTAAAGGACGGAACATAGCTGCCTTTCCCCTCCTCGGAAAGCTTAAGCTCTCCTATAGTTTCTTCACCCAGCTTTTTCTGGCGGACGGAAAACCCGAAAACCGAACCCGAACCGTAGGTACTTATAAAGCGAAGCTCCGTTCCCATAAGTTTAAGCAGACTTTTGCATATTGAAAGCCCAAGACCCGTTCCCTCGACCGTTTTGTTGCGGTTTTCATCAAGGCGTTCAAACTTGTTGAAGATCTTATCCTTGTCCTCGTCCTTTATTCCTATTCCCGTGTCCTCGACCGATACGACAAGGTTTATTTCCCCGTCAGAGATATTTTCGCTGTATACCTTGAAAGCAACGTGTCCGTGTTCGGTGTATTTTACGGCGTTGGTAACAATGTTGGTTATGACCTGCTTTATCCGCAGCTCATCGCCGTAAAGACGGCTCGGTATATCGGGTGAGATATCGAACCTGAAACGAAGTCCCTTTTCACGGCATTTTATCTGCGCCATATGTACCGTATCAATAAGCATATTGCTTATGTCATATTCTCCGCAGATGATGCGTATCTTTCCGGATTCGATCTTGGAGATATCGAGGATATCATTGACTATCGACAGCAGCATTTTTCCCGAATTTTTTATGTCCGCCGCATATCCGAGAATATCCTCGCTGTCTGCCTCACGCAGTATCATCTCATTCATTCCGAGAATGGTATTGATAGGCGTCCGTATCTCGTGTGAAACATTCGCAAGGAACTGGCTCTTCGCATTGTTCGCACGGTCAGCCTCCTCCTTTGCGGCGCTTATCTCATTATACTGCCGACGGATCACTGAAAGGCTGCCGAGCTTTGTTATTATCCACGTTATGAATGCGATGCAGGCGGCGGCGATCAGGATAAGATATGCTTCAAATATCGTTGTTTCGTAAAATTCCGCTTCTTTTTCAACAAGGTAAACTGCCTCTTTTTCGACCGTTCCGTCCGGATTGAGCAGCCGGAAGAAAAGCTTGTATGTGCCGTGCTTTATATTTGTGAAGCTCACATCGGAAAGCTCGCTCTGCGTAACATCGATGCTGCTCGCCTCAAATCCTTCAAGCTCGATATGAACGGCAGGATCGCTCAAAGTATAGTTGAGCACCGACGGCTCAAAGTCAAGCCGCTTTGCATCGGACGGTATCACGAACTTTCCCGTGTAGCCCTCCTCGCTGACGGGGTAAACAATATCATTGTCGTTGAGCTTTACCTGATTGACGGCAATGTTGAAATCGGTCGTGCTGTTGCAGAGATCCCTGAGCGAAACGGTGTAAACGCCGCTGCTGCTACAGAAAACGAGCCGCTTGTCCTCCGTGCATAAATTCCATGAATTTGCCGTTATCGACGCACTGAAACCATTCTTGCGGTTGTAGAGCTTGTAGCTTGTGCAACTGTCCTCGGAGAGCTCCTGCGCACTGACTGCGAGCAGACCCGAGCTGCCCATTATCCATGCTGTGTCTTTTTCATCGTCGATATAAATATCAAAATTGTTGGTGTAGCGGAACGAGGTTATCCTGCTGACTTCATAGCTGCTGTTCATCGTATAAAGTCCCGTTCCCGTCACGATAAAATAAATGTCCTTGTATGGCACGATGCGCAGGATAACGGGCGAAATGCTCTCGCTGCCGATATGATAAAAGATCCTTCCGCCTTCAATGACATAGATACCGTCGCCGTCACTTCCTGCGAGGACTCTGCCGTTTTCCTCTTCAGCCGCACAGAGTATCTGCGTGTTGTCAAGACCGTGTTCAGCGGTGAGAACGTGAGTGACCGCATCGTCTTTTATATAAGTAAGTCCCGTCGGACTTGCCGCAAGGACAGTTCCGTCCGAAAGCTCGATCGAAAAACGGAATTTTGAACCGTTGGTGCCTGCGGAATACTCGTTGAATATCTTCGCCGTCTTATCTTTCGGATCGTATTTTATAAGTCCGTCCTGACCGTAAGTGGATATCCAGATATTGCCCGAGGAATCCTCCGTGATATTTCGTATCCTGCTGCCCGAAAGCTCGTCTGTCAGTGCGTTTTCACAGTTTGTTCCGTCCCTGAGTATTATCTGCAGACCGCTGTCATAGCCGATATAAAGCGTGTTGTCAGCCGCACAGACAGCGTTTGCCACCTGCTCGCCGAGACCGTATTTTCCCGTGATATTCCTGAACGGATTGACCGTTGCCTTTATAATGCCCTGACGGTTGGAAATGATCCATGTATTTCCCTGATAATCGGTCAGAGCATCGATGATATTGCTGTTGAAATTATCGAGGGTCATCTGTAAAACATTGCCGTAAACATCGATCTTTGCGATGCCGTTGTCAGCGCATATCCAGTATGCCCCTTTTCCGTCGGAGCGTATATTTGCTATCGAGGAACAGGGCGCAGCGTTCGCATAGACCGTCTGCTCTATCCTGCCGTCGGAAAGCTTGCAGCTGTAAATACGGGTGCTTTCCGTCCCCGCAAGGAAGATGTCATTCACCGCATGATCGACACAGTTGAACTGACTGCCGTCAAGAGCTGCGGTGCTGCGGAAGCATTTTCCGTCCTTGTATGCCGCAAGGATACCGCTGTTCGTGACAGCCATTATCGTTCCGTCCTCCGAAGCAGCGGCAGAAGTTATGTAGGTTATGTCGCTGTCGAACTGTACGACCGAAACGCCGTCCTCCTGTGAGATAAAATAAGAAAGTCCTGCCGTTCCGACAAAGATGTTTCCCTTGTTGTCCTCGGTGAAACAGCGTATCGACTTTTCCGAAAGTCCCTTTTCACTGCCGAAAGCAACCATCTCATGCGCCGAAGTATAACAGTAGACGGAGCTTTCATTCGTGCCGATCCACATATTGCCCCTTGTGTCGATATAAAGCGCACGAACACTGACAATGCCGTTCTCCGCACCGAAAAGCGTGAACCTTGTTCCGTCATAACGGTAAAGTCCCGTGTAAGTTCCTATCCAGATATAACCGTCATCGGACTGAACTATCGCATTGACGCTGCTTGTCCCGAGGTCTGTTTCGCTGTTGTAAAACCTGACGTCAAAACCGTAAAAAGGATCAGCCGCAGTCTTTGCCTGCACGGATATTCCGCCGAAAACGGCAAAAGCACATATCATAAGCACACACGCCGCCAGACGCCCTGACAGCTCTTTCAGCATTTTAAGCTTTTTCATTTCCGGCATTATCCCCCTCTCCGTCAAATGTCCTCCTCCTGACAATCTTTACCGTCAGATATGCAAGCACCATTGAAAGCACCTTATCAGGTATGTCAATGAACATTTGTGAAACGACCGCTTTGACCGCCGTTCCGATACGATACTGCGAAAGCATATCGAAAAGCGCATTGCCCCAGACATTGTTCGTCCTGCCGTCATAAAGCATGCAGTTGACGGGAACTGCGCAGGCAACCGTTATCACTCCCATAAGTATACCCGTACACAGCGCACCGAAAAGCGAACCGCAAAGTCCTTTTTTTGCAATAGCTCCGACCGCAATGCCGATAATAACGTTTATCAGTGAAAAAAGTATCGAAGAACCGCCGAAGCACAGCCTTGAAATAAGATTTGACATAAATCCGACTGCGCCGCCGACTATCGGACCGCATAAAAATGCCGATATCATCGTTCCGACCGTGTCGAGCCAGAACGGAACGGGACATAAAAGCGTAAATATATGTCCGCATATATTCAGCAGTATGCACATCACCGCCGTTACGGCAATGCCGGCATATTTTTTCTTTTTCATCATAAAAGTTCCCCTTTTTTTGACCTGTTGATCTCGATTTTCCATAATATTATATCATTGAATGAGAATTTTTTCAACAAAATTTGTTATTTTCTTTAATTTTATTAAAAAGATCGGTTTTAGTTCCGCCGCTATTGAAATATGCGTTGTTTTATGCTATACTAATGGTAATTATGCTGAATTCATCAGATTTTTCGGAGGAATATAAAATGAGTGAAATTATCCTTATAAAAGAGGGAGAAATTGCCATAAAAGGCCTTAACAAACGCAGCTTTGAGGACGCTATGGTAAGAAATATCCGCCGCAGACTTTCACGCCTCGGCAAGTTCGAGTACGACCGCTCACAGTCCACAGTCGTTATCCGTCCTTTGAGCGAGGACGTTGACTTTGACGAGGTTGAGGACGTTGTATCAAAGGTCTTCGGCATCGCTGCTTACTGCCGTGCGCTCGTTGCGGAAAAGGATTTTGAAGTTATCGCAAAGTCGGCTGTCGAATACAACCGTGAGGTGCTTGAAGCCGCACGTTCCTTTAAGGTAAACGCCAAGAGAGCGGACAAGAACTTCCCCATGCGCTCGCCCGAGATCTGCGCAGAGCTTGGCGGAAGGATTCTTGACGCTTTCCCGCACCTTGTTGTTGACGTAAATAACCCCGATGTTATCATCACCGTTGAAGTGCGCCAGACCGAGGCTTATATCCATTCGGGCAACAAAAAGGGCGCAGGCGGAATCCCCGTCGGCACTTCCGGTCAGGCAATGGTACTCCTTTCGGGCGGCATCGACAGCCCCGTTGCGGCTTATATGATGGCAAAGCGAGGCATAAAGCTTTCCGCTATCCACTATGTTTCCCCTCCGTACACCTCCGACAGAGCAAGGCTCAAGGTTGAGCGCCTTTGTCAGAAGCTTACTCCCTGGTGCGGCGACATTGCTTTCTACTGCGTTCCTTTCACAGAAATTCAGGAAAAGCTCCGTGACAACTGCCCCGAAGAGCTTTTCACCATCATCATGCGCCGCCTTATGATGGAGATCGCCCAGCGAATATGCGAAGAAAAACAGATACAGGCTTTGGTCACGGGTGAAAGCGTAGGTCAGGTAGCAAGTCAGACTATCGGAGCCATCGTCTGCACGGACGCAGCCTGCCGTATGCCCGTTTTCCGCCCCGTTATCGGTATGGATAAGATCGAGATCATCGAGATCGCACGTAGGATAGACACCTTTGAAACATCTATCGAGCCTTACGAGGACTGCTGCACGGTGTTTACGCCAAAGCACCCCAAGACAAGACCTGTCCTCGCCGATGTTGAAGCCGCACAGAACAGCTTTGATTTCGAGCCGCTTATTCAATGGGCAGTCGAAAACACCGAGCTTAAGGTTTTCCGCAGCGGCGAAAGCGAATGATACCATTCCCCCAAAATGCTGATTTTGTGCGATATATCATCATTTTTGAAAATATTTCTTGCAATTCAGAGAATAATATGTTATAATTTAAATTGTATTGTTGAAAATAAAATTACGGCGGTGCGGATAAAGATCCTGCCGTCGGGATCGGAGAATTATAATGGCATTTCCCGTTTTTACACCGTCTTATTTCAAAGAGCTTGTTGACGTGACAGGCCCCGAGGAAAAATACAAGGACTTTTCCGATATCATCGTTTCCCCTGCAGCTGTCGAGTATGTTCTTTATCTGAGCAACCCCGACGTTGTTCGCAGAATGATGAAGGAAAAGACGCTCTCCTTTAATATGGTACAGCTCACGGGCGAAAAAGAAAAACCATTCCTCGAAAGCTCAAGGGCTGCTGTCGCTGCCAACCCTACAGCACAGTATTACTGGCCGCTCCGTTCGCTCTTTATGGGTATCCTTCAGAATAAGGAGATACCGCTCGAGAGCCGTCTGCTCCTGCTCAACTACGGCGTCAAGACCGTTCAGGGCATGATCGACCAGCAGCAGCCGAACCTTATCCCCGGATTTATCGAACGCTTTGTAATGGACAAGGATTATGAAAAGACCCTCAAATTCTTTGACGGTATCTCTTTCACCCCTGCATTCTCACTTGCAGACGGCATCTCGCTCCTCAAAGCTGTCAAGAAAACAACTCCCGCATTCAAGGAGATCATGGCTGAGGTCTATAAGAACCTTGGTGTTTCAGGACCTGAAACACTTAACCTTGTCGATATGAACAATTATGTTAAGATGCGTGAAAAGTACAGAGATGATTTTCTCGCAAATCACTCCGACTGGATGGAAAATCTTCTCATCAACTACGTCTGGACATATTGCCTCCCTTATGCCTGCGCCGATAAGCTCAATATCTGGGACAACTATGTGTTCTTCTGCGCACTTTATAACGCTTATAAGGTGCTTCTCACCTGCTATATGGACGGCAAGGGCGAAGAGGACTTCGTAAAGGCCGTTTCATCATTCGATGATGCGCTCCGTCAGAGCGGCGATGACCTCATCTGGAAGATGGTCCTCGCAATCAAGAATGCAGGCGAAGCAAACAACGGCGATATGGCTATCCTTGTTCTCAGCTAAGTTTCGAAAATAAACTATAAACACTATTGTCAATGACGACAAAGCGCAGTGCATAATACTATGTGTGCGGCGCTTTGTTTAATTTATGGAGGTTTTGTTATGGGAAACAATGCTAATCCCGAATATAACAAGAAGAAAATTTCAAGAGATAACCGCCCCGAATTTCCCAAAAGAGCAGTTATCACGGGCGGTATGCCTTACGGCAACAAGCAGCTCCACTTCGGACACGTCGGAGGAGTTTTCGTTTTCGCCGATGTTTACGCAAGATTTCTTCGTGACAGAATAGGCAAGGACAACGTTATCTTCGTCAGCGGCACAGACTGCTACGGCTCGCCTATCGCAGAAAGCTACCGCAAGCTTGTCGAAGAAAAAGGCTATAAAGGAACTATCCGTGACTTCGTTCAGGCTAATCACGAAGATCAGAAAGCGACCCTCGAAGCTTACGAAATAAGCACGAACCTTTTCGGCGCATCGGGTCTTGGCAGAACAGCCGAGATACACAATATGGTTTCCGATAAGCTTATCCGCAGACTTTATGAGAACGGCTGCCTTAAAAAGATCACAACTCCGCAGTTCTACGATGAAAAGGTCGGCACGTTCCTCAACGGCAGACAGGTCATCGGCAAATGCCCCGTTCAGGGCTGCCAGTCCGAAAAGGGCTACGCAGACGAGTGCGACCTCGGTCATCAGTATATGCCCGTGAACCTCATCGACCCACGCTCCACGCTTACGGGACTTCGCCCCGTGTTCCGTGACGTTACAAACTGGTATTTCAAACTCACCGAGTATTATTCTCTTCTCAAAGATTATATGAAAATGCTCGATGCAAAGGATAACGTCCGTCAGGTCGTAAAGAAAACTATCGGCGAGTTCCTCGAACCTCCCGTTATCTACGTTATGAACGACTATATGGACACCTACCTTTCCGTCAAGGATCGGATGGCAGAACACGAGCTTATCGAAGAGCCGAAAAAGACTTCGTTCACTATCAAGTTCAACGAACTCACCGACCGTGACAAGGCGTGTGAAATACTTACCGAAAAGGGCGTCCGCTTCAGAACGGGCAAGACCCTCGTTCCGTTCAGACTTACGGGCAATATCGAGTGGGGCGTTCCCGCTCCCGTGCTCGAGGGCGAAGACCCACATACAATTTGGGTTTGGCCTGAATCGCTCTGGGCTCCTATCTCGTTCACAGTCGCTTACCTCGAATCTATCGGCGCAGATAAGGATAAGTGGAAAGACTACTGGTGCTCCAAGGACGCAGGCATCTACCAGTTCATCGGTCAGGACAATATCTACTTCTACGGCGTTGCACAGACAGCAATGTTCTGCGCACTCCAGAGCGGCGAGATCACTGCCGAAACTCCCGACGGCGAGCTTCAGAACTCAACCCTCGTTGCGAACCACCATATCCTCTTCCTCGATAAGAAAGCTTCGAGCAGCGGCTCTGTAAAGCCTCCAATGGCTAAAGACCTCCTCAATTATTATACAGCCGAGCAGCTCCGTATGCACTTCCTTTCGCTCGGACTCGGTATGCGTTCGGTAAGCTTCCAGCCGAAGCCGCTCAATCCTAACGCAAATCCCGACGACAGCGACCCCGTAACAAAGGAAGGCTTCCTCCTCTCGAACGTTTTCAACAGAATAATCAGAACCTGCTTCTACGAAACACAGAAGTATTTTGACGGCAATATGCCTGTCGGAAAGGTCTCGGACGAAATTCTCGCAGAAAGCGAAAAAGCTGTCCTCGAATACGAGCGCTTTATGTATAAGTTCGAGTTCCATCAGGTAACCTACGTCCTCGATTCCTATATCAGAAAAGCAAGCAAGTATATGGCAAAGTACAAGAACGAGACCGATAAGAGCGACGATAACGAAAAGCGTAAGCAGTGGCTCATCGACGTTTTCCATACCATAAAAACAGCAATGATACTTCTCCACCCTATCGCTCCGAGCGGTACAGAGGGCGTCAGAGATTACCTCCAAATCGACGAAACAGTATGGAACTGGGATAATATCTTTGATACGTTTGAAACACTTCTCCCGAATGAGAACGAGCATAAGCTTAAGTTCCTTGAACCGAGAACAGACTTCTTCACACGTCACGAAAGCCAGTTTAATAATGCGTAATTCGTAATTCGTAATGCGTAATTATTTGCATAGCTCAACTTTGTTTGGAAGTTGCGAAGCCAAGCAGCTGGTCGAGCTGAGCACAGCTCGTCAGGTGTCCAGAGGGCGGAAGCCCT
>URTF01000007.1 GCA_900550695.1 uncultured Ruminococcus sp.
TCTGGACACCCACCACCCTTTGAAAAGCGTGGACGTAAACTTTAATTTTGTGCAACTTTTTTCAATAATATACTTTCCCTACAAACTGAACCGCCCGACAAAAAGCTTGTCGGGCGGTTCGTTTTATTCAATACTTCTCATAATTATCCAGAAAATGATGCAGATTTCCGTCAAGGTCTTTATAGGACGGCAAAGTTTTCAGATTTACACCCTCAACACTGCGGAAAATGTTCATTTCTATCTGCGGATTTATCTTTGAAAGCTGCGAAATGAGCTGCTTTATCTCCTGACGCTTTGAGGTATGTTCGTTGTCCTCCTCGGAAGCCGCCTGATCGGTGAATTTGCAGGCGCACTGGATAAAATGCAGACCGTTGTAGTCACGCCAGCGCTTGACATCTTCCTCACGGATAAAGTACATCGGTCGGATAAGCTCCATTCCCTCGAAATTCGCACTGTGGAGCTTCGGCATCATCGTCTGCACCTGACCGCCGTATATCATTCCCATAAGTATCGTTTCGATAACATCGTCAAAATGATGACCGAGAGCAATCTTGCTGCAGCCGAGTTCCTTTGCCTTTGCGTAAAGATTTCCCCGCCTCATTCTTGCACAAAGATAACACGGGTTGGTCTTTACGTTGAACACGGATGAAAAAATATCCGTTTCAAATATTGTCAGCGGAATGTCGAGAAGCTCCGCATTCTTTTCGATTATCCTGCGGTTAGCAGGGCTGTAGCCGGGATCCATAAGCAGAAAAACGACCTCGAACTCCATTTTGTTGTGACGCTTTATCTCCTGAAAAAGCTTTGCCATAAGGAACGAATCCTTGCCGCCCGAAATGCAGACGGCTATTTTGTCGCCCTCGCTGATAAGCTGATATTCGTTGAGCGCCTTTGTGAAGCGGCTCAAAAGCGAGCTGTGGAATTTCTTTCGTATGCTGCGCTCTGCGTCCTCTGCCTTTGATCCGCCCGTTTCAAGTGCCGTGCGAAGCCAGTCTATGTAGCCGCCGTCAAGATTATATGCATCGAAGCCGAGCAAACAGAGCCGCTCCGCAAATTCTCCGCTCATTATGCCGCCGTTTCCGCAAACGATAAGCTTTTTGCCCTTATATTCCGAAAGCCGAGCGGAAATTTCTTCGTCCGAAAGCTTCGGCGAAACAGGAACTGCTCCGTCAATATGTCCGAATGAGTAGGAATATTCCCCTCTTATGTCAATGACCATATATTCTTCGCCGCTCATAGTATGAAGTTCATCGGTCGATATCAGTTTTGCCGTTTGTGCGATCTCTGACATTTGTACACCTCATTTTCTTTTTCTTGTATCATTATATAATATTTTTTGGGGAAATTCAATAGCAAATCAATGCGGAATAAAAATAACTCCGGATCACACATCAGATTTGTTCCGTTTTATGTCGAAAAAAATTTATTGACTTTTGGTAATTAATGGTATATAATTCTAAATATAAGAACTTTTTGTTTAAGGTCACCTAAAAATATTTTAGAAAAATAAGGAATGATAAAAATGATTTGCCCAAAATGCGGAAAAACCTACGGTAACAAAATATCCTACTGCATAAGCTGCGGAATCCCTCTCGAACCGGAGGACGAAACTTCTGTCGAAACAGTGTCCGGACAGGAAACAAGACCAATAACTCTTTCGCCGAATCTTTTCGCCGCAGACACTCCGCTCACCGAACCCGCACCATCTGCTGTACGTGCGATAAGCATGACATCATCGAACGAAAAGAAACACCGCAGAAGTTCGCACGGTTTTGTCGGATCCGCAGTGTCTGTGTTTCTCTCGGCGGCACTTTTCGGAACTATGCTGCTCTTTTTCGGCAGCACTGTCGGACGTGCCGTGACCGATGAAAACAACGCCGCCGAGGCCGTCCGCAGCATGGATATTCTTAGTATCCCTGCAAAGGAACTGAAAATTTCTGACCCCGAAGGCGAAAAGTTTTCCGACGGGCGGACTGTCGGGGAGGTCATTGCAGCTATGACTGTTGGTTCGGGCGTTGACGAAAACAATATCAGACGAATTTATGAGCGTTCGACCGTGAAGGAATTCATCGGGAATACTGCCGCCGAATACGCCGAATATATCCGTAACGGCAAAAAGCCCGAGGAAGTCACTCCCGAGCGCATCAAGTCGCTGCTCGGTGAAAACATTTCCGTTATCAGCACGAACACGGGCGTTGAGCTTTCCGAAAGCGACCTTGAGCTTGCATATGAACAAATAGAACTCTCAGGTGATGCGCTTTCATGCCTTTCCGTTTCAAATCTTGAACAGAGCAGCAGCGGCCCCGTACTGAAGATCCTGCGTGCATTCCTTTCTGCGCCGATAGTGATATCGGAGCTTGTATTTGCGGCGGCTCTTATCTTTTCTATTGCCGTCATAAATAAAAACAGGACCCGTTCAATGGGGTTCTGCGGCATACCGATCTTTCTTGCCGGGGTCACGGCGGCTGTATTTACGTTTATGTTTTCGATGCAGCTCGGACTTTTCGGCGATCTCGACGGACTTGTGAAAGAAACCGCCGCAGGCATCTCCGCCGCCGTTTCGCAGAATGCATATCAGATAAGCGCTGCGATGATGTTCACGGGACTTTGTATCCTCATTGCTGCACGTATTTCGCAGCATGAGAAAAAAATATGACAAAAGGCATTGCGATCCGCAAAAAATGCGTCCTGCAATGCCTTGTCGAAAACAGATCGGTTTATGCTGTTTTTACTGAAGGTGTACAAAAAACGACACAGCCCTTTTCGGTATTTTATCATTCACGGTCATTCATGCGGAGTTTCCTTTATAACACGCTGTATCTCGGCAACCTCGGGCTGCATACTGCGCAGACGCTTTTCCGCATCACCGTATTTACCCGCTTTGAGCTCCTTCATAACGTTCTCCGCCTCAGAGAACAGCGCATCCATTCCGAGATTTCCGAGAACTCCCTTAAGCTTGTGCGAACACATTTCAGCCTTTGCATGATCTCCCTTTGCAAGGCTGTCAAATATCTCCCCGAACCGTTCCGTGTCCGCAAATTCATCAAGGAATTTCACATACAGCTCAGTAAGTCCGCCGAAACGGTCAATG
The DNA here is from genome assembly GCA_900550695.1 of uncultured Ruminococcus sp. GTDB lineage: Bacteria > Bacillota > Clostridia > Oscillospirales > Ruminococcaceae > UMGS363. The sequence goes on from URTF01000007.1 coordinate 3,092, forward strand.
GTCTTATCCGTATTTACACCGACACGCTTGAGCTTATCAAAAAATGGATCAAAGTTCTTTTCCATATCCGAAAACTCCCCTTTCAAGATACTGGTATCATATTTCAGATCATCATCGGCAGAACACCGCCGGTCATCTGTCAGATAAAATTTTCACTGATACTATTATATATTGTCGGACATATTTTGTCAACAGAAAGCGCAAACCAAAATCATTTGTCACTATTTATGTGAACTTTTATTACTTATTTAACATTTTTAACATAAATATAAAAGTTTGTGTTGTACAAGTTGCACAAGATATCTAAAAAAAGAATATTTATTAATCCCCTTGAAAAAAAAGGTTATCTGTGGTATAATTCAATTATAATATTTGGTTTAGGAGGCGCACAGATGTCCGATACAGCAAAAAAGCTCAAAATACTTATCTGCGATGACTCGGCTCTTGTCAGAAAACAATTAAGCAATATACTTTCCAATATCGGAGAATTTGAAATATTCTTTGCCGAAAACGGTAATTTGGCAGTAACAAAATATGCGGAGATCCTCCCCGATCTTTCTTTTATGGATATTGTAATGCCCGAAAAATCGGGTATCGACGCACTCAAAGACATTATCTCGCTCAACCCGAACGCTAAAGTCGTTATGGCATCCTCTATCGGAACACAGAATAACCTTAAAACAGCTATCGAAAGCGGTGCTTTTGATTTCATTCAGAAACCGATCGAAAAAAATGCAGTTGAAAAAATCATCAATAAGATAGTATAAGGAGGGCAGACTGCCATGTTTACTCAATTTTTCGGCAACTATCTTCTCAACAGCGGACTCGTTTCACCCGAAAAACTTTCTGACGCCCTCGGAAGACTTTCCGAAACAAAATTAAGACTTGGCGTGCTTGCTATCAATGCCGGTATCATGACCGCAGAACAGGTCGACAAAGTCCACGCCGAACAGCAGAGAGTCGACAAGCGCATCGGCGAGCTTATGGTCGATATGGGTTATGCCACCAACGAACAGATCGAAAAACTTCTTAAGACCCAGCCAAGCGCTCACCTTCTCCTCGGTCAGACTCTTGTCAATGACGGTGTTATGACAAACTCACAGTTTGAAAATGCCCTCAACAGCTATAAAAAGGAAATGGGCATCACCGATGAGGCTCTCAACGATTCCGACCTTGGTGATTTCCGTCCGCTCGTTGACAAATTCTATAATTTCGACAATGCTGACAACTCCTCCTATCTCACGGGATATATCGTTCTTCTTTTCAAGAACCTTGTCCGTTTCATCGGAACTGACTTTGCTCCGCTCAATGCGAAGGAGCTTTACGACAATATCTCACGCAGCTGCATGGGTCAGGAGATCCGCGGCGGCGTAAAGGCTCTTACTCTCATTGATGCCGATGATGACTCGCTCATCGAATTCGCATCACGTTTTTCGGGTGAACACCTCACCGAAAATGACGATTTCACCCGTGACTGCATCAACGAATTCCTTAATCTCCACAATGGACTTTTCGCTGTGAACCTTTCCAACGAAACCGGTCTTGAGATCGAACTTTCTCCTCAGCTCGTTTACAATGACATCAGCATCGAAACCATAAAGAATTCTCACGTTATCCCCGTTTGCTTCTCATTCGGAACGGTAAACTTTATCATCAGCATATAACGAAAGTTATTTTCATCCTTTCTTGGACACAGCCTGTATATCTTCGGATATGCAGGCTGTGTCTTTTTTCTAAAGAGTAATATAACTGTAACTGAAATGTAATTGTATTTTTTCGGAGCAAATGGTATAATATAGTTGTATCATAGGCGGAGTATGACCCGCCAAAACATATAATATCCGAAAGGAAATCCCACATGAAATATATAAGTAAAAGGCTGACTGTTTTATTATCATCCCTGTTGGCGACAGCTTTTGTACTTTGTTCCTGCAATAAGGCAGCTGAAACATCAGCGGATACTGCCGCCATGACCTCCGATGTTTCAGAAACGGCGGAAACGACCTCCGCCGAAACAGATACACCGAAAATAATGCTTGGCGCATCGCCAAATGCCGCTGACACCGACGCCGCACCCGAAAGCTTTTCTTCCTATACATTCTCTTTGAGCGGCGGCGAGGACAACTATATGATAACCGTTTCCGCAGCGGAGGACGACAAATCACTCAAGATAATAACCGAGGATAACGCTTTCAACTTCTCGGAATATACCCTTACTGCACCCGAAAACTATATCATCAATATTCCCTATTCACAGGAATACGCCTCAACGGTATGCAGCGTCCTCACCAACACCGCTGATGACCGGACAGTTCCCGATATCGTCCAGTTCATTTTCTACCTTGATAATTTTGATACCGAGGAAGAACTCCCCTACACCGTAAAGCGTTTCTATTCCGTCAAGGACAACAAGTTCACCGAGGTCGGAGTTTTTGACGCTGACGGAAACAGAATGGACTACATTCCAGAGTTTACGCTCCTTCGCACCGAGGGAACGGTATTTATGCCGACACCGACCGTATCCTTTGATGACAGCGGCGCAGCATCGGTAGACCTTGAAGTTTATGACTTTGACACAAAAGAACTGACGCTGAAAAAACGTGTCCGGTCCGCAGATTTTGAAACCGACAAGCTTTACTACGGCTATGCCGCAAAAGCAGTTGCAGACGATATTGCGAAATATTTTACAACAACGAGCCTTAATGTGAGCAACTATGAGGACTATGTTCAGTTTGATCCGCTCAATTCGGACGGCACAAGCATCATGTTCTATTTCGTGGACGATCCCCGTTTTAAAACGGTCGAAGAGCTTGAAAGCTTTGTGAAGAAATACTTTGACGCAAAAACAACAAACGAAATGTTCATCAACGCTCCGCAGAAATACCGTGACGTTAACGGAAAACTTGTAACAGTCGTCGGCGATGCAGGCATCTCCTATATCGGCGACATTACGATAACAAGTTATAATTACAACGAAAAAACAAGTACCATTACCTACAAAACAAAAGCCGAGCGTTTCGACGACGAAGGCAGATTCATAGAATTCATCGACGGCGGCGACTTCACACTTGAAGTAAATCCGACCGATCAGAGTTTTAAGATCACACAGTATAAATTGAATTATTGATAAGCAAACAGCCGCAGATTTTTATGTATTATATTGGTAATTGAAATTGCTGCGGCTGATTTTTTTGCAAATATTCACTTAATTCACTTTGTTCAGTGAAAATTCACTCCATTCGCTGAATAAAGTGAATTTTCACATTTGTATAACACTTTAGCAATTTTAATAATAACCTTAAATAAAAATTCGGCAGCAGACACAAACCCAAAAGCTTGTGTCTGCTGCCGATTTAAGTCAAAGTCATGCAGTAGCTGCCACAGTCATGCAGTAGCTGCCTGCGGTGTTTTTCCCGCAATATTTGTATTTTTTGCCGAAATGCGGAAACGCAGACGAAGATTATCGGTTATCAGTGCAATGAACTCGGAATTCGTCGGCTTGCCTTTCCCGCCGTTTATAGTGTAGCCGAACATTTTTGTAAGTACGTCAACGTCTCCTCTGTCCCATGCGGTTTCGATAGCGTGTCGGATAGCTCTCTCAACTCGTGACGGAGAGGTATCAAATTTACGTGCGATCGTCGGATAGAGCAGCTTTGTTACGCTTTCAAGCATTTCGGAATCGTTGATCGAAAGCATTATTGCCTCACGCAGGTAATGATATCCCTTGATATGCGCAGGGATCCCGATGGTATGGATAATGTCGGTGACAACAACCTCCATGTGCGCCTGATCGGAGTCATCATCAAAATCACTGACCGAAGACGGCGTGATATGCTCGACAAAGCTCAGAAGCGTGTCGATCTCGAACGGCTTGATAAGGACATACGCATTTTTTCTGCTCATAATATTCTTTTCGACACAGACATTGCGGCAGGGCGAAGTCACAATGAAAAACGGGCTTTTTACGTTTCCTGTGTCGACCCTGTGCATGACCTCCATTGCGTCTGCGGCGGGCATAAGAGCATCACAGATCACAATATCGGGTTGGAACGAGCGTATATTCCCCAGCACAGTTCCCCCGTCACTTTCACATTCCATTACGGAATATCCTTTCATGTTAAGGGCATTTGACATTTTTTTGCTGAAATCCAAAGAATTATCGGCAATAAGAATTTTAACATTAGCTGACATAATTATACCTCCTAAAATTTCTTCTTCCATATTTTACCATTAAATATTAAAATTTTGTGTCGAAACAGGAAACAAAATCACTGTTTGTTTCCAAAAGTTTCGACATCAAACAACCTTTTTTTGGTAAAAAACAGATTTTTATATCGTAAGCGCAATTTTTCGCAGAGCGGGAACCGCTGCGCATCAATGCGCTTTTATACTTAACACCAATTAAAAACTTTAGAGGTGACCTTTACATAAAACCGTGCATATATGGATCATCCGACGATTTTTTCTATAGTTTTATTTGTGTTTAGTATTAGTATTATCGACAGACCGGAAAAAACAAAATTAGATTTTCAAGTTTCGATTTCTCCCTGATTTTTCAAAGGTATATACCATATCACATTTTTTTAAAACTTTTGCCATAATAATGATACACCATTTAGGTAAGTATGTCAATAAATTTACAAAACAATCATTTCTAAACTTTTCAACAGGATTTTATATAATTCTTACAAATCTATGAATATAGTCTACATATAAAGCATATATTTTATATGGGTTTTATTACTGCTTGTAGACGTGTTAATACAAATGCCTTGCAAAGGTTTACAAAATGTTCACAAAAGAATTATGATCCCACTTGACAAACCGAAAGATCAGTGCTATAATTTGGTTATATTCAGAAAAGCAATGATGGGAAAAAAGACCTCTTCGTATTCTTCAGAGAGCCGCTGTGCTGGTGAAAAGCGGTGCTGCGTTAAGGTTATAACTCGTCCCGGAGCTGTCCGCCGAAGCTTTACAGTAGGTTGGATCGGGTTCTCCCGTTACAGAGATACGCATTGGATATCTTTAGATTGAGATGCGGCGAGGGCGGATCGTTTCGATCCGAACAAGAGTGGTACCGTGGAAGTTTACAGCTTTCATCTCTTATTTGAGATGAAAGCTTTTTTTATTGTCCGAAAAGCTCTTAGCCAAAAGCGAAGAGTCAAGAAAAAGCCGAAAACAGCGGCTTTTCCGACAGTCATTCTCCACAAAAGAATGATATTGCCGAGGGAACACAGACTCACGGCGAACAAAAAGGACAGCAGAACACTATTCCTCCCGCAGAAAAAAGCTTTGCCGAAATTCAAAGCGGTGACGTTCAGGAAAGGAAATTTGATATGAAAAATTTTGAGAATTACACAAGAAGATACTTTATGCCCCCCGAGCCTTGCTTCGACTGGGTGAAGAAAGATTATATCGACAAAGCTCCGACATGGTGTTCCGTTGACCTCCGTGACGGCAATCAGGCACTCATTATCCCAATGTCGCTTGAAGAAAAGCTCACATTCTGGAAACACCTTATCAAAGTAGGCTTCAAGGAGATCGAGATCGGTTTCCCTGCCGCTTCCGAAACCGAATATGAATTTTGCCGCACACTTATCGAGCAGGACCTTATCCCAGACGATGTAACTATCCAGGTACTTACACAGTCAAGAGAGCATATCATCGCAAAGACCTTTGAAGCGCTCAAGGGCTGCAAGAATGCTATCGTTCATCTTTACAATTCCACCTCCGTTGCACAGCGTGAACAGGTCTTCAGGAAGTCTAAGGAAGATATCATCAAGATCGCTGTTGAGGGCGCAAAGCTCTGCAAGGAGTACCGCAGCAAGACCGAGGGCAATTTCCGATTTGAATACTCCCCCGAAAGCTTCACGGGAACAGAGCCCGAATTCGCACTTGAAATTTGCAACGCTGTTATCGATATCTGGCAGCCGACAGCGGACGACAAGGTTATTATGAACCTCCCCGTTACCGTTGAAGAAAGTATGCCGCACGTTTACGCTTCGCAGATAGAATATATGTGCAAGCACCTCAGCTGCCGTGAAAACGTAGTTGTTTCGCTCCACCCTCACAACGACAGAGGCTGTGCGGTTGCAGACACCGAGCTCGGACTTCTCGCAGGTGCAGACCGTGTTGAGGGTACGCTCTTCGGCAACGGCGAACGCACGGGCAACGTTGACCTTATCACAGTTGCAATGAATATGTTCTCACACGGCGTTGACCCCGAACTTGACTTCTCCAACATTCCCGAGATCACGGAGGTTTACGAAAAGATGACCCGTATGCACGTTTACGAACGTCAGCCTTACAGCGGTTCGCTCGTATTTGCGGCATTCTCCGGCTCGCATCAGGACGCTATCGCAAAGGGACTCAAATGGCGCGAAGAGAAAAATCCTCCGCACTGGAACGTTCCTTACCTTGCTATCGACCCGAAGGACGTTGGCAGAGAATATGAGGGCGACGTTATCCGTATCAACAGCCAGTCGGGCAAGGGCGGCATCGGCTTCCTTATGCAACAGAACTACGGCATCGATATGCCTCCCAAGATGCGTGAAGCATTCGGATATCATGTCAAGAGCGTTTCCGACCACGCTCACAAGGAGCTTCAGCCTGCCGAGGTCTACGATGTATTCAAGAACAACTACCTCAATATTTGCGATAAATTCACTGTCACCGAAGCACATTTCTCGCAGAAGAACGGCATTTCCGCAGTTGTCACCGTTTCCTACAATTCACAGGATATCGTAAAAGAGGCAACGGGCAACGGCCGTCTTGATGCTGTTTCCAACGCTGTAAAGGACGCTCTCGGCATCAGCTATTCTATCACAACGTATGAAGAACACGCTCTTGAAAGAGGTTCAAGCTCGCAGGCGTGCGCTTATGTCGGCATTGAGACCGAAAACGGCATATTCTGGGGTGCAGGTATCCACACCGATATCATCGATGCTTCTGTCAAGGCTCTCGTTTCCGCTATCAACAACAGCGGTCTTGTAAAGTAAGCTTTTTCCGAATAAAAAATTTATCCCGTCTTTGAAATAAATCAAAGGCGGGATTCAGTCTGTTGAAAAAACGTACGATTGAAAAAAGTTGCACAAAAGTTAAAGTTTACGTTAATTCTGAAAGAATTTCGCTTTATTTAAAGAGGGCAGGGAACCCCTGCAGGAAGTTCGTATACACTTTATGTCGGGCTGTTAACTTACTGCTCGGTATCGTTAATAGATGTGCAGAGGGGAGTCCACCGGGCAGGAAGTTCGTATACACTTTATGTCGGGCTGTTGATTTACTGCTCGGTACCGTTAATAGATGCGCAGAGGGGAGCAATAAGCGTTTCAAGCTGACATCGTTTGAACAGCAGTGCAATATGAACATAAACACAAAAGGCCGCAGAGAATATCTGCGGCTTTTTAATAATTGAACTTACTTGAGGAGCTTGATCTTTCCGAGAAGAGGAACTTCCTTTTCTTCGCCGTTGACAGCGCCGATGAGGGCGATTATCCAGCATACAAATACGAAAATCGACCAAAGACCTGCAAGAATACCGATGATCGGTATCCAAGTAAGCGAACCGATAAGAGCGAAAAGATTAAGTACAAGTGCCTGATTGAGGTGGAACTTGGAATTCTCCTTGTCGCCCGAAACGAGTGCGATGATAAAGCCTATCCAGGTGAGATATGCTACGATGTCTGTTGTTTTCTTATCCATTGTGATTACCCCCGTGATAAAATATTAAGCTGTCAGCTTACAGCAACATATAAATTATATAATTATATGAACTTTTTGTCAATATATTTTACACAGAATTTAGCTTTGTAATCGATATTCAGCGTTTCGCACAAAGTTAGGAGCAATGAACAAGCCGTTCTGCCGAAACTTAACCGAGAAATTTATCCTCGAACCAGACATTTTTCACCGTGAATTCTTTTCCGTCAAGATAGCTTAAGATCCCTGCGTCCGTGCGGAACGTGAATTTCAGCTTGTAGGAATAAAGCGCCTGCGTTTTGACCTTGTACGCACGGTTCACTTCGCCGATGCCGTACTTTCCGTCACCGAGAAGCGGACAGCCGATATGCGCAAAATGCGCCCTTATCTGGTGAGTCCGTCCCGTGTCGAGCCTGACCTCAACGAGCGCAAGCTTTCCGTCCGTTTTCAGCACCTTGTAGGAGGTGATTATCGTCTTGTTCTGCGGAGTTTTTCTGTCCGTGACTTTGACCGTCTTGGTCTTTTCGTCCTTTTCGAGATAAGCCGTCATCGTGTCGGACTTTTTCGGTGGAACTCCCACCGTTATGCAGAGATAACGCTTTTCCAGCTCACGTTCCTTTATCTTTTCGTTCAGAATTCGCAGCGACTCGGCGTTTTTCGCCGCAATGACGATGCCGCCCGTGTTTCGGTCAAGACGGTTGCATAAAGCAGGCGTGAAGCTGTTCTCACGGTCGGGGTCATACTCGCCCTTGTTGTAAAGATAGTGCAGAATTCGGTTTATAAGCGTGTCGGCTGTGTTTTCATCGTCCTCGTGAACGACAAGTCCGTTTTTCTTGTCGCAGAGGAGAATGTTTTCGTCCTCATAGACAACGGAAATATCCGCAGGAACGCTCATAAACACACGGTCGGGCGAGGTCTCGAAAAACTCGTCTCCGATGTAAAGCTGCATAAGATCATTTTCGCAAAGTCGGGTCGAAATCTCGCACCGCTTTCCGTTGAGCTTTATGCGTTTCGTGCGTATGTATTTGTACATTAAGCTTTTCGGCAGAAGCGGAACGGCTTTCTCGATAAATTTATCAACACGCTGTCCGCTGTCGTTTTTATTTATTGTAAATTCTTTCATTTGAATAAGCTTACTCCAATTATTTTCCCCAGAACTGCCTGTCGAGCGTCCTGAACTGTACAGCCTGCGCAATGTGCTGTTTGTCGATGACTTCTTCGCCCGTCATATCGGCAATGGTGCGTGAAAGCTTTAAAATTCGGTTGTAGCCACGGGCGGAAAGTCCCATTTTGTCGAACACATTTCGGAGAGTTTCCCTCGCTGCGTCCGTCATAGGGCAGACCTCGGAAATAAGGCTGTCCGAAATTGCAGCGTTGCAGGTTATCCCCGTGCCTTTGTAGCGCAGGTTCTGTATCTCACGCGCTTTCTGTACACGCTCACGGATCGCCGCCGAGCTTTCCTCCTTCGACTTTGAGGACATGCTTTCAAAGTCAACGGGGTTTATACGACAATGAATATCGAAACGGTCAAGCATAGGTCCGCTTATCTTTGCAAGGTAAGCCGCCACCTGCGGTTTTGTGCATCGGCACTCGTGGTTCGGGCTGCCGAAATATCCGCACGGGCAGGGGTTCATCGCACCTATCAGCATAAAGCTGCAGGGATATGTGACCGTTCCGCTTGCCCTTGAAATAGTGACCTTTTTATCCTCCAACGGCTGACGGAGTATCTCCAAAGTCGGACGTGCGAACTCTGCAAGCTCGTCAAGGAAAAGCACACCGTTGTGCGCAAGAGAAATTTCGCCGGGGTGGGGGATAGAGCCGCCGCCCGAAAGTCCTGCGCTTGAAATCGTATGGTGCGGCGAGCGGAACGGTCTGCTTGTGACGAGCGGAGTGTCCGGGTCGAGTATTCCGCAGATCGAATGAACGTTGGTCGTTTCGATAGACTCCTCGAACGTCATCGCAGGGAGTATCGTTGTGATACGCTTTGCCATCATCGACTTGCCCGAACCGGGTGCGCCTATCATAAGCAGATTGTGACCGCCTGCGGCTGCGATCTCGAGAGCTTTTTTCGCCTGATGCTGACCTTTTACATCGGCGAAATCCACCGTATCGAAACGCTGTTCCTCTCGGACGATGTATTTATCCTGCGGCGTGAGCGGCTCACTTCCGTCAAAATGCTTTATAAGCTCGGCTGTGTTTTTCACGCCGTAGACCTTTATGCCCTCGACAACGCTCGCCTCATAAGCGTTTATCTCGGGGACGAAAACCTCGCTGAAGCCCTCTTTTTTCGCCAGCAGAACCATCGGCAGAACGCCGTTCACTCCTCTTACATCGCCGTTGAGCGAGACCTCGCCGATGAATGCGGACTTGGAGATATCCGCAGGAACATTTCCCGTCACGCAGAGCAGAGCCGTAAAGATAGCGAGGTCGTGTATGCTGCCTGTTTTTTTCGTATCGGCAGGCGCAAGGTTGACGATTATTTTATTGAGCGGAAAGCTTATCAGCGATGCCCGAAGTGCCGAACGTATTCGCTCACGGCTCTCCTTTATCGCAGTATCGGCAAGTCCGATTATATCAAAGGACGGCGTTCCCTTGCTCGTTTCGATCTCGACATCGACGGGGAACGCATTCAGTCCGAAAAGTCCGAGGCTGTTTACCTTTGCGTACATATTATTCCTCTTCAAAAGATGCTTCGTCTTCAACGGGTTCGTCCGAATCGATGTTATGCTCGTTGAGCCAGCCTAAAATATCGTCATAGACCTCCTGCTTGCCGACTTCGTTGAGTATCTCGTGGCGCATATTCGGATAGATGTGAAGCTCGGCATCGCTCTGTCCTGCTTCGGTCAGGCGGCGGAACACCTCCTCGGGAGCTTTGCCGTATCTGCCGACGGGATCGTCCGCACCGCTTGCGATATAAACGGGAAGATAGTCTGCAACCTTTTCAGCCCAGCTTTTTGCAGTCACATATTTTGTCATCATTATAAGGTCATAAAGTCCCCGAACGGTGAAAATGAACGTGCATTTCGGGTCTTCCGCATACTTTTCAACGACAGCATGATCGGAGCTTATCCAGTCAAAGTCGGTCTTTGGGTCTTCTATCCTTGCGTTGGACATTCCGAACATCATTCGGTCATAGGTTTTGGAACGGTAGTGCGAACCCTTGATCTTTGCGGTGCTTTCCACAAGTGCAAGGCAGGCATCGGCAACGCCGTGAAGCGCCGCAGTTCCGAGGATAAGAACACCGTCATAATATTCGCTGTATTTTGCAACGACCGTTCTGGCAATGAGCGAACCCATGCTGTGTCCGAGCAGGAAATACGGGAACGCAGAGTATTTTTCCTGCATCATTCGTGTGAGCGTCACAACGTCCTTTGCAAGGAACTTCCAACCGTCTTTTTCGGCAAAGAAACCGTAGTCCTCCTCGCTTGAAACGGAAGCGCCGTGACCTAAATTGTCGTTTCCGCAGACGATATAGCCGTTTTTGCAGAGAAAATCTGCGAAATCCTCATAGCGTTCGATATATTCGCACATTCCGTGTACGATCTGCACAACTCCCTTTATTTTTGCAGCCGTTGGAACATAAATATAGTAAGCCGTGTTGTTCACGCCGTTTGAGCTTTTGAAAAATCCCGATATTTTTTCGTAATTCATATTATTCTGTCCTTTCCGAATTAAAACACTGCCGCCGCAGGGAAGTTTTCCTGCCGCGGCACTTATAATTATACCATTATTATGATACTTTTGCAACATTTTATGTGAAGTTGCGCAGTCAAATTTTCAAACTAAACTCTCACCGCAAATTCGGCATAGGCAGAACCATCGGGCGTTTTTATTTCAAGCTGATAAAGTCCTTTTTCAAAGCTTTGCTCGTATTTTGCGATGTGTGCAAGTGCGCAGTAATTTTCATCGGGAGCGAACTGCACGGAGAATTCTCCGCATCTGTTCCATATCCGATCGTCCAGCTTTCTCACCGTAACAGTGACAGCATCGCCGTAAATCTCCTCATTTCCGTTGCAGTCGGTCGCTCTCAGCGTGAGAACGCCGTCCTCATAAAATGCGGAGTAAAGTTTGTCGCCGACGGCATAGTCGGAATAGTCGCATTGGTGAAAATTAGAATTGTAAATATAGGGAACGATCTCGCCGTCATCTTCTTTGGTAAGGAAGAAGAAATGATCCATATCCGTGTGGTCGAGCCTTATCGAATCGGATTTTCTTCCGTAGATGAACACAGCTGAATCGGAATTTCTCTTCGGTGTGCTGAAATTCGTGTGATGAACGGGATAAGCCTCATTGACCGAATATTCAATATAGTAGAATGCGCCGCCGTCCTCCGGATCGCCAGTACGGATAAGATAATCGGGGTTGCCGTCGTTGTTGTAATCATCGAGCAGGAGCGAAAAATTGTCATTATAGGTATATTTAAGCCCCGACCCGCTCTCCGAATCAAACGCACAGGGATATGACACACTGCCGTGTTCACTGTTTTGGATATGGCAGCGCATTTCTCCCGAATAAACGCCGTCCTTTTTGTAATAGCGGCTCGTGATATCGACTGTGACCTTGCTTCTGTCACTGTTGACGAAAACATTGTGCGAAACAAGATACTCGTTAGTCTCCGGATAATACATACCTTTCTTGTTTGAAAAGTATTCTTCAAAGTCGATCTTATTGGTGAAATCGGACAGCGTATCGGCAAGCTTCGGTTCTCTTTCGGGACGCTCATATTCCTGCTCTGAATACATTTCGTGATCGCTTTTTTGTCTTTCCTTATAACTGAAAACGGAACTGCTGTTTTTATAGGTGATAAGAAGATCGCCTGCACCGATAACGGCAAACAATATCAATGAAGCTATAAGCTTTTTCATACCGAAAATCCGACCTCCTCTTTGTTGAAAAGTTCATCATTGACATAGATATCTTCGCCCTCAAAACGGATATCATAACGCCCTCTGCCCTCGCCGTTGATATATACACTGAAGCTCGGACTGTCATAGTCGTCGAGCTTATAGTGGAATATGTACTCGCTCTCATCACCGAAAAGCTCCTGCCATTCGTCCTTTACGCTTTCGTCGGGACAGCAGTACCAGTCGTAATAACTATGCTCCGCCGCATAATCCGATACCGTCCGCATAGCCTTTTCATGCTTTTCAAGCAGAGGGTCTATGACCTCATAGGTGCTGATGCTTTCCTCAACGGCTATATCCTGCACCTTTGAAATTTCAATATATGAAGAAACTGCACCGAACGCAATAAGTACCGCATACATTGCCACCGCAGTTCCGCTCCACCATATCGCCGACTGCCAGCCTTTTGCACGTTTGCCGTAAATTTTCTTATGCTTTCTTGACACGACCTCGTCCGCTATGATAATGGGCAGTAAATAGAGATACATCACAGCAAGAAGATACGGCACCATATAGATAAAATACTTCACTGCGAAAAACAGATCGTACAGATCATCGGCACGAATATCGTTAAGTCCGTAATAGTAAAAAATCAGCAGATGGAGCTCCGAGAAGATCATAAATATGAATAGCGGAGCTTTATACGACAGGTTATTTTTCTTCACAGCAAGCCACCAAGCCAGTGCCGCCGTTGGTATAGCAAAAAGTCCTCCGCAGTATAAAATGTTCACATATAACAATCCCACAGCTGAAAATATGCTTATCCACACCCCATACATATCCCCGCCGTCCCAAATTATCGCATAGCCTGCCGCCAGAACGATCAGCGCAAGCGGCACAGCAAAAAGCTTTATTCCAAGTGAAGTGCAGAACAGAACACGGATAATGCCCTTAAAGTCAAAGCTGATGCCGTTATCATTTTCACGGGCTTCCGATTTATCGATCTTGTATTTTTCCGCAAGCTCGGGCATAGCTATATCCGCCGTCAGAACGATGTTGTTGTTCGCATAGCTGAGTTCGGCGGCAATGTTTTCACCCGTTTCCTCACAGCGGAAAAAATCCGTGCGTGAACCATCGGCGTCCTTTATCTCTTTTTCAAACACAAATTCGGGATAAAGGTATTCTATATCCCTTTTCAGCCCCGAAAAAATCTCCGAATTTGCGTGTTCGCTTATTTTATATGTGTATTTCATTTTTTACCCCCATATCAAAAAATTTCAGAACAAAGATCAGTGAAAGCAAAACACGATAAACGTGAGCAATACCTGCAAAGCAAACCACGGAACAGCAGCAATATTGAACGCATAAACGATCAGCCTGTACTTATTGTAAACCGCACCTTTCTTTTTCAGCTTTGCCATGATAAAGCCCAGTGCCGCCGCCATTGCGATATATCCGATAATATCGGGCAGCGCTATAAGCAAGGAAGCGGCTGCATTTTCCGTAATGCGTGTTATTACTGTCACAATCACACCGCTAAATATCATAGCGGCTATCTTCACCGCTATAAAAACCAACGCATATATTTTCGTTTTGGCATAGTTTTCTTCGCCTGCGATATCCTCCTCATATTTCTTCACACAAGAAGCGGATATCATAAAAATTGCGATTTGTATCAAAAATGCAGCAGTCATTGTCTCAAACTCTTCGCTGTACGCCGCAACAGTCATAACGCACACTGCGGCAATATTGGCTGCAAACAGCAAAATGAACCTGCTCTTCTTAAATTTCCTATCTCCCTCGATATACATTTTTTCAAACATTTTATTTTCCGACAAAACAACACCCCTTTATCATTTTTGGTCAATAATTTTTCTCAGAATAACTCCTTTGTCTGTCCGTCCCCCGACGAGTTTTTCATTTTGGTGCGGAAAAGTCTCCCCAATGCCGTTCCGTACAGAATTTTGCACACTTTTTCCCCTTTGATATTTCAACTCGCTTCCATTATACACCAAGAAACCGTCCTTTGTCAACAAAAAGTACATTTTTTCTGCATTTATTAAAAGTCAAATTGAATATGTTAAACGTTTAACAATCTTTTATTTGTTGTACGGGTTGTAAAATTTTCATAAGTCATTGATTTTTGGTGAAGCCTGTGCTATAATTTATCTTGAATAACTCCGCAAAGATCATCATTTCACAAAGCAGACAGAATTTGCGGTGTAACCATATCAACATTTTTATGAGGTGAAATATTATGAACGAAAAGGAACTTTATGAACTCTGGTGCGAAAAGGCTGTTGACGACCCTGACCTCCGGACTGAACTTACATCAATCGCAGGCGACGATGAGGCTATCAAGGACAGATTTTACCGTGACCTCGAATTCGGCACGGGCGGACTTCGCGGCGTTATCGGCGCAGGCGCTTACAGAATGAACATCTACACTATCAGACGTGCAACTCAGGGTCTTGCTGACTATGTTAAGGAAGCATTCCCGTCCAATCCTTCCGTTGCTATCGCTTACGACAGCAGAATCAAGTCGGACGTTTTCGCTAAGACTGCCGCTTCCGTTCTCGCTGCAAACGGCATCAAGGTACATATCTACTCCGAGCTTATGCCTACACCAATGCTCTCCTACGCTGTAAGAGCATTGAAGTGCAGCGCAGGTATCGTTATCACCGCAAGCCACAACCCTGCAAAGTACAACGGCTACAAGGTTTACGGCTCTGACGGCTGCCAGCTCACACTCGGCGCAGCAGAGATCGTTCTCAAGAACATCAACAGCGTTTCTATGTTCGGCGGCGCAAAGTACATCGACTTCGAGCAGGGCGTTAAGGACGGCTCTATCAATTATATCGGCAAGGACGTTATCGACAGCTATCTCGACAACGTTTCAAAGCAGGGTATCCACACAGACCTCGTTGCTTCAAGCGGACTTAAGGTCGTTTACACACCGCTCAACGGCACAGGCAACAAGCCCGTTCGTGCAATCCTCGACAAGATCGGCATCAAGGAAGTTACAGTCGTTCCCGAGCAGGAATATCCTAACGGCAACTTCACGACCTGCCCATTCCCGAACCCCGAGATCAAGGAAGCTCTCGCACTCGGTCTTAAGCTTTGCGAAACAGTAAAGCCTGACCTCCTCCTTGCTACCGACCCCGACTGTGACCGTGTTGGCATCGCAGTTCCGTCCGATAACGGCTATGTCCTCTTCTCGGGCAACGAAGTCGGCGCAATGCTCCTCGAATATATCTGCAGCGAAAGAACAAAGCTCGGCACAATGCCTGCTGATCCTGTTGCAGTCAAGACTATCGTTACAACAGACATTGCACAGAAGATCGCCGACAACTACGGCGTTAAGATGATAAACGTCCTCACAGGCTTCAAGTTCATCGGCGAGCAGATCGGTTTCCTCGAAGCTAAGGGCGAAGAAAACCGCTACATCTTCGGCTTTGAAGAGAGCTACGGCTACCTTGCAGGCTCTTATGTAAGAGATAAGGACGCAGTTGTGGCTTCAATGCTCATCTGCGAAATGGCAGCATTCTACCGTACTCAGGGCATCTCTCTCCTCCAGGCAAGAGAGAATATGTATAAGAAGTACGGCGTTTATAAGCACTCCCAGCAGTCGTTCACCTGCGAGGGCGCAAGCGGTATGGAAAGAATGAAGGAGATCATGAGCGGCCTCCGCACAAATACACCCAAGGAGATCGGCGGACTCGCAGTAACACGCTTCGATGACTATATGGCAAGCACCTCCACCGATACAGCAACCGGCGCAAAGACAATGCTCACACTTCCTAAGTCCGATGTTCTCACATTCGTACTTACAGACGGCGCATCTGTTGTTATCCGTCCGTCCGGCACAGAGCCTAAGATCAAGGCTTACTACACAACAACAGGCACAACTCAGGCAGAAGCAGAAGCACTCGAAACAAAGATCGCCGACAGCTTCAAGGCTATTCTTGGATTCTAAGATACGATAATACAAAATTATCCCCTGCAAGTTTTTGCAGGGGATTTCATTGTTATAATATACGACATAATAATAAAATAATTGACAAAATATATTTTTAATGATAAAATAAATATTAGGGCATACCTGAACGGTAGGCGGTCAATCTTTGCTCCCTGAAAGGGGGCGTTGCGATATGAGTATCACAGAAGTTTTATCTTTAGGAATACTTATATGCAATATCATACAGATAATGTTGAATTGCTGCAATAATAAAAAGAAATAACCGCCCCAAGCTACCAACTTAGCGGTTATTTCTTCTAACCTTATATTGGGAGCGACCGTCTATCGGTATGCTCTCTTTGTTTATATTATAATCTATTTTTGTAGATATGTCAAGCAAAATATTTTATACTAAATACCAATTAAAAACTATACAAAAAAACAAGCAAAAGCTCTGATATATGGATTTTGTGCAGATTTTTTGTCTGTAGTTTTATTGGTGTTTAGTATTACTAAGGAAACGTATTGAGCATCATTTCCTTGATCTTAAACGCAAGGGCGGATAAAAATATCCGCCCTTGAAATAATAGATTTACACCGCAAATTTACGGAGCAAAAATAATTACGCATTACGCATTACGCATTATTTCAGCCTTTCGATATAATCATATATCATCTGCATAGCCTGCGCCCTCGTGAGAACCTTGTCCGGCGAGTAGTTGCCGTTCTTGTCCGCACTTGCAAAGCCGAGAGCCTTTGCTATCGCAATGTAACCTACATATTCGTCAGTTGCAGCCACGTCCTTGAACGGCGCACGGTAGATGCCCTTTAACTCAGCATAATCGGAACCGCCGTATACATTGACGAATACCTTTGCGGCTTCCTTTTTGGTGAGCGTTACAGCCTTTTCTTCTTTCTGATAGTCACCACATTCAATATAGTAAGGCACATAGTTGCGTGTTGCCTTGTAAATGACCGTTGCGAACTCCTTGTCGGTGAGCTTTGCATTCGGGTCAAATTTTCCGTTCTTGGTATCGAGCGTGATGCCGTATCTTGCAAGCGTGTTTATAGCATTTTCCTGTGCAATGCCCTTTATGTCGGTGTAATTGGTGTCCTCGTCCTTCTCGGCAGGGAGCGGAGTGCCGTCCCAGCTTACAATGCGGTACTTGCTGTCGAGGATATAATCGTTGATGTCATAAAGAAGATAAGTCTTGACTGTTCCGTCTTTCTTGTAGTAGCCGTCATAGTAATATCTGAGCTTTATCTGCTTGAAAAGCTGCTCAAATGCCTTGTCATTGTCGAACTTCGGCACGGACGGGAATTTTACATCTGTGTATCTGTATGAGATCGACCTGACATCTCCCGAGAAGCCAACATTTATCCTTATGGTGTCGTCCTCGACCTGTACGCCGTTAACATAACGGTTGTAATAGTATGTTCTGCTGCTTTCGGTGTATATTTTCTTACCGTTGCGGTCGGTGTAAAAATGGCATGGCTCACTGTTGCTTTCATCAGCCTTATATTCACCGAAAATATCACCATAGAAATGCTTTGCGGCTGCCGATGCGATCTTCGCATTTGCATTTACGGGGTATTCCTTGCTGCTGTCAAAATAATTATCATAGGACTTACTGAAATTGTCGACCTTGCCCGTTTTTGCATTGACTTTTACGTTCATATAGAAATACGGTTCTTTGGGGTTCGTATTTACATCTGCGCCAACATCTTCCACTGCTATGTCCGTATCGTCCTGAACGTCCACGTCATCTACAGCCTCATCTACATCAATTCCGACATCAACGATGGCATCGTCACCGCCGTGATAATCGATAATATAGTAGTATTCGCCCGTGTCCTCGTCTTTGTAAAGATTTGCATTGTCAAGCGAAACATAATCGGGCATCTTCGTGTATTTATCCTTGTTGAGAAGTGCCGTTATCTCGTTCTTTTTGAGCATACCTTCATCGGCTTCGATCTCTTTAAGCTCTGCCGCAGTGAAATTGACTCCTTCGTCTGCCGCATCATCATCATAATCAGCAGCAACAGCCTCCACTCCGGCATCAGTCATTGAGTTGAAATAGTAGCTGCTGAAATTTCTGATACCCTTATCATTATCCATATCGTCCCAGATAGTTGACGGCTTGCCCGTTACAGCGTCGATCTCATCGGTAAAGCTCGGCAGATACAGAAGAACCGCTTTCTGCTCGGACTTTTCCGTTTTTTCATTGTATTCGTTGACGATACGGTATATCGGCGTGAGCGTTGTGAGCGACTTGTACGTTGCCCTTGCTTCATCGGCGGTAAGCTTTGAAGCCGTGCTGCCAAACTTTGTGTCGTTCCAGAACCACTCGATCCTCATTGAAACCAGTTCGCCCGTGTTTTTGTTTACAGTGACAGTACCGCCGTTGCCCTCAACTGCAACGCCGTTCTCCATACGGTCAAAATTTATCGTTGCATTGTTACCGAAAAGATCGATGCTGCCAACGCTGTATTTGCCCTTGTCTGCAAGATCGGGGTCAAGCATCTTGAATGCCTTTTTTGCATAGTCGATAAGCTGTGCATCGGTGAGCTTTGCAAAAGTCTGCTTTACCTTTTTTTCAGAATCGTAATTACGATAGTCTTTATATTCATACGAAAGTATGATGCCGTTCGCATAAGTAATATAAATAACCTCGTTGGTTTTCTTATCACTCCATGTAAAGCTGAACATCTCTGTTCCGAATGATGTTGACATACTGTAATCGAACTCGGTCAGCCTGTCGGGTATCTTTACCCTCTTTTTTACGGCGGTAAGAGCGGTTTTCATAGCCTGCTGCTTCTTTTGCTCCGCCTGTGAAGCCGAGCTTGACGAGTTGCTGTTTGAAGCCGCCAATACGGGAACTGCGCCTGCGCTGACGGTCATCATCACTGCCATTGCAGCGGCAGCGAGTTTTGCGATAGTGTTTGTTTTCATTTTATGCTCCTTTCATTTGTCCAAGTCTTTTTGTTAAAAGATCATCTTTGAAAAAATATCCTCGGAAATACATTGAAACATTTTTCAACGGTTTCCGAGGATATTTGCATAGGAAACCTTAAAGAACATTTCCCGATTATTAGCCGAACAATACCTCCTGCGGACGATTTTGTTGTGAACAGTTATAGCCCGATGCTGTATTTTCAGCGAATAAATAGTGTAAAAGCGATCCGCAAAACTTCTAAAGCAAAATCCCACAATTGATCTATCCGTTCTGCGGATCATCTTACCCTTTACACTTACAAAACAATTCAGAAGCTCAAAATTTTTCATTTTCTGAAAAATTTTTCTGAGGTTTGTATATCTGCACAAAAAGAAGCAAATTTCTTGTCGCATTTATACAAAATCAAAGCGAGCATTTTTCCTTTATCATCGAAATAACGAGCGAGATCGCACCCTCAAGATCAAGCTCCGAGGTGTCAGCGAGAACAGCGTCCTCAGCCTGCTTTAAGGGTGAAACATCACGGTGCATATCGTTGTAGTCACGCTGTTTGATATCTGCAAGAACCTGCTCATAGGTCGGGCAGTTCGGCTTTTCCGCAAGCTCCTTGTAGCGGCGGTCGGCACGGACTTCCGCAGAAGCCGTGAGGAAAATTTTAAGGTCGGCATTCGGCAGTACCACCGTTCCGATGTCTCGTCCGTCCATTATCACGTTGTTTTCGGCAGCAATGCTCCGCTGTAAATCGAAAAGGAACTTCCGCACCTCGGGTATAGCCGAAACTGCCGATGCTCCCATTGAAACCTCGGGAGTGCGTATGAAATCCGAAACGTCCTTTTCGCCCGAAAAAACGTGCTGAACGCCGTCAATGAAGCGAAGCGAGAAAAAGCCAACGCCGAATTTGCCGAGTTCGGTAGCGACCTTGTCCTTGTCGCTCGGCGAGATCCCTCTCGATATCATCTCAAAAGCGACCGCTCTGTAAAGTGCGCCCGTGTCAACATAAATGAACCCGAGCTGCTTTGCGGCAGCCTTTGCTATCGTGCTTTTTCCTGCCCCTGCAGGTCCGTCTATTGCAATGTTATATACCATTTTAAACAACCCTCTCCTTAGATTTAATTCGGAATTCGGAATTCGGAATGCGGAATTCGGAATTATTTTAAATTCGTAAAAACGCCTTACGGCACGGGACGGGTGACCCGTCCCCTACATTTTTGCATCATTTCAAGCCAAAATTTAACGCAATCATCGGGCGGATATAGAATCCGCCCCTACGATTTAATGTTTTTCGGAACATATATAATTCCGAATTATTTTTATCCTCAACATTTCAAATCCAGCCGTCCTATTACTATAAAAATATTTTTTCTGTCGTAAAAAAGCAGAGCAAAATTAATTCCGAATTCCGAATTCCGAATTCCGCATTAAATCAAGCTCTTCCGCAAGCCTTAAAAATTCCTCCATCGAAAGCTGCTCGGGACGTGCGTTTGTGGGAATTCCCGCATTTTCGACCGCCTTTGTGATGAGTGCCTTTTCCATTCCCATTGAGGACGAAAGCGAATTGAGGAGGTTTTTTCTGCGCTGAGAAAACGCTCCACGAACCGTCCTGAAGAAAAATTCCTCGTCCTGCGCCTTGTACCGTCCGTCATTGTGGATATCAAGCTTTATTACGCAGGAATCAACATTCGGCGAGGGCATAAAGCTTCCCCTTGAAACGTTGAACAGCAGCTTCGGCTCGGAATAGTAGCGCACCGCCGCCGTTACCGCTCCAACATCACGTGTTCCCATTTCCGCGCAAAGCCGCGTTCCTGCTTCTTTCTGCACCATTACGGTTATCGAGGTCAGCGGCAGGCGGCTTTCGAGCAGCATCATTATTATCGGCGAGGTAATATAGTACGGGAGATTTGCGCAGACTGCGACCTTCATTCCCCCGAAATTTTCCTTTATCACTTCCGCAAGGTCGATCTTCATAACGTCAGCGTTGATGACCCTGACGTTTTTATGTTCGGCGAGCGTTTCTTCAAGTATCGGGATAAGGCGCTCGTCAATTTCAATTGCGACAACTTTGTCGGCACGCTTTGCAAGCTCGTGCGTGAGAACGCCTACGCCCGTTCCTATCTCGATTATCCCCGTTCCGGGTGCAGCGCCGCCCATTTCGGCTATCCTCGGGCAGACGGTCGGGTTGACGAGAAAGTTCTGTCCCAGAGCCTTCGAGAACGAAAAGCCGTGACGCTCGAATATATCTTTTATTACCTTTATGTCGGTCAGATTTTCCATAATTTAACCTTTCAAAAAAAATACAAAATGCCGAGGAATATCGGCTGATGAATAACATAGAACCAAAGCGAGTATCTTCCGATAAAGTTTACAGCGTGTGCCTTTATCCGCCCATAGAAGAAGCTCGGGAATTTTTTCTCCGCTATCGGGCGTGAAAGTGCCGCTCCAACAATGTATAAAAAGCCGTTCGGGATAAGCGGAAAGAAATCCGATGAGTAAAATCCGTTAGGCAATATACCTATCGTATAAGAATATTGTGAATTTTCGGGTAAATTTAGCTTTATATCGGTGAAAAACAGGTGCAGTAAACCGCCCTTATCTGCGAAATCTATCGTCACGAAATATAACAGCAGGCTCAGCGCAAGCAGTATCCGCCAGTCTATTCGCTGAATGATAGGCTTTGCCAGTCCGCATAGCATCATCATAACGCCGAAGAACGAAAGCGCCCCGAACACCGCAACGCTGTCGTGCATAAAAAGGTCGGTCACTATCGTGAAAATGCTGCCCATAAAGAACAACATTGCTCCCCTGCGCACACTGTCGTGCGAGAACGAACTGCATATTCCCGAAACAATTATAAGCAATGCAAGGAATACTTCGTGCAGAACCTCGAACCACTTCGTGCCGAAGAGTGTAATGCTCACATCATTTACAGTTATAAGGTCATAGCAAAGGTGATAAAGCATCACATAGACAAGCGATATCCCACGCATAAAGTCGAGCAGTTCTATTCGGTTGTTCCGCCCGAAGCCGTCCGAGATGCCTTGTTCGCCGCTCATCACATATTCTCTCCTGCAAGACAGCCCGTTGAGAACGCTATCTGCAAATTGAAGCCGCCCGTGTAGCCGTCCACATCGAGAACTTCGCCTGCAAAGTAAAGTCCCTTTACAAGCTTCGACTCCATTGTTTTCGGCGATACCTCGCTGACCTTAACACCGCCGCTCGTAACTATTGCCTCGGATATCGGTCGGAAGCTGCGAATATGCACGGGGAAAGCTTTCAGAAGCGAAACGAGCCGCTGACGCTCCTGCTTTGTGACGGAGTTGACCTGCTTTTCACCGTCGATGCCCGAAAGCTCAACGACCGTCGGTATCATTTTTGACGGGAGAAGCTTTGAAAGCGAGTTTGCGAAAATTCGGTTCGGTATCTCCTTAAAATCACGCAGTATTCTCTCGTCCAGCTTTTTTTCGTCAAGCGCAGGCTTTAGGTCGATATAAAAAATGTAGCGTCCGCTCTCGACCTGCGGAATATGGCTCGATGCGCTCAGAACGAGCGGACCCGATACGCCGAAATGCGTGAAAAGCATCTCGCCCATTTCGGAGAAAACGACCTTGTTTTTCACCGTGTCTTTGAGCGTAAGCACAACATTTTTCAGCGAAAGTCCCATCATTTCACGGCAGTAATCATCGTCCGATTCGATAGGTACGAGCGACGGCTTTATGTCCGTTACGGTGTGTCCAAGCTCCTCGGCAAAACGGTAACCGTCGCCGTCCGAACCCGTTCCGGGGTAGGACTTTCCGCCAGTTGCAATGAGTACGGACGGAGCGTAATATGTCCTGCTGCCGCACTTTACGCCCTTTACCGCACCGTCCTCGGTGATTATCTCCGTCACCTTTGAAAATATCCTGTTCACGCCGTAGTCCTCGCAGCCCTGTTCAAGCGCACGGACGATATCCTCCGCCTTGTCGCTGACGGGAAAAACACGGTTCCCACGCTCCGTTTTGAGCGGAACTCCGAGCCTTTCAAAAAAGTCCATACAATCCTGCGAATTAAAGCCTGCATAAGCCGAGTAGAGAAACCTCGGGTTAGTCGGGATATTCGCGAAGAAATCGTCCGATGTGCAGTTGTTCGTAACGTTGCAGCGACCCTTTCCCGTTATGGATATCTTCTTTCCGCAGCGGTTCATTTTTTCAAGCAGCAGCGTACTTTTTCCCAGTCCTGCGGCTGTTATCGCAGCCATCATTCCCGCAGCGCCGCCGCCTACTATTATACAGTCATAAGAATTTGACATTTTTTACTCCTTAAAGATGCAGAGCCGTTTTATTTCGGCAATAAGCCTGTCCGCCATTTTGCGGTGAGTTACGGCATTCGGGTGTTGTTCCGAACCGATACCGTCCTCCTCACGCTGAACATCGAAGCCGAGCGAGGTTATCCTCTCGTCAGCAAGCGTTTTCACAGCATTTTCGACCTGCGGCAAAAGCTCACGTCCCATTGCTCCGAGTGCGCAGATAATGTGTGCCTGCGGCTCTTTCTCACGGATATGCGCAATGAATTCACGGTAGCAGTTTTCAAACGCCGCCGTGCGCTCGGGGATCCCTCTTGTGAAATCCTTGTCGTTCGTCCCGAGGTTGACAACGATAAGCTGAGGCGCAAAGCGTGAATGATCCCATATTTCGGGTTCAAAACCGAGGTTTCCGTCCGTTCCCTTATCGGTGCAGTCATATATAACGGGCATTGTCCAAGCGTTGTCGGGTTCGGTTCGGTCGTCCTTGACCGAGTTAGAGTAAACGCCTATCGATGTCCAGGAGATGAGCTGATACTCTGCGCCAAGCTCGTTTGCCGTGAGTGAAGCATAGTTTATAAGCGGATTTTCGGTCGATGTCCTGAATCCCTCGTCGGCAGACTTTCCCTCAATGCCGAAGCCGCAGGTTATCGAGTCGCCGACAAATTCTATCCTGCGCTCGGAACAAGGCTTTGTCGCCGTCAGCTTTCCGTCTGCGCTGAAAGACAGAACGCCCACCTTTGAAAAAGCGTTTTCCGAAAGCTTTACAAGCCTGATGCGGACTTTTTCAGCCCTTTCACTGCGGTAAAGCTCATATTCGGCAGTACCCTCGTTGACAGCGAAACGCTTTAAAAGCTTTCCGTTCACAAGCACAGCCATATAAGGCTGAAAATTCTC
The DNA here is from genome assembly GCA_900550695.1 of uncultured Ruminococcus sp. Taxonomy (GTDB): domain Bacteria; phylum Bacillota; class Clostridia; order Oscillospirales; family Ruminococcaceae; genus UMGS363. The sequence continues at coordinate 27,716 of URTF01000007.1, forward strand.
TTTCCAAGCCTCGTCATTCACCCAGTCGGTCGTAAGCTCCGCCGAAAGGCTCGTCCCGTCAAAGCCGAACTCCGCACCCGTCAGCGAGTAGCCGAGCCATAACGTGCCGTTCCGCATAAGAGTTCGCCCAAGCCTGCGGACGTCGGCATTTTCAGCCGAAATTTTTATTATTTCACTCATTTTTAGTATCCTCTTCAAGAAAATCAACACCGATATAGTCAGCGAAAGCCTTGTAAATATCGGGGTGGGTCTTTTTCGTGCGGAGCGGCTTCAGATCCATATCGGTGAAGAAATGCGAGGTCTCGCCCGTGGCTTTCAGCTCGCCGTTGTCCTTGCCGATAACTCGGTAGGTTATGCGCATTTTGAAGCCGTTGAACTCTTCGACTTTCAGCACGATAAGCACAGTTTCATCAAAGCGTACAGCGTTTTTATAGTCTGCCCTCGCCGAGAGAACGGGTATCATCACGCCGTTTTCCTCCATTTTCGCATAAGGATAGCCGACCTCGTTCAGAAAGTGTATGCGAGCCTCCTCGAACCAGCGGATATAATTCGAGTGGTGAACGATGCCCATTTTATCGGTCTCATAGTAAAAAGCCTTGCGCTCGTAAAGTTTAATTGCCATTTCGCTTTCCGCCTTTCTTATTGTATTCGTCCTCGTGCTTCATCATAAAAAGGAACTTCGGCGGAACGGGAAGCTTCCATTCCATTTCCCTGCCGAGATAAGGGATATAGATAACAAGTCTGTCTGCGTGAAGTGCCAGACGGCGGATAGGGTTCGTGTCTGCGCCGTATTTCTTGTCACCTGCGATAGGACAGCCCATTTCGGAGAAGTGCGCTCTGATCTGGTTCTTGCGTCCTGTTTCGATGTTCACCGCAACGAGCGAGTAGTCACGGCTCTCACGCTTGACCTCATAATTCGTTATGGAAAGCTTGCCGTCGCCCTTGTTTCGTGAGGAATATACGAACATACTGTCAGTTTCCTTTAACCATGATTCTATCCTGCCCTTTTTCGGGTCGGGGTGACCCTCAACAACGGCACAGTAGCCACGATATTTCACGTATTCGTTCCAATGCTCCTGCAGGTCGAATTTCACAGTGTCATTCTTGGCGAAAAGCAGTATTCCCGAAGTGTCACGGTCAAGGCGGTGAACGATGAAGATTCGGTCATTGCGGTTCTTGCGCTTTACATATTCGGTAACAGCGTGATAAGCCGTGTTTTCCTTTTCCTCATCGGTCGCAACAGCCAGCATACCCGCAGGCTTGTTCACAACGATGATGTTGTCGTCCTCATAGATGATATCGGGCATATTCGGCACGTTGTCACGCTTGTATTCGGGCTTGTACGATGCGACAGTCACGACCTGACCTGCTCTGAGCGGATAGTCGAACTGCGTGGTCACCTTTCCGTCCACCGAAACAAGACGGTATTTGAGCGTAGCCTTGACCTTGTTCACGCCCTTGCCTTTCATATTTTCAAAAAGGAAATCGAGCAGACCGACAGGCTCGCTCACGGTAAAGCTCTGCGGCTTTGACTTTTCCTTATCACTGTTTTTGTTATTATAGTTTCTCATATCTGACCGCCTTTTTAAAAGCTGATTTTTGACATATATACATTATTATATCATATTTGTGCGGGAATTTCTATACTTTTCGGAAAATAAAAAAGAGGAACAGTACTGATATGAACAAGACACGGGTTTTCGGGAATTTGCTTGACAATCACAGATAAAATGGTATAATAAATTATAGGGAGGACTGATATTTTGCAGCAGGCTAAAACCCGTGATGCCAAAATACTTATTACTGACATTGCCATATCAAAATCGACCCCACCGATTATTCCCCACTTTACCCAACTGCAAAATCAAAGATTTAACGAACTCCATCATGAACTTTTGGCAAAATCCAAATATGAAAACAATAGTAATGAAGTTGCGTTTCTTTTTGACCCGGATACTTTGGACTACGAATATGAGTTGGGCAATGTAAACAGCGTAAATATTTTTAACAATCCATTTGCACTTGATATGTTCAATAGAAGTTCTGATAAGCAATTATTTATTCTACATAATCACCCTACGACAAAAATATTTTCATATTCGGATATTGGAGTTTTATTGTTACATGATAACATAGGCGGCATAACCGTTGCTTCCAATACAGGAAAAGTTAATGTACTGTATAAAACAGATAATTATAACTTCACAAAAGCCTACTGTGCTTTGAAAGAAATCCGCAATAAATATAAACAAAAAAATCTCGGTGAAGAGGAAGATGCTGAAATTGTCAGACATTTTCTGAAAATATGTAACAGTTGTGGCATAAAATTTATGTAAGGAGGAATTTGTATGAAAGAAGTAAAAAAAGCTCCATTTGGCAATTTAGACACCAATAACCCCGATGAATTGGAACTACTTGAAAAAATGTTAAATGAAAAATACGAAAATTCAACAGATCCCAAAACCGACAACGGCAAAGCAAGTTAAAAAGAACCGTCCTTAAATGGGCGGTTTTTCATGTCCGTTTGCTGACCGATCATAATTCAAAAAAAATTTAAAATTTTTTTCCGAAACCTCTTGATTTACGGATAAAATTAGTATATAATATAGCCATAGCCTATGAAGTAGATAGACTTTGTAAATATATTAAAGAAAAGAGGATACTATGGAAAAACGTTATATATATGCGGACAACGCAGCCACAACGGCTGTTTCCGAAAATGTCCTTAACACTATGATGCCGTTCCTTACAACGCAGTACGGCAACCCGTCAAGCATCTACAAGCTCGGACGTGATGCACAGAAAGTCGTTGAGGAGGCTCGTGAAAAGGCTGCTTCCGCTCTTGGCTGCAATCCGAACGAGATATTCTTCACCAGCTGCGGAACGGAAAGTGACAACTGGGCTATCCGCGCGACTGCGGAACGACTTGCCGCTAAAGGAAAGAACCACATCATCACCACAGCTTTCGAGCATCACGCTGTTCTCCACACCTGCGCTTACCTCGAAAAGCACGGATTTACCGTTACCTACCTCCCCGTAGGCGAAAACGGCGTTATTTCACCCGAGCAGGTAGCCGAGGCTATCACCGACAAAACAGCCCTTGTTACTATAATGTATGCGAACAACGAGATCGGCACTATCCAGCCAATCCCCGAGATCGGCAGGATATGTCACGAAAGGGGAGTTCTTTTCCACACCGACGCTGTACAGGCTGTAGGTCACGTTCCGATAAATGTTGCCGAGCAGAACATCGATATGCTCTCGCTTTCGGGTCATAAGATACACGCACAGAAAGGCATCGGACTTCTCTATGTCAAAAAGGGAATACCAATGCCGAACCTTATCTTCGGCGGCGGTCAGGAAAGGGGAAAGCGACCAGGCACGGAGAATGTCCCTGCTATCGCAGGTCTTGGAACTGCTATCACTGACGCCTGCGCAGACATCGCCGAAAAGGGCGAGCGCATCACAAAGATACGCAACAAGATAATCGACGGTATCCTCACTATCGAGGGAACAAGACTTAACGGCGACCGTGAAAAACGTCTGCCTGCCAATATAAACATCTCTTTCCTCGGCGTTGAGGGCGAGGCTCTTCTGCTTCTTCTCGACAGCAAGGGAATATGCGCTTCAAGCGGCTCTGCCTGCACATCGGGTTCGCTTGACCCGTCGCACGTTCTGCTTTCGCTCGGACTTCCTCACGAGGTTGCGCACGGCTCGCTCCGTCTTTCGCTCGGCGAGGATATCACGGACGAAGATGCGGATTATATCATTGAAGCCGTAAAGGAAGTAGTCGTTCGTCTTAGAAATATGTCACCGCTCTGGGAAGATATCACAAGCGGCAAGGAGCATACAAAGAAGCTTCTTCCGTTCGTTTCGGAAATCAAATCGGCAAAGTAATTATCAAGGAGGTAAATTTTTATGTTATACAGCGATAAAGTAATGGATCATTTCGCAAACCCGAGAAACGTTGGCGAAATTCCCGATGCTGACGGCGTTGGCGAAGTCGGCAACGCAAAGTGCGGAGATATTATGAAAATGTACATCAAGGTCGACGGAGATACTATCACCGACTGTAAATTCAAGACATTCGGCTGCGGCGCAGCAGTTGCAACATCTTCCATTGCGACCGAGATGATAAAGGGCAAGTCTATCGACAACGCTCTCAGCCTTACAAACAAAGCAGTCGTTGAAGCTCTCGAGGGACTCCCGCCGCAGAAGATACACTGCTCCGTTCTCGCAGAGCAGGCAGTACGCTCCGCACTCACCGACTACTACAAGCGCAAGGGCGTAGACCCCGAGCCTATCCTCGGCAAGCAGTCCGAACACTGCGATCTTCACGATCTACCGACAGACGAGTAATTTTAATGCGTAATGCGGAATTCGTAATGCGTAATTATTTTTACTCCGTATATCTGCAATGAAAATCGTAGGGGCGGATCCTATATCCGCCCGTTGAATACACCTTTTTGTTGTGTAAAACGATACAGTAACCGAACAGACTTGTTTCCGGCGTATTATCAATGAAAACAAGTCTGTTTTTTTATAAGATCGCCTCAATTTTTCATTACAATTCGGGATATTCTGCTCCGGCTGCAATATTTTTATCATCTGACGAAATTCAGAACTATATTTTTATATTACAAATTGTATAATTATGTTGAATTATCACAAACTGAATAAAAATAATTTGCCATTATCCCGAAAAAATGTTGTATTTTTAAAGCTTATGTGTTATAATATTAAATAAATAGACAGGTGTACAATCCTGCCGTTTAATCATGACAATATAAAGGAGATGTTTAATATGAAAGTATTCGGTGCAGCATTTCTCGCATTGGTTTCCGCTGCAGCAGGTGCAGCTGCCGCTGTTTATGCAATGAAGAAGCACGAAGAACTCGAACAGTACGATTATGACTATGACGATGATGATGAGATGTACTTCGGCGACGACTGCGATGATGATTGCGACGGCTGTTGTGACTGCTCTTCAGAAACTGCAGAAGAGCTTGACAAGCTTGATTCAGAGCCTGCAGCTGCTCCTGCTCCCGAAGCAGAAGACAAGACCGACTCAAACGAGGATTTTAAGTTCTGAAAACATACAAAAATCAAGCCGCATATCCCGTAAAAAGGATATGCGGCTGTTTTTTTACTGATCTTTGTATAATCTTTGCATAAGCGTCCGATAATTTGTCCTGCCATTAAGCACACGGTAAAAGATGACCCTTTTCTCGTCCTCAAAAATTTTATAAAACATCAGATACTTTTCGACAACGACCATACGAAAATCCACTTTTGACATCTTGGGTTCGGGAACTGTTATCCCCGAATATGGGAAAAGAATCAGCTGTCCGACCGTTTTATTCATTTTATCCTTGATGCGAACCGCTCCCTGCTTGCTCCCGAGCATTACGAACGATGAAATTATCTCGGTCATATCGTTGAGCGCAGTCGGAAGAAACTCAACCGTGTATTTATCAGCCGTTTCCATTGATGATCTCCTCTAACTGTTTGTTCACATCATCGAGAGAGTAAGTTTTCGCACCGCTCAAACGCTGCGCCTCCGCTTCAAGCAGCTTTTCACGGAGATCAAGCATCTCCTCACGGTACGAATAGGCTTCCATACTCATAACAACAAGGTCGCCCTCTCCGTTTTTGGTGAGGAATACAGGCTGATTTTCCGTTTTGCAGAATTCGGCTATGTCGTTGTATTCATTTCTTAAACAAGTGGACGGTTTTATTACCATAATGCTCATCTCCCTTAAAATATCCGTTTCCTATGCATATTATATCACTATTCTATGCACAAAGTCAAGTTTTATCAATAGAAAAGCCGTACAAAACCTTTCAAATGATTTTGTACGGCTAAATTTTTCATTTATTAAACGAGATTATGGTACAAACCGTCACGGAGAGTATCTCAACCTGCAATTTGTCAACTCCTCCATAAACTATATTCGCGATCATAAACTCATTTTACGCAAAAACGAGCGCAGCAAAGCGGAGCGTGGCGCGAACTGCCCGCAGGGGCATCCCTGCTATTTCCAACCCGTTGCAAGCTTGTGAACGAGCGCAGCGCCTATCTTTGACAGCGGCAGCTGCTCCGTGCAAGCTCCAAGCTTGTATGCCTCCATCGGCATACCGTAAACAACGCAGCTTTCCTTGTCCTGACCTATAGTATAAGCGCCTTTTTGATGAATTTTCAGCAGACCTCTTGCACCGTCAGCACCCATTCCCGTCAGAAGCGCAGCTGCTGTCTTTGCACCGACTGTTTCGGCAACGCTGCTGAAAAGAACATCGACCGACGGACAGTGTCCCGAAACCTTTTCGCCCTCGTAGCATTTTACAAAATAGCCTTTTGCGTCCTTTTTCAGTTCAAGCTGAACTCCGCCTGCACCGATTATGCAGTCGCCCTGATGCACTCTGTCACCGTCAGATGCCTCACGCACCCGAACAGCGCAGCTTTTGTCGAGCCGCTCCGCATACATTCTTGTAAAAACCGGAGGCATATGCTGAACGACAACAACGGGCGGCATATTTTCGGGAAACGCTTTTATAACACATTCGAGTGCGTCCGTTCCTCCCGTTGAAGCACCGAGAGCCACAACATAGCCTTCCGCCGCACGTTTGTCGAGCTGTGCTATATCTGCCTTGTCGGGCAGCTCGGGAACAGCCTTTTTCAGCGTGCTTGCGGTATGCTCGGACGGAGCGGAAAGTCCGTCTGCCTTTGCGGACGCAGCCCTTTTTCTGTAATTTGCAGGGTTTCCTGCTGCGATGATAGCCTTGGTCGCAATAATGCTCGCAAATGTTATGAATTCATTGTTTCGGCTCGGCTTGTGCATAAAATCCGCCGCACCTGCTTTTTTAGCATCGGCTTCGGAGAAATTTCCGTTCGATGTTACCATTATGCATGGCACGGGATACTGCGACATAAGCTCCTTAACGAATTCAAAGCCGTTCATCTTCGGCATTTCAACGTCGATTATCATAACATCGGGCTTCAGCTCGAAAACCATATCCTTTGCTTCAAAGGCATCGCTTGCAGTTCCGATCACCTCTATCGAATGGCTCTCCGACAGCTTCTGTGCGAGTGCTTCACGAAAAAGCCTCGAATCATCGACGATTATCAGTTTTTTCTTATTAATACTCATAGAAATATACTTATGAATGGCTTAAAACCGTTCATACCTTTTTGTCGCTGCTTATTTTTCTGTAAATGGCAGGCTTTATGTAGGTGTAGCGTGTGCCTTTTCCTACGCTCTCTGCGTGTCCGACGTAGAGATAGCCGCCCTCTTTGGTAACGTCATAGAAACGTTCAACAAGGGCGTTCTTCGTGTCCATTTCAAAATAGATCATAACGTTCCGGCAGCTTATGAGATCGTATTTTCTTCCGACCGGTATCTTATCCATAAGATTGAACTGGCGGAATTCGATCATCTTGCGGAGCTTATCCGATGCCTGATAGGTGTTCGCATCGAGCTTGGTGAAATATTTCGTCACCCAAGCCGCAGGAACATCTTTCATCTGGTCGGCGGTGTAAACTCCCGAAGAAGCTGCCGCAAGAACATCGGTGTCAAGGTCGGTCGCAAGTATGCGTATCACCCAGCCCTTGCCTGCGAAGTATTCATCTATCGTCATCGCAAGGGTGTAAGGCTCCTGACCCGTGGACGAAGCGGCGCACCAGACATTGAGCGTCTTGTCCCTGTTCGTCTTTTCAAAATAAGGCAGAAGCGTTGTTTTGAGATACTCAAAATGTTCGGGCTCGCGCATAAAATATGTGTGATTGGTTGTAAGCTTGTTGACAAGCTGCATCGTTTCCTTTCCCGTCTTGTCGGCAAAGGCGAAATCGATGAACTCCTTGAAGGTCTTGAATCCTCGTGAGGAAACTGTATTGGAAAGTCTGCCCTCGATAAGAACTCTTTTCTTTTCAAGATTTATCCCGTAGTTTTTCTTCATAAAATCTACAAGACGGTAAAAATCATCATCTGTAAGTTTAAGCAGCATTTTATTTTTGCTCCGTAAAAAATTTTATTCGCTGCGAAGTTTATTCGCATTGAGTTTTATTCATTTGCAACGAGCTTATGACAGTCGAGGAGAAGCTTTATATCGTCCTCGAAGTTGATAATGCTCTTGATATAGTGGTTTGCGTTGACGTTCTTGCTGTCGGGAACCTTGCTGATAATATTCTTGTCGGCAACGATGACCTCCTGAACACGGTCAACGATAACGCCCACCTGTTCGCCGCTCTCGAATTCGAGAACGATGATGCAGGTCCTGTCGTCATAAGGGATCTCTTCCATTCCGAAGCGCTTTCTGATGCTGATAACGGGGACTATCTTACCTCTGAGGTTGATAACGCCCTTTATGTAGTCGGGTATCTTCGGAACGACTGTTATCTGTTCAATGCTGATGATCTCGTTGATGAACTCGATCTCAATGCCGTATGTTTTTTCGCCGATAGTGAAGAAAAGTATCTCCGTTCCGTCAGCGGTAAAGGTCTTTTTCTTATCGGCGGTAAAAATTTCATCGCTCATTTTATTCATCTTCCTTTGAGTTATTCGGGACTGTATCCGAGCTCCCGTAGGCTCTTTTCAAATGCGGTTTAAATCAGAATCCGCCGAGGATATTTGCGATATCGAGAATGATAGTGATAGAACCGTCACCGAGGATAGAACAGCCTGCCATACCGTTCTGCTTAACGTTGAAGTTATTAAGAAGCGAGGAGAACGGCTTGACAACGACCTGCTGTTCACCGATAAGCTCATCGGCGAAGATGCAGGCGCACTTGCCCTCAGCTTCGGCGAGGATAACGATGCCCTCGTAAAGGTCTGTAGTTTTCGGTTCAAGGTCATAGATATCATAAAGTCTGATAAGCGGGAAACATTCGCCTCTTATCATTATCATTTCCTTGCCGTCGGTGTCCTTGATAAGCTGGTTAGGCTTTACCTTGAACGACTCTCTGATAGAATTTATCGGGATAGTGAAGATAGACTGACCGACGGAAACTTCCATACCGTCAACGATCGAGAGTGAGAGCGGGATCTTGATGATGAACTGGCTGCCCTCGCCCCATTTTGAGTCAACGGAAACAGAGCCGCCGACCTTTTCGATGTTCTTCTTAACAACGTCCATTCCAACGCCTCTGCCCGAGTATTCGGTGACCTGATCGTTGGTGGAGAAGCCGGGGAGCATTATCATATTGTATATTTCTTTATCAGTATATTCACTGACCGGCTTTGTAAGAAGTCCGTTCTTTTCAGCCTTTTCAACGACTTTCTGAGCGTTGATACCTGCGCCGTCATCGGCAACAACGATGATGACTTCGTTTGAGGAATTGTATGCGGAAAGGGTGATCTTACCCTTTGCAGGCTTGCCCCTTGCGATTCTGTCCTCAACGTGATCCTCGATGCCGTGATCCATAGAGTTTCTTACCATGTGCATAAGGGGGTCGTTGAGCTGGTCGATGATCGACTTGTCCACTTCGGTTTCTTCACCCTCGAATACAAGGTCAACGTCCTTGCCGAGCTTGACCTTCATATCACGGACGATACGTGTCATCTTGTTGAATGCGCCCGAAATTGGTACCATTCGTATCGACATAACCGTGTCCTGAAGTTCGGAGTTGAGCTTTCGGAGCTGACGTGCGGATTTCTGGAAGTTGTCAAGGCGAAGTCCCTTTAAGTCGGGGTTGGAAGTTACCATAGCTTCAGTGATAACAATTTCGCCTACGAGGTCAAGGAGCGTATCGAGCTTGTTGAGGTTTACGGAAATAAGCGACTGCTTTGCACCCGAACCCTTGTTGCCGAGCATATTGTTGATCTGCTCAACGGATTTCTTTTCGGGCTGTGCGGCAGGCTTTGCGGCAGGAGCAGGTGTGGGAGCGGCAGCCTGTGCAGGTGCAGCTGTCGGAGCGGTCTGTGCAGGAGCTGCGGCAGGAGTGCTGTCGGAGGAAAGTATCTCGCAGCGCTTTACGTTCGGACTGCCGTTTATTGCACGGATAACGCCCTTTGGGTCGTCCGCTTCAAAGTGTATCATAAATCCGCTGTTGATGATAGTCTGTGCGGTTGCGGAATTTTCTTCGATATCCGCAGGCTCGTAGGAAAGCGACTTGCACTTGTCCCTGATATTGTTGATAACGATGAGCGCACGGAGATTTTCCATTTGGCACTCTTCCTCAAACGTTACCTTGACGTTTATCCTGCCGACAAGCTCTACAACTCTGCCTCTTTCGACTATATCGTATGATTTTACATTTGAACATTCGCCGATAAGTCCGATAACGCTGTCTATATCCATATCGGAGGACGGCTTGAACTTGACGATAAAGCCGTTTTCGATGATATCCTTTGCCGTTTCGGGATTCGTTTCGATATCGGCAGGGATATATTCAAGCTTTTCGCAGTCCTCTGCGATCTTGTTTACGACAAGGAGAGCACGGAGGTTTTCCATTTTGCAGTCGTCATCAAAAATAACCTTTACAGTGGTAAGGTCGCCGTCAGCTGCCGTTGCTGCGGCAGGTGCGCTTGTCTGTGCAGGTGCGGGAGCTGTCGGAGCAGATGCGGCAGGAGCAGCAGGTGCAGCCGCAGGAGCGCCGCCTTTAAGTACAGCGGCGAATGATTCGATCTTCTGCATTATCGCTGTGAAGTCAGTCGGTGTGTATTCGTCCTCCTGAATAAGCTCGATCTCGGCTTTGAGGAGGTCGGATGCGGAGAAAAGGATATCGTAAAGCGCATTCATATCGGAGATAACGGGGTTTTCCTCACGGATAACATAGAACATATCCTCAATGCTGTGTGCGAGCTTTGACATATTGTCAAGACCCATCATCGCAGACGAGCCTTTTATAGTATGCATCGTTCGGAAAATTTCGTTGATCTCTTCGGACGAGAATGAATGCTCGCTCTCGGTCTTCATAAGTATCTGGTCAAGCTGTTCGAGTAAGGAAGTGGTCTCGAATATATACACATCGACCATTGATTCCATACCGGCTTCAAATTTTGCCATATTTAAGCACCTACCTGTTAAATAAATATAAAAATCTTATTGAAATGTATTGCTGTTCGGTAAAAATTGTGATATAATAATATCTGAACATTCAGATGAGGCTGAAATACTGACTCCGAGCCGTTATTATTCACAATATATACATTATACAATATTTTTCCCATATTAACAAGGCTTTTGCAGGAGAACTTTTCCACTGTTTTTAGTATATTTTGCACAAAAATCAATGCTTTGATTTTAAAAAACGATAAGTAAAAACCGAGCCTTACAGTTACAAAAATCAATGTGGAAAACTCAAAAATTATGTGAACTTTGCACAAATGCAAATTTTGATCTTACCATTTTGACAGAATAAAAATCATTGAAGGAGCGATAGAGAATGTCCGATCTGCTTAATATTACAACACCTGTTGCGCCTAAGAACTATGATTTTTCACCGAAAAACAACCCTCAGCAGACCCAGACCGATCAGGTATTTAACCTCGGCGACACTACAAAGGTCCAGAAATCGACCGAGCGTGAGCAGGAATACACAAATCAGGACAACAAGGACGGTTCGATCCTCAACACCGATATCACGCCTGCCAAAGACCCGACCGCAGGGATAAACGTCCTCCGCTCCATCATCGGTGAAGAAACTCTTGCGGCTCTGCGTGAAAGCGGCTCTGCCGATATCCTCAACAAGGTGACGGAATTCGCCAATGAGGTCATGCTCAAGCCTGCGAACGTTTCGGGCGATATGATAGCGCAGGAGAAGCAGTCAACAGCGTTCAGCGACCCTATCTGGGGCAATATGAAGGATATGCTGATGAAAACGGGTTCGAGCGATGTCGGCGAGGCTGTTCTGCAGTTCACCAAAGCCGCCGCAGATGCTTCCGCCCGTGACAGCATCGTAACTTCCGTTGCGGAAAATCTGCGCTATCTTTCCGATACCGCCGCACCGACACGCTCGCTGGCACAACGGCTCACCGAGCTTGCGGATAATCTTACAAAGGATAACTTCACCGAAATGAAAGGCGAGATGCTCTCACTGCTCAATGAGCTGAGGGGAAGTCTTCTTATGAATGACAAGACCGAAAACCTCATTTCGCTTGCAATATACAACATCTCACGCTTCAACGGAAGTACATCGGCGCTCGGCGAAAGCTTCAACGCCATTCTCGATATGACCCCGAATCAGGAGCAGGCGGACGTTCTCCGTCAGCTTTTTATGAATTACATAGAAAACGCCGACCTGCCGACCGATATAAAGCTTGCTTCGCTGAACACTATTGTTCAAGGCTCGGCTTCGCCGTTCAGCTCGCTTTCTCTCTTGGCGGAAAAGGTCGGTGCGGCTCTCAACGAATCGACCGTCCCGTTGGAGCTTCTTACCAAAAATGCGGAGAACATCGCCTCGGACGGGGGACTTGATTCTCTCCGTCAGTTGTTCTCGCAGATGCTCCCCTCGTCAATGAGCGGCGCACTCAACAATATCCTCAAAAGCTACGATTCAACGGGCAATGTGGCTTCGCTCATCGACCGTCTCAGCATTATGATAAACTCTGTCGATGATATGGATAAGAAAACGATGCTCGCCGACAAGACGAACGAGATCCTTGCGAACCTGCCATTCCTCGAGAAAGACGTTTCGTTCGCTTCGGATTCTATTTTAAATCAGCAGTCGCTTATTTTGCTTTCGCAGAAGCTTGGCACGAACCTTAACGAAGCACTCGCCGCAGTAACTCCTCAGCGTCTTTCGGCTATGCTTTCCACTATCGAAACGCAGTCGGGCTCGGCTTCGATAAGATCTGTTTTCGGAGCAATACTTCCGCAGTCCGCAATGAACGAGCTCAATCTTATCCTGCGAAGCTTCAACGCAACGGGTGACCTTAACAAGCTTATCGATAATCTTAGCATCGCACTCAATTCCGTCAACGATATGGATAAAAAAATTATCCTTGCGCAAAGTATAAATCAGATGCTCAGCGGCTTGACTTCTGCCGACGGAATTAAATATAAGCCGCCAACATCAATGGAAAATCTTATGGATTTTCTTTCAAAAAATATCAACGATTCCTCGCTCAAATCGCTTTCGTCCATGAGCCGCTCGGATATGATGCAGGGTTTTCTTTCCACTCCGGGAGCAATGACGCCTTTGCTTCACTTCCTCGTGCCGATAAATGACGGCGGCTTCAAGGCTTTCGGTGAGCTTTGGGTTGATCCCGATGCCGAGAGCAGGACGGTGGGCGAAGATTCACGTCAGATGTTCCTCTGCTTTGAGATAGAGGACGTTGGCTATTTTGAGCTTGAGCTTCGCTCTTACGGAAAGAAGCTGAACGTTTCACTCCTCTGCCCGTCGGGAACGGAGGGTGTTTTCAAGCCGCTCCGTGACAGCATACCGAAAATAGCTTCGGCGAGCGGATATTCCATGGAGAATACGACTATCGGCACGGTAATAAAGCGGCGTGATCTTACGCAGGTGTTCCCGAAAATAAAGGAAAAAAGGAGCGGTCTGAATGTCAAGATATAGAAAGCCTGTCACGAACGGCGCAGCAGTTGCGCTCAAATACAATCCCGAGCAGGACTATTCTCCGGTTGTTGTCGCATCGGGTCACGGCAAGGTCGCAGAGCGCATCATAAACCTTGCGGAAGAAAACGGCGTTCCCGTTTACCGTGATGATTCCACGGCGGCAATGCTGACGATGCTTAGCGTAGGCGAGGGTATTCCCCCCGAGCTTTATCAGGTCGTTGCGGGGATATACGTTCAGGTTGTTGCGCTTGCAAAGAAGCAGTTTTAATTACATATAAAAGGACATAATATGAAACGAACAGCCTTGATTTTCACGGCGGCAATGCTTATCCTTACCGCCTGCAATAATTCCGAAGAAAAGATATATGACGATACCTTACTCTCTTACGAACCCGCTTTTTCTGCGGAAACATCGGCTCTGACCTCTTCGGAAACGTCCGTAACGGAAACCTCGCCCGAAACGACCCTTACCGAAAATACCGAGACCTCCGCTTCAACAGCTTCAGCAACGGAAGCTCCGATCGAAACGGTCTCCTCCGATAAAATTGAAGAAAAGGTCTGCACCTGCCCGAACGAATGGCAGCACGCTTACTCGGAATATCTCAACGGTCTTGATTTCCTCACGGGCGGAGTTTATCTCGGCGACATAAACGGCGATGATATCCCCGAAGCTGTGGTAGAGATAAACCCTTATGAACTGACGGATATCCTTTATTTCAACGATGACGGTATGCAAGTCCTGGAGCTTTGGACAACATCGGTCTGGGGAAGCGTTCGCTATATCCCCGACACAATGCAGATACTTTTTCAGTCAATGCGTGACCACACATGGGGAACTTACGGCTATACGGACTATTATCTTTACGGCTGGAACGGCTCGGATTTTGAAGTCGTTTCGACCTTGTTCCGTGAGTCGGGAATGTATTATACCGATGAGGACGGCACGGAACACTCCGAACTCGGTCAGGCTTATATCGACGGCGCTGAGGTCGACAATGACACCTTTGAAGCAAGGCTTGCGGAGATACAGAAGCTTGAACAATACAACAGTTACTTCCCCGTTGCCTATATCTACGATTCTGATATCAAGAAAAATCCCGATATAGACAGCGTAAAGGCTTATATAGAGAACAATTTTCCCTGTTTTGACAACTGGGAGCTTTTAGAAAATTAACGAAAGGATACTATTATATATGAAAAAGAACAAAGACGTAACTCTTATCCAGTTCACAAAGGCAGCACTCCCCATTTCCATTGCGCTTTCGATGATACTTATGCTCGGCGGCTTTATCGTCTACAAGGCTATCGCCGCTTACAACCATTATGAGCGCTGGAAAGACTATGACGAGTGCGGCTTGTCTTGATCTTTCCCAAGGAGAAGAATGAATGTATATCTACAACGCTGAAATACACACAATGGAGGGCGTAAAGCCTTTCATCGGCTACGTTGGCTTTGAAAACGGCAAGATCACTTCCGTAGGCGAGGGCGAGCCTGCCGATATACCCTCCGACAGCTTTGACGCAGGCGGAAAGAAGCTTTTCCCCGGCTTTATCGACCCACATTCCCACATCGGACTTATCGGTGACGGAATGGGCGTTGAGGGTGAGGACGTGAACGAGGACACTGACCCCGTAACTCCGCACCTTCGCACTATCGACGGCATAAACTGCTTCGACCGATGCTTTTCGGACGCTGTTGCATGCGGTGTTACGACTGCCGTTACGGGCGTTGGCTCGTCCAACCCGATAGGCGGCGACTTTATCGCAGTAAAAACGCACGGCAGATGCGCCGATGAAATGCTTATCCGCAAGGTCGGCATAAAATTTGCCCTCGGTGAGAACCCGAAGTCTGCATTTTCGGACAAGGACACCGCTCCCGTAACAAGAATGGCGACCGCCGCAATTATCCGTGAGGCTCTTTTCAAGGCGAAGCGCTATCTTGACGATAAAAATTTTGCTATTGAAAATGACGAGTCGCTCCCCGAATTCGATATAAAATCCGAGGCGCTCATTCCGCTTTTCGAGCATAAATTAAAGGCGCATTTCCACTGCCACCGTGCAGATGATATTATGACTGCCGTTCGCATTTCAAAGGAATTCGGACTTGACTATGTGCTTGTCCACTGCACCGAGGGTCACAAAATTGCCGATATCCTCGGCAGAGAAAACGCTTCTGCGCTGACAGGTCCGATCATTTGCGACCGTGGAAAGCCTGAGCTTGCCGAGCTTACGACTGCGAACGCAGGCGCACTTGACCGACACGGTGTAAAGGTCGCAATTTGCACCGACCACCCCGAAATTCCCGTGCAGTATCTTCCGACAAGCGCCGCATACTGCGTGAAATCGGGACTTCCGAAAGAAGAAGCGATGAAAGCGCTCACCATAAACGCTGCCGAGATAATCGGCATTGCCGACCGTGTCGGTTCGATAAAGGTGGGAAAGGACGCCGACTTCGCAATTTTTGACGGCGATCCGCTTGAAATAATGACGAACTGTTCCGCCGTTTTCATTGACGGAAAGAAAATTTTTGAAAGGAACGACCTTTAAAATGAGAGAGATAAATGTTTCCGAAGTTGAATCGATCGTGAGCGGGCTTTGCATAAAAGCAAACCGCAAGCTGCCCTGCTCGCTCGTTGAAAAGATAAAAAATTCACCCGACGGCGAAAAGTCACCGACGGGAAGAGAAGTTCTCTGCGACCTCGTGCGAAATATCGAAGCCGCAGAAAGCGAGAATATCGCAGTATGTCAGGATACGGGAATGGCTGTTATTTTTCTTGATATCGGTCAGGACGTTCACTTCGTTGGCGGAAGTCTTTACGAAGCCGTAAACAAGGGCGTTTCCAAGGGTTACACCGAGGGTTATCTCCGCTGTTCGGTCGTTTCCGACCCTATTGAACGTGTCAACACGGGCGACAACACTCCTGCTGTGATACATACACGCATCGTTGACGGCGACAAGGTGCATATCTCTGTCTGCCCGAAAGGCTTCGGCAGTGAAAATATGTCAAAGCTGAAAATGTTCACCCCGTCTGCGACTATTGAAGATATCGAGAACTTTGTCGTTGAAACTGCATCAGTCGCAGGAAGCAATCCCTGCCCTCCGATGGTGATAGGCGTTGGCATCGGCGGTGACTTTGAGCAGTGCGCATACCTCGCAAAGAAAGCATTGTGCCGTGATATCAGCATCAAAAACGAAAAGAAGCTTTACAGCGATATGGAAGAGCGCATACTTGAAAAGGTAAACAAGCTCGGCATCGGACCTCAGGGCTTCGGCGGAACGACAACGGCGCTCTCCGTTGCGATAGAGCAAGCACCTACACACATTGCAGGACTTCCCGTTGCGGTAAATATCGGCTGTCACGTTACAAGACACGCAAGCGCTGTTATTTAATGCGTAATTCGTAATGCGTAATTCGTAATTATTGTGTTCCGCATTTTTGTTGCGAAGATCCGGCTTTCGCAGGGGCGGATTCCATATCTGCCCGTTGCAAATCCAACATTTGGGGCAAATTTCTCTGTAGGAAACGGATTTCCCGTCCCGCAAGGCGTTTATACAATAAACGAACGGACCTTTTTCCATGGACTGTCCTTTGGGAAAAGGTCTTGTTTTTATTCGTTCCGTTTATTTGAATTTCACTGCGTTTTTGTTTGACATTGCGAATATAATATGTTAAAATAAATTTAATAAGATTTCGTTGGAGAACCCAAAATGAAAAAATATATTTTTGCGCTCCCGTCCGAAAAAGCGGAGAAGTGCCTTTACCGTTCGGGCGAAGCGGAAATGGAAACGAGCTTTCCGATCCTTCTTCCGATAAGCCAAACGGCGCAGTGCGATGAGCTTATAAACATCACACTGCTGATATCGGAAAATTCGCCCGTTTCGAGCGGTAATTTCCTGCGGCTGATGACAGAGCTGAAGGAGCTTGCGGTGAAGACAGGCTTCAGATATGACCTTACGGAAATACGCATCGCAGGCGAGGAAACTCCCGAAAAGCAGAAGCGTGTTTTTGAGGCACTCATCGAAACGCTCGGCGACGGTGAGAGCATTTATGCTGATATAACGTTCGGTCACAGGGCAACGCCGCTGATAATTTTTACTGCTCTTAGCTTTTGCTACAAGCTTTGCAGGGACACGGAAGTGAACTCTGTTTTTTATGCCGATAAAAGCGGAGATCAGGCGGTCCTGCACGATGTATCGAAGCTGTTTTTTATGGAATCGGTCATTCACAGCGTTTCGCAGTCCGTTCCCGACGACCCTTTGCCGATAATAAAGCGTATTCTCAATATGTGAGGGGGATTTTTTTATGAAAAGGCTTTTTTCGGTGATAATTGCGCTGGCGGCTTTCGTTATTACAGGCTCGGTTTCGGCGTTCGCAAAAAAGGAGGTCAGACCGGTTTATGTTTCCGACCTCGTATTCGGCAGCTATGAGATAGATGCCGCCGTGAGCAATTCGGAGCTTAACGCCGAAAAGTGCATACTCAATGTTTCGGGCGAAATAATGACGGCGAAAATGACGCTTGCAGGAAATGAGGTAACGGCGCTTTATTTCGGTTCGGCGGAGGATGCCCGACGTGCGGAGGAGAGCGGCTCACTTAGCGGAGCTGTCTATCCCGACAAGGACGAAAACGGCAGGAACGTTTACGTTTTCCGTGTTGACGCACTTGACAAAAAGATAAGCTGTGCGGCTTACAACGAACTGAAAGGCGGCTGGACGGACAGAGATATCATGCTGAAATCGAAGAGCCTGCCCGACAGAGCGTTCAAACTCACAAGAACGCAGAACACGGCGGCAGTCGTGATACCTATAATAATAGTGATAGCTGCGGCAGGCGGAACTTTTGCGCTCATAAGCATAAACAAGAAGAACGATCGGGGTGGGGAAGAATGACATTTTCAACGGGTACTATAGCGGCTTTTCTTGTGGGAGGAATATTGGCAATACTTATCCCTATAGCTGCACTGATAATTTTTAAACTGAAAAACAAAGACGTAAAGCTCCGCTATTTCTTCATCGGTGCGGCGGCGTTTGTGGTTTTTGCACTGATACTGGAGCAGATACTTCATTACTTTATGCTGTCAACGATACAGAACAGCGGCATTGTTTTCTATACGCTCTATGGTGCGCTCTGTGCAGGGATCTTTGAGGAAACGGGACGTTTTCTCGCTTTTAAGCTTTTCTGCAAAAATGAGAATGACCCCCGTGCTTCGATAATGTACGGTCTCGGACACGGCGGCGTTGAAGCGATAGTTCTTGTCGGCATAACGCTCATATCCTACGCAGTGACGGCGGCAACGGTGAATGCACTCGGAACGGAAGTGCTGTTCGGTGCGCTCCCCGATGAACAGCGTTTGGCGGCTGAGGCGCAGCTTACCGCTCTCACAGACTATGATATGGTTTCAATGTTTGTGAGCCTTGGCGAAAGAATACTTGCTATAGTTCTTCACACCTCGCTATCCGTCATTGTTTTCGCAAGCATAAAAATGAAAGGCAGGCTCTGGCTTTACCCTGCCGCAATAGTGCTTCATGCGATCTTCGATGTTCCTGCGGCACTCTATCAGCGAGGTGTTATAACAAGCATCGGAATGACAGAACTGCTTCTTTTTGCGGCGGCTATCGTTCTCGTTTTTGTTACGGTGAAAATCTACAGGGCGATGAAAGCCGAGCTTGCGGAGCGTTCGGAGCAGGTCACGGCGGCTAATACTAAACACCAATAAAACTATAGACAAAAAATCGGCGCAAAAACCATATA
>URTF01000008.1 GCA_900550695.1 uncultured Ruminococcus sp.
AGCTACAAGATTGTCGGCTTGATTTTTTCCAAATTTTAAATGGTGTTTAGTATAAGTCATGGAATACTTTTTCGTCAATCTGCATAAATGCAACATACTTTTTCGACAGATTGAGCCGCTCATATTCGGGCGGCTTTTTTATTGTGAAATTTTAACATAACTATTGCAATTCACAGAAAAAAAGTGTATAATGTTAGGTGATATACTATCAATCAATTTATCTGAAAGGATATGATCTTATGAACGAAAATTCCGAAAGATCCCATGACAGCGTTCTCAATCTTCTGCTTACAGTGACAGGTCTGCTCTCGTTTGTGCTTGGTTTTGTACTCGGTATATGTGTAACAAAGAAGCTGAGCGGCAAATGCTGCGGCAAAAAGAAAAACTGCAAGGATTTCGATGCTGACGAATATGTTCGCAGCCTCAATCTTGAAGAAAACTAATAAAAAGGACTAAATGAAATATGAAACTTGGTATGGTTGGACTTCCGAATGTCGGAAAAAGTACACTCTTTAACGCACTCACAAATGCAGGCGCAGAATCCGCAAACTATCCGTTCTGCACCATCGAACCGAACGTCGGCGTTGTTTCCGTCCCCGATGAGCGCCTTTTGAAGCTCAAAGAAATGTATGAGCCGAACAAATTCACCCCCGCAACGCTTGAATTTGTCGATATCGCAGGTCTTGTAAAAGGCGCATCAAAGGGCGAAGGTCTCGGAAACAAGTTCCTCGCAAATATCCGTGAAGTTGACGCTATCGTTCACGTTGTTCGCTGCTTTGAGGGTACGGACGTTATCCACGTTGACGGAAGCATCAATCCGAGAAGAGATATCGAAACCATCGACCTCGAACTTATCTTCTCCGACATCGAAATGCTCGACAGAAGGATCGACCGCACAAAGAAGCTCGTAAAGGGCGACAAAAAATACATTGCAGAGGTTGAATTCCTCGAAAAGCTCAAAGCTCACCTCGAAGCAGGTCACTCCGCACGTTCCTTTGACTTCACCGAGGAAGAAGCCGAGGCTATCAAGAGCACTCCGCTGCTCTCCGCAAAGCCTGTAATTTTCGCAGCAAACCTCTCCGAGGACGATTTCAAGAACAACATCGAAAATTCCGTTCACTACAAGACCGTGTGCGAGATCGCAGCGGAGGAAAAGGCTTCCGTATTTCCTATCTGCGCACAGCTTGAAGCCGAAATTTCCGATATGGGTGATGAGGACAAGGCTATGTTCCTCTCCGAACTCGGACTTGAAGTATCGGGACTTGACCGAATCATCAAGGAGGGTTACGCTCTCCTCGGACTTATCTCGTTCCTCACTGCAGGAAAGGACGAAGTTCGTGCATGGACTATCACAAAGGGTACAAAAGCTCCGAAGGCAGCAGGAAAAATTCACACTGACTTTGAAAAGGGCTTTATCAGAGCTGAAGTTGTTTCGTTCGATGACCTTATGGCTTGCGGAACAATGGCAGGAGCAAAGGAAAAGGGTCTTGTCCGTCTGGAGGGCAAGGAATATGTTGTTCAGGACGGAGATATAATCCTGTTCCGCTTCAACGTATAATAAAGGTATCAAAAGGGCAAAGCGGCACAGAACGGGAAACTTTGCCGCAGAAGCAATGCCCTTTGATCATAAATTTTTTATGGAGGATATGAAATGAACACAAAGAAGATACTCGCAGGCGTTATGGCTCTCTCCCTGACGGCTGCACTCACTGCCTGCGGCGGCGGAAACGGCGCAGACGGCGAAACAACTACATCAGAAGCTACCACCACCACTAAGGCTACCGTTGCCGTAAACACAGAGGGACTTAAGGACGAAGAGCAGGAATCGCTCGCTTCCGTTCTCGACCAGCTCCCCGATACCGAGCTTGCAAACAAGGAGATAAAGTGGCTCGCTCACTACGACCTCAACCCATCAAACGACGGCTCTTCCAAGAAAGTAGAGCTTGAACTCTTCGAGCAGAAGTACGGTGGAAAGATCACCTATATCCCTACTACATGGGAAAAGCGTTACGATGACCTTTCCACAAACGTTCTCGGCGGCACGGGCGTTGACTTCTTCCCCGGCGATGATGCCAACAACTATCCAAAGGGAATCATCAACGGAATGTTCCAGTCTGTAGATGACTACATCGACCTTGATTCCGCTATCTGGCAGAACGTTTCAGCAGCTATGGACCTTTTCAAATTCGGTGGAAAGCACTATCAGTTCGTTACGGGCGTAACCGCTGAACAGGTAGTTATCTACGACACTTCCACACTCGAAGCTCAGGGCTTTGACGATCCTTGGGAGCTTTATCAGAAGGGCGAATGGAACTGGGATACATTCAAGCAGATGCTCCTCGACTTCGTTGATCCCGATGCTGACCAGTACGGTCTTGACAACTGGTTCAATGAAAAAGCTCTCTACCTCTCCGCAGGCGTTCCGACCGTTTCCGTTGGCGATGACGGTCACCTCGTATGCAATGTTAACAACGCTACAGTTGAAAAGGCTATGAACTTCCAGTATGAACTCTATCAGAACGGACTTGTTCTTCCTCTTGAACAGTTCAACTGGTCTATCCAGCCTCAGTTCATGGGCGAGGGCAAGGAACTCTTCTGGCTCAACGGTACTTGGGGAATCCAGGGCGACCCTGCTACATGGACAGTAGGAATCGAACCGCAGAACCTCGGTATCGCACCTGTCCCGTCCCCTGAGGGATCCGATCCTTACCAGTCCGCAGTTGTAAACGGCTATGCACTCTGCAAGGGCGCAGCTAACCCCGAAGGCGTTGCACGCTTCGCTGAATGTGTTATCGTTGCAAACAATGACCCTGCAACTATTGCTATCTCCGACAGAAAGGCTATGGACGACAACCAGTGGTCCGAAGATATCATTGCAAGAATCAAGGAGATCAACGAACTCACAAGACAGTACCCCGTTGTTGACCTCGCATCGGGCTGCTCCTCCGAAATTGCTTCCATCACAACGGACGGCGGCTCTGAAAAGGGCACAAGAGCTCCATTCCACGGCACAGACTGGGCAACAATGAGAGAAACTATCGCAGATACTCTCATTATGCTTGTTGATGAAGTTGACCAGAAGCTTCAGGAAGCTACAGCTGAATAATTTTACATAATAAATATAAATGCCGTCAAAGCGATTGCTTTGACGGCATTTTTTTATTTTACATCAACGGTGCGATTATACGAAGTACTCTTCCGAAAAACTTCGTAAATATATTGAATTTTTTGCAGTCTTCAAGCGTTATGCGCTGACATTTCTGCAGAGTGAGCCGATAATCTTCCTCTGTTTCACGAACAGAATTCGTACCATAGGTATAAGCCGCACATTCAAAATGCAGGAACAAGCTTCGGTAGTCGAGGTTTATCGAACCGACAACAGCACGGATATCATCGCTGACAAACACCTTTGCGTGAACAAATCCGGGCGTGTATTCGTATATCTTCACACCTGCTTCGATAAGCTCGGCATAATATGTATGCGCAAGCCAGAAAGCATATTTTTTATCTGGGATATGCGGCATTATTATCGAAACGTCCACGCCCCTTTTCGCCGCATAGCACAGCGCGGTCTTCATTTCATCGTCAATGATAAGATACGGTGTCATAATATGGACGTATTTCTTCGCACGGTAAAGGATATCGAGATAAACGCTCAATCCGACATTCTCACGGTCAAGCGGACTGTCGCTGTACGGGATAACATATCCCGGCTTTGCCTCGTCCCTGAGCTCAGGAAAGTCGGAAACGATATAATCGCCGAAATTATCCCATTTCTGCTCGGTCATATTCCAGTTTTGCAGAAACATCATCGTAAAGCTTTTTACAGCCTCGCCTTTGAGCATAATGCCCGTGTCTTTCCACTGTCCGAAACGCTTTACCTTATTGATATATTCATCGGCGAGGTTTATTCCGCCCGTAAAAGCGGTCTTTCCGTCAATAACTACTATCTTTCGGTGGTCACGGTTGTTCTGGACTGTCGAAAGTACGGGAACGATCGGCGAAAAGACCTTGCACTTTATGCCGAGAGCCTGCATTTTCTTCGGGTAATTCACGGGAAGAAGCATTATCGTGCAGGTGCCGTCATACATAAAGCGGACTTCAACGCCCTCTTTGACCTTTTGTTTGAGTATTTCAAGTATCGAGTCCCACATATAGCCCTCGTCAACGATGAAATACTCCATAAATATGAACTTTTCCGCCGCAAGAAGCTCCCTTTTGAGCGCTTCAAACTTGTCCTCACCGAATGGAAAAAACTTTGTCGCTGTATTTTTGTAAACGGGGAAAAAAGCGTGGTTCTTCATATATTCGGCAAAGCGGACTTCTGCCTCGTCGATATCGGCAAGCTCATGCACAACATCGTCATTCTGCGGAAGAAATTCATTCGTTTTCTTTATAACGTCCGAAAGCCGCCTGCGCACGAGCCGTGTTCCGATCTCGAGCCTGACGTAAGTGTACATAAGCGTTCCGAAAACGGGAAGCGTCAGCACAGGTATTATCCACGCCATTTTGAAGCTTGTGTTGGACTTGTCGCTGATGATATATATCATCGCAAGCGTCGAGATGATGAGATTCATCACATAGAAATACTCCATCGAGTTTTTCATCGTGTTCACGCACAGCCAGAAGAAAACTATCTGGATTATTACGAACAGAAAAACTATCATCGTTCTGCCAAAAACAAGCCTGCACAGCTTTTTTATTTTGGAAAGCATCATTTTTTTCTTATTCAAAGTTTTGTCTCCTTTTATCTGTCCGTTCGGACTGAATGACCCCATTCTCCCGATTATGTATTACATAAATTTATCGAAAGTATATTCCGAAAGCTTTTTATCGACCATCTGCGATATCTCGGCGAAAACACGCTGATAACCGCATCTGCCCGCCATTCCTCTGCTGCATTCGTAGTTGTCCGTAAGGCACTTGCTTATCGCATATTTGCCGTCGATAGCCTCAACAACATCTTTCATCGATATCTCATTCGGCTTTTTCGCAAGCTCATATCCGCCCTGCGTGCCCTTGAACGAAACAACGATGCCTGCCGCAACGAGTTTTCGCAGAATTTTCAGTGCAAAACGGAGCGAAACAACAGTCCTTTCGGAGATCGAGTTCGCATCAAGCCGCTTACCTGCTTCGCAAAGACAGCCAACTATGCGGACTGCATAATCCGCTTCCAAAGTCATATTCATAAACCAAACCTCACTAAACTAAGATCAATCGAGAAAATCCTTAACTTTTCTGCTTCTGCTCGGGTGACGGAGCTTACGCAGAGCCTTGGCTTCGATCTGTCTGATACGCTCACGGGTAACGTTGAACTCCTTGCCGACCTCTTCGAGCGTTCTTGAACGTCCGTCTTCAAGACCGAAGCGCAGACGGAGAACCTTTTCCTCACGCTCGGTAAGCGTTGAAAGAACTTCGCCGAGCTGTTCCTTAAGAAGAATGAGCGAAGCCGCATCAGCAGGTGCTGGAGCGTCATCATCGGGGATAAAGTCACCGAGGTGGCTGTCCTCCTCTTCACCGATAGGTGTTTCGAGCGAAACAGGATCCTGCGCAATACGCATTATCTCACGGACACGCTCCGGTTCCATCTCAAGCTCCGCAGCGATCTCCTCGGGAGTAGCATCGTGACCGTTCTTGTGGAGAAGCATACTCGAAACCTTTTTTACCTTTGTGATAGTTTCTACCATATGAACAGGGATACGGATAGTCCTTGCCTGATCTGCGATAGCACGGGTGATAGCCTGACGTATCCACCATGTTGCGTAGGTCGAGAACTTGAATCCCTTTGTGTAATCGAATTTTTCAACAGCCTTGATAAGACCGAGATTTCCCTCCTGAATAAGGTCGAGGAACTGCATACCTCTGCCGACATAGCGCTTCGCAATGGAAACGACAAGACGGAGATTAGCTTCGGAAAGACGCTTCTTCGCCTTTTTGTCGCCCTTTGCCATTCTTTCGGCAAGCTCGATTTCTTCCTCTGCGGAAAGAAGCGGAACTCTTCCTATTTCTTTAAGATAAATTTTCACGGGGTCGTCGATAGCGATGCCCTCGGTCGAGAGCGAAAGCTCCAGATCGTCTTCGCCGAGAGGGATATCCTCGTCAAAGTTTTCGAGCGAGAAGTCATCGATGATCTCGATATTGTTATTTGAACAGCTTTCGTAAAAGCTTTCCATCTGGTCAACGTCATATTCGAGGTCTTCGAGAACGTCCGTGATCTCCTTTGTGGAAAGCTTGCCGCTTGATTTGCCCTGCTCAATAAGGCTTTCAATAGTTCTTTTTTCTGCCATAATATAAACTTCCTCCTATACAAAATGCAAAAAACGCATTGTATGTTTTCACTTTTTCTATTTCGACTTTTTCAGACTTTCAAAGTACCGCAGGAACTCTTCATTCGACATCGCTGCAACGTCAATATTCTTTTCTGCATAGCCTTTGAGAATATTTATGTAATCATCGAGAGTTTCCCGAGTGATATCGACCTGCTGATTTGCGACAATTATCGAATATACTTTTCCCATTTCGTCAGCGGAAAATTCACTTTGAAGCAGTGAAATGTCAAATTCCACCGAATTATTTATCTTTTCTGTTAATTTTTCAAAAACAATCCTGTTGAAATCTGTCACAAAATCTGCGCTTGTTATCCTGCTTTCGATGTATTTCAGCTCATCGGGATTGGACGAAAGATAGGCAATTATGCCACATTCCGCCTTGTATTCCCTCGGGTGGGCAACGCTGTCGGGATTTTCCCGCCGCTGCCTGCCAAAGGTGCGTATCTCACGGTTTTCGTCCTCACGGGAGCGGTTTATCTTCTTCTTTATAAGTCCGTTGACCTGATGCGTGATAGCTTCACGGTTCACATCGCACTGCTTTGCAAGCTTTCCGATGTAGACCTCACGCTCTATCGGCGAGGCAATGTCGGAAAGAAGCGAAACGCAGCGTTTCAGATAGGTGACCTTATCGCTTTCACTTTCAAGGTCAAGTCCTGCAGCGCATTTATTCATCTCAAAATCGATAGCACCGTCCGAGCGTTCAAGAAGCTGCTTAAAGCGCACCGGACCGAACTTTTTTATGTATTCATCGGGGTCTTTTGCACCCTCCATTTTGATTATGCGTGCGTCAAGTCCCGCTTCGGACAGAAGATTTATCGCTCTGTGCGTTGCAGCCTGTCCCGGACCGTCCGAATCGTAGGCTATCACGACTTCATCGGCATACTGCTTTATCAGACGGGCCTGCTCGGGAGTCAGCGCCGTTCCGAGCGTTGCAACAACATTCTCGAAGCCGCCCTGATTTATCGCAATAACGTCCATATATCCCTCGGCGAGTATCAGCTTGCGCTCGGTCGTTTTTTTTGCGAAGTTAAGCGAGAAAAGGTTTCGGCTCTTCTTGAAAACAGGCGTATCGGACGAGTTAAGATACTTCGGACCGCTGCCGTCGATTATTCTTCCGCCGAATGCGATAACGTTTCCTCTGAGGTCGATTATCGGGAACATAACTCGGTCACGGAACGAATCAAAAACTGCGCCCTTTGAGCTTCGTGTACAAAGATTTGCCAGCACAAGCTCATCGTCCGTAAATCCTTTTTCACGCATAAAGTAGTGCAGACCGTGCCAGTCGTCGGGCGCATAGCCAAGTCCGTACTTTATGATAGTATCCCTTGAAAGCTGACGCTCGGCGAAGTATCTCCGTCCCTTTTCGCCCTGCGGCGACTTTGCGAGTATCTCAAAGAAATACCGTGCCGCCGTTCGGTTGATCTCAAGCACACGAGCCTTGACACGGGCAAAATCGTTGCTCTCTCCGTCATCGGGCATCTGCATTCCTGCTCTGTCGGCGAGGAATTTCACCGCTTCGATGTAGGAAAGGTTCTCTATCTTCATTATGAACGTAATGACATCGCCGCCTGCACCGCAGCCGAAGCAGTGGAAATACTGCCCTGTTGTGTTGACGCTGCAGGACGGCGACTTTTCCGAATGGAACGGGCAAAGGCACACTGCGCCGTGTCCGCTTCTTTTCAGCGTCACATAGCTGCTCATAACGGTATCTATCGGATTATTCTGTTTTAGGTCTAAAATAAAACTTTCGGGTAATGCCATAATACCTCACAGTGGGAATACCACGTTAAATCATAATTTGCAGGAAAGCTCTGCAAAAATTTTTCGTCAAGCTTCACTTTATTACATTCATTTGCGTTGGAAATATCACGAATATATGTCTTTGAGCGGTCTATTAAATGTATGTGACAGTGCCTGCCCCACTCTTCAAATGTGGGATAACGGGACAGGAAATCCGTCCACTACAGAATTAAGTGACCATACTCAATTATAATTTCGCATCTCTCCAGCTTTTCGGAATGTAGAGATCTTCATAAACCGCAATAGCGTAGCTGTCCGTCATTCCTGCAATGTAGTCGGTAACGGCTCTGTCCGAGCCTTTCATTTCACGTATGCGCTTGTATTCATCGGGGAGCTTGTCGGGATTTTTGAGGAAGTAGTTGTAAAGCTTCTCAACAAGCATTATAGCTTTGCTTTCCTCGGATTTTGCAACGGAATTCCGGTAAACATTATCGAACATAAAGTCGCTGAGAATGTCAAGAGCCTTGCGGACATCTTCCGACATCGTGATATTCTCCGCACCGTTGTTTATTATCGAGGTGATGAGCATTGTGATGCGCTCGCTCTTGGAGTGCCCGAGAACCGCCGTTGCATCTTTCGGCAGGTCATTTTCGGTAATGATGCCTGCACGGACTGAATCGTCGATATCATGATTGATGTATGCTATCTTGTCGGCAAGGCGGACAATGTAACCCTCACGGGTCTTTGCGATCTTGTTCGTATGGCAGACGATACCGTTCTTTACTTCGTAGGTAAGGTTAAGTCCCCTGCCCTCTTTTTCTATGTAGTCAACAACTCGCACAGACTGCTCATAATGAGTAAATCCGTTCGGGCAAAGCTCGTTCAGAATACGCTCGCCTGCATGACCAAACGGCGTGTGTCCGAGGTCGTGACCGAGCGCAATAGCCTCGGTGAGGTCGCTGTTAAGGCGAAGCGCAGTCGAAAGCGTCCTCGCTATCTGCGAAACCTCCAGCGTGTGCGTAAGACGTGTTCGGTAGTGGTCGCCAACGGGGTCAAGAAAGACCTGCGTTTTATGTTTAAGTCTGCGGAAGGAGTTGCAGTGCAGAATTCTGTCCCTGTCACGCTGAAATTCAGTTCGTATCGGGCATTTCGGCTCGGGTCTTGCCCTTTTTCCCGAATTTCGCGAAAGGCAGGCATATTCGCAAAGTGTTCCGAGCTCCATAACTTCGCTCTGCTCACGGATAGTCATATCTTTTTCCTCCCTTGACAAATAATTATAGCTTTTGCTTTTTTCATAACAATATAATATACAATTTACGCCCTCAAAAACCCTTTTTCTAAATTTATTTTCAGCATTTTAAACAAATTATTACATAGATTTTCAATCAAATTTGTAAAGTAACCAAATAAAACAACACAAAGCATGGCGCAAACCGCCTGTGGGTGCTTACCCAACCGCTATGAATTTACGGCTCTTAATAAACTGTCTTTGCGGTCGCAAACCTATTTTCAACGCAAACGAGCGAAACGAAGTGAAGCATGGCGCGAACTGCCCGCAGGTGCTTACCTGCCGAAATTTTCAAATACTTCATCGCCCTGCACAACAGATATCCTGCCGTTCGATGCATCGATAAGTTTTTCACGCAAAGGCTCGGCAAATGCTTTCTTTACCAGAAGCGAGACCGTAACGTCCGCCCCAAAGTCCGTGTCAAGTATCTTCACCTCAAAATCGGGCAGAAGATAGGTTATCCTGCTGTAAAGGTCATAGTCCATTTTTATTTTCACAGGATAAGCGCTGCACATTATAAGCCGCTCCGCCGCATCAACGGCTATCTTCGCCGAGTGAGAATAAGCCCGAACAAGTCCGCCGCCGCCGAGCAGTATACCGCCGAAATATCTCGTCACAACACAGCATACATCGGTCAGCCCCTCTTTCTGAAGAACATCAAGCACGGGAACACCCGCCGTTCCCTGCGGCTCACCGTCATCGGAGTAGCGTGAAGTGTTGCCCTCCCGAAGAATATAAGCATAAACATTGTGCGTCGCCTTGCGGTGTTCTGCACGAATTTTGTTGATGAACTCAACAGCTTCATCGTTCGTCTTTGCAGGAGAAATATAGCCGATGAACTCCGATTTTTTTTCGATAAAGCTATCCTGTGCAAACGCACGGACAGTTGAATAGTCCTCCAAAATGCGACCTCCCCTTGAAAATATAAAAAAACAGCCTGCGAAGAAAAAACGCAGGCTGCGATCGTTTCGTAACAATTACTTGTCCATACCGAAACGCTTCTTAAATTTGTCAATACGTCCGCCTGTGTCAACAAGCTTCTGCTTACCTGTGTAGAAAGGATGGCACTTGGAGCAGATTTCTACCTTGATATCCTTCTTAGTAGATCTTGTCTTGATAACGTTGCCGCAAGCACAGGTAATAGTGGTCTCCTCGTAGTTAGGATGGATACCCTCTCTCATTCGTAACACCTCATCTCTGTAAATATTATATGATCAGCATAGCAGCCCATCACATAACACGGACAGTAGTGCTATTTTTCAATCACTTACGAGAAAATATTATATCACATTGCGAACCGATTGTCAAGGGTTTTGCGAAAAATATTGTATTTAAACAATATTTGATCACAAATCATATGCTGTCATTCAGCATCTTGTCCGATCGCAGCTGTCAGAAGCTCTTCTGCCTCCGGTGGGTTCTCACAGATGAAGAAGTACGCATAATCACCCTTTGTACCAACGATGGAGTTTCCTGCTCTCTCAATGTCATCGGGATAAAACGCATCTGTATCCTGCGCTTTTTTCTGTCTTGCTTCAAGATCAGCCTTTGCAGCTTCAACATCGTCCGCCTTGATGATAATGATCTCACACATTACGGCACTCATCGGACACTGCATAACGATAAGCTGTTCGTAATTCGGATTATTTTTGTCGAGGAGGAAGTAGTCGGAGAGTATATACTCATCGCTCACTTCATCAAGTGCCGGCCAATCAGAAAAATCACCCATTGATGCGAGTACAAGATCTCTGAGTGGATTTACGTTCTCTTCATCGAACGTAGGCATAAGGACTGTATCGTCGGAGCTGTCGTCATCTTCGATGTCGGTGCTTTCTTCTGCATCGTCTGTATCAACGCTTTCATCGGAAATTTCTGTTGTTTCCTCGGTTGCTTCGGAAACCGACTCCGCAACGGACTCTGTGGTTGTTTCGGTCGTTGTTTCAGTCGTTGTTTCGTTGTTGCTTCCGCAGCCTGCGAGGAGAAGTCCTGTCATTGCGAGTGCAGCTACAGCGGCTAATATCTTTTTCATAAAATACATCCTTTCGTTTTTGACGGGAGCTTTGTCCCTGTTGTTATACTAATTTTCAAACTCAAAGCGCATCGGGGGAGCAAACTAAAACCGGCAGCTGTTTAATACTGAACACCAATAAAATACAGAAAAAAATCTGCGCCGAAATCCTATATATTCAAGATTGTCAGCTTGATTTTTTCCAAATTTTAAATGGTGTTTAGTATAACAGCCTTGTAAAACTTCCTGCGCAGCTCTTTGTCTGCACTTTGATCAAAAATTCGTATTTCGTATCATCATTATAGCATATACAACAAATAAATCAAGGATAATTTGTGATTTTTAACCGAACTGTAACCGTTTTTCCGCAATTTATTAATTCTCAAAGAAATATATTACAAAATTATTTATTTTATGACAATATAAGCAAAATATGCGGCATAGGAAGCAAGCATCAATGCCCCTCCCCAGCGCTTGAGCGTCTTTTCCTTGTTTGAAACGAGTACAAAAAGGATAACGAGTGCTGCAAGAGCAATCGCAGCATCAAAGTTGAAGTTCATCGCATAAGGAATGTTTGTTATAAGAGCCGTTGTTCCGAGAATAAAGAGAATGTTAAAGATATTACTGCCGACAATATTGCCGATAGCAATATCGGAATTGCCCTTTCTTGCGGCAATGACCGAAGTCACAAGCTCGGGAAGAGAAGTGCCGAACGCAACTATCGTAAGACCGATAAGACGATCGGTCATTCCGAATTTTTTGGCAATAAAGCTTGCGCTGTCAACCGTAAAGTTACTTCCGAGAACGATCATCGCACCGCCGAGGATTATAAACAGTATAAGCAGCCATACAGGCTTTGGCTTTGCACCCTCGCCGTCCTCATCAGGCATCTCAACAAGATCGGTCTTGCCCTTTTTTGCCGACCGGAAAAGATACACAAGGAAGAGGATCATAAATACCCAGAGAATAATTCCGTCGAAAAGGTTTATCGAACCGCCGATATATCCAAGCACGGCAACCAGCACCGTTGAGAACATAACGAACGGCAATTCATATTTGTATGTCTGCGCCTGCATTTTTATCGGGCGGATAACTGCGGTCAGTCCAAGAATGATCAGCACATTTAAAATGTTGCTGCCGAGCACGTTTCCGACTGCGAGTTCGGCTGAACCTTTGAGCGCCGAGGTTATGCTGACAGCTGCCTCGGGAGCACTTGTGCCGAAAGCAACTATCGTAAGTCCGATGATTATCTGCGGAATACCGAATCTGTCGGCAACACCCGCTGCACCGTCAACAAAGAAATCCGCACCTTTTATCAGCATTGCAAAGCCGATAACGAGGAGAACAATCTGCAAAAAAAGTTCCATATTTTTTACCTTCCCTTTCTTTAGGAGTTCCCGTTAATAAAAAAAGACCTTTAGTGCGTTTGCCGAAAGCGGTAAACTGCACTAAAAGTCTTGTTCCCATAACAGAGTGAACAGCCACGGGCATTGCACCCGGGGTATGTTGACTGCTCATTCACGCAGATACTGCGTGAAAACTACTCCCTTTTAACTATTTAATAATATCAGAAAAAACATCAAATGTCAAGGGCTGTACAGATTTTCTTAAAACAACGGATCAAAGAAATTTGCGTCAACTTCAATAGAAGGTTTCGACTCCTGCGGTTTATCATCATTCTGCGGTTTTTGCTCCGGTTTTCTGTAACGGGAGCTTGAACCGCCGTTTGACGGGATATTATCGGAGTCGATCGAGCTCGTTGTCGGCGCAACAACGCCCAAGGTCTTGGCATTCTTCGATGCCGACTTTGCATAAGCGTAAGAGGATTTGCCGTGTTTCTTTATGTTGTACATTGCTTCATCGGCAGCCGCAATGACCTCGTTTGTGGTCTTGCCGCTTTCATAGAGGAATGCGATACCGATCGAACACTTGATATAAAGACGTTTGCCCGTTGAATCGGAAATAAAACCGTTTCCGAGAATATCGATGATCTCCTGTGCGACCTTTCCTGCATCGCCGAAGAGCGCAAAATCCGTCACGCAGGCAACAAACTCATCGCCGCCGAAACGTCCCGCAAATCCTCTTTCAAAGGTTATTTCCTTCAGGGTATCCGCAACGAACTTAAGAACCTCATCACCGCAGGCATGACCGAATTCATCGTTGAAATACTTAAAGTCGTCAAGGTCTATGAACATTACCGCATCAAGCGATTTCTTATACATTGCTGCCGAAAGCCTGTCAGTAACAGCCTTAAGGAAACTCTCACGGTTGTAAAGCTGTGTAAGGTTGTCGTAATTTGCACGCTGGAGAAGATGCATCTCGCTCTTCTTTTCACGGTCTATATCAACGATAACACCGATGATCTTTGAAGGAGTTTCGTTTCTGTCAAAGAACTTAGTTGCCTTTATCATTACCCATATAAAGTCGCCGTATATGCTCTTTATACGATATTCGCCCTGTATAAAGTTTGCCTTTGGCCCAAGAATGCGATCCATATCGTTAAGATAACGGTCTTTATCGTCCTTATGCACTCTGACTTTATAGATAAAGCTTTCTTTGAGCGAATCGTCTTTCGCACGGAAACTGAACTTCTTGTTAAAATTCTTTGAAACAAAGACGGTATTTTTCTTGTAGTTTACCTCAAAAGTAATATTGTTGGTCATCTCAACGATAGTACGGTATCGCTGTTCGCTCTCACTTATGCTGTCGAGCATTTTATTGAAGGAATGACCTACGATCGCAAATTCATCATTGCCGGACTCATCAAAACGTGCGGCACTATTGCCCTTTTGCTTTTCACTGAAGGTTGCAAGTATCTTCTTTACGGGTGCGGTAAATCTGCCCGATACAAAGAAAATTATAACACTCAGCAAAATTACAAGTGCAGCAGTGAGTGCTGTGATCGAAGAGCTTGAACGGGTGGAAATACTTCTGATGCCCGACATTTCAGTCGATGCAACAAGATACCAGCCCAGATTCCCTACGGGAGATGCATAAAAGCTCCTCTGACCGCTGTCGTCGCTTACAAGCTTGTCGATAAGCTCCGAATCATTTTCCGCAAGGAAAAGCCGGTTCAGCTGTTCGGTATAGCAGGAATAATTCTTTGTATTGGAATAATGCGATACTATTTTGAAAGGATATTCGAGGACATTACCCTCAGCGTCCATAAGGGAAACGATAGTATATTTGTCGGTCTGGATATTATTCACAAACTTCTGAAGATCCTGTGAATCGTAAACGATGTACACAATGCCGACTTTTTCGTTGTTATTTGAATAGATCGCCTTTGAAACGGTGAAAACGGGTGATCTTTTTCCGTTGTCATCAACGACAGAAAAGCCGCTGACGCCGTTATTTTTTACGGCAAGTCCAAGCAGCTCCTTATAATTCGGGAGTTTTTTTCCGAAACTGTCATCATTCGCCGTCGATGCGACAACGATGCCCGAATTGTTTATAAGCATCGTTTTGACGATAGTTCCGTCTTTGGAAAAGATCTCAAGATCATGCATAACATCGAGGTACTGCGGATCGTCCTCGGAAAGCTCAAAACCGCTTTTCGACGTGTCGGCGACATAATCGGCAATACTGCGGGAAACGGAGATATTCTTTGCTTCGGAAATAACATTTGAACAGATAGAATTGATATCTTCCGCCTGACTTTTTATAGAATAACACATACTTCTCTGCAGATAGTCATAATTATCCTTTTTTAACGCTCTGCCTGCAGCCGAGCATACGATCACCAGAGGTATGACGGTGAGCAAAGCCAGCACTCCCATCATTTTCAACCGTATTTTCAATATATCACCCCTTGTTTCGGAGAACGAATATCGCTGAAGACTATCAGCAGATCTATAAGCAATTAAGGTCACCTCTGAAAACCACCGGCTAAAGCCTTAGCACCTCATCTGCTTGCAGATTTCCCGTCATCTTGCACATAAATTTCTTGACATACGACATGTATGCAAATTCTTGCTTTGCAAGAATTGCGAAATTTCTATACGATCTGACTGCGCATCTGAGGCACTATGGTTTTTAGAGGTGACCTTAAAATAATCTTATTTATAATATTTTAACATTTACCGATACATTTGTAAACTGTTTTTATCCAATTTTAGCAATTTCAACTAATAAACGCAGTTTTTTTGTGCATTTTAGTAAAATTTTATTTTTTCGTGTTCCTGTCTTTTGGGGATTTTTTATTTTTGCTCTCTCCGTTGTCAAGAAGTACAAACACAACTCCCGCAGCGACTGAGGCAGTAAGAACTATCCCGACTATCTTAATAGCCTTAGGAACGGTTTTCCCGGTGGGTTCTTTATCGATGGTCTCTGTTTCCGATCCGGCTATCGAAGTGACGATCTCGGTAATAGTTTCGCCGAAATCGTCCGTTCCGACAATGGATATCGAGGTACGGACGTCCTGCTCCGGTTCATCGTCCGAAGTCTGCTTGGTCTGTGCAGTTATCTCAACGTGCTCGTGTTCAACGGTCGAAGAGCTTGACGCCTGCGTCTTTGTTGATGAATCCCTGTTTATCTCATCATCGGGATCCTCCCCGTCGTCAAATATCTCCTCGCTTTTGAATTCAAGGAGCGAAACTGAGAGCGGAGCTGCGTTGAAAGTAAAACCATTATCCGTGATGCTGATCGTATCGTCCGAAAGCGTTATATCGCTGTGAGTGCTGTCAAAAGAGTAGACGTTCGCCGTTTCAAAATCATAGCTTGACAATACGGTGAAATCAACGGGCATTTCATTATTCGTTTTGTTGATGAAAACCACTTTGAGGGCGCTTTCATCGTTGGAATCCACCGATGCGTAAACGGAGTTAAGGGTGCTGCCTCCGTTATCTGCGGAAACGGCTGTATTTCCGTAGGAAGAACCTTCGCCGTCATAGTTCGTATAGATATTTATTCCGGATTTCTGATAGGAAAAATCCTCCGTGTCCGGTTTAAGGCACGCCATATAGACATTCTGCTCGCCGAAAATACCGAGTGCATCTGCCTGAGCTATACCGCCGCTGATAAGATCTCCTCCGCCGAAATCATACTCGGAAAACGAGAGCTTTGTGTTTGGGAAATACATTCTTATCGACGCCTGTATCGTAGGGATAATAGGCGTATGCTGCTTGTAAAGGATAGCACTGCTGCTGTTTTCGGTGTAGTTCGGATCCCAGAGGATCCTCGTCGCCTGCATACGTTCCTCATTTGCGAGCAGCGAGTCCGTGCCGACTATCGGTTCAAGCAGAACGCTCCTTGCCTCGGAGATGAAATGAAGGTCAAGCACATCGAGAAGTCTTGTCCCCGTCTGTGCGGAGGCTTTGGACATTTTATCGAGGTAATAGTCGATGAACCAAGAATAATTCGATTTATACTGCTCCCAGTCCTCCGCATTTTTAAGACTGACAAAGGATTCAAGTCCTCCGATCGACGGACCGTAGATGAGTGCTGTCGGGTCGATCTTCTTTGCTGCATTGGCAAGGCTCACCGACTTTGAAAGCAATGTTTCCGCCGTAAGGGGTTCATCAAAAACGGTCGGATAAAGCGAGTTCCAGTTCTCGGGTTCGCTGTCAAGAAAATATCCGTTTATGCCGCCGTCAGCCGCCGTGCCGTATTTATATACAAGCGCACTGATATATTCGTCCATAAAAACGGTGTCATCATATATATCGGGCGTTGTAAGAAGACTGTCATTCTTCACGCAGCGCACCGTAGCGAAACGCTTCGGCGGATCATCGTCCGATATTGCCCCGTTCGCATCATTCGCAACGAAACCCATCATCTGCAGTGTGATATATCGGGATTGGATATTGTATTTGTCCGAACGCTCAACGAGCTGCTTTGCAAGAAGTGCAGGTTCGCTCTGCTGCGCAGGCGGATAGCTGTCAACGAGCGAAAGGTCGTTTTTCATGCCGTCAAGAGCAGTCGAATTGGAGGTGTTTGTTTCCCAGTTATAGGAAGATATTCTCGGGTCGGACTGCTTTACGGAATAAACGGTCACATCGTTAAGACCATAAACATCGTTAAGTCCGTAGATATATCGGCTGATAGGTATTTTATCCGCAGAAGTATCTATCGTGACGGCATATCTGTTCTCATCCGCATCATAAGCAGCATCGGAGGGTATTGCTGCGTCAGCAAAAGTTACGGCTGCGCAGACAGCAAGGCAGACAGGACGGATGATATTTTTTTTGATAACATTATACTTCATTGTTTTTCTCCTATAAATAAGAAAGGGGGCAGTGCGTTAAGATCATATAAGAAAAATACTTACAAAAGCATACATCACTGCAAGAACAGCAATATTTACAAGCATAAAAACGCCAAGGAAACGCATTGATCTTGAGTTTTCGGCAGCGCTGTATATCCTGAACGAAATAAGGCTTGCCATTGATGCAACGGGCGTTCCGAGACCTCCGACATCAACACCGAGAAGCAGTGCGCGCCAGTTGTCGGTGAAACTGTTGAGCATAACAGCCGCAGGAACATTGCTTATGAACTGACTCGTCACAACAGCTGCAAAAAACTCCCTGCCCGAAACGAATTTTTCGGCAAAGCCGTTCACAGCAGGAATGTTCTTTATATTTCCGACAAATATAAAGAAGAAAACAAACGTCAGCAGCAGCCCGTAGTCGATCTCATAAAAAAGCTTTGGCTCGATTATCACCGCAACAACGCACACTGACGCAAATACCACAAGCACATCAAGAACATCGAAAACGGCAAGCAGCGCAAGCACAAAAAGTATCCCGTACAGCAAAGCATAGCTCTTATTTCTGATATGTACCTCTTCGTAATCATCAACAGTGAGCGGCTTGTTCGGAACAAATGCCGCAAGTATGAGCACTATCACCAGCCCCACAGCCGCCGCAGGCAGCATTGCTGAAAAAAACTCGCCGGGAGTTATCCCGTATTCCGTGAAAATAAGGAGGTTCTGCGGATTGCCGAACGGTGTCGCCATACTTCCAAGGTTTGCAGCGATAGTCTGAACAACCACCGCATAAATAAGGTATGCGGGATATTCCTCAAAAAATGTTACCATTATCGGAACAAGAGCGATAAGCGCTGCATCGTTCGTGACGAACATTGAAAGTAAATACGTTATCAGCGACAGAATGACCAATGCCTTTCGGGTGCCGTAGATACGTGCTTTTTCAATGAGAAAATACATCGCCTTTGCAAGCATATTGTTCTGCTTGAACCCTGCCGTCACCAGCATAAGACAGAAAAGTATACCGATAACATCGGTGTCAACATATTGGATATAGTCCGTCACGGGGACGAGCGCACAGGATATGAGTGCCGCCGCAAGTGCGATCAGCACCATAAGATTTCTTTTTATAAATGCTTTGACATCCGTCATTTTCCAAAAATTCCTTTAACCGATAATATTGAACACAGTTCCTGCAGCAAAACCTGTCAGAAGTACGATGCCGAGGATCGCAAAATTTTCCTTCATATTTTTATTCGTGCGGAAAAGCACGGCAAGACCCACACCTGCCGAGGAAATAAGTCCTGCGAGCGCAGAGCCGAACGGGAGTATGCCGTCACAGTATAGCTCGGTGATAAGCACGGACGCCGCACAGTTCGGGATAAGACCGACAATTGCCGTCACAAGCGGCTGAAAAATACCCGTTTTGTCGATAACTGCGGCGATAGCGTCACTTCCTGCAATGCCCATAGCAAAGCCGAGGATAAGGTTCACGATAAGGATAAAAATGAGTATTTTTACGGTGTGCTTTAAAGCGGAGTACCATAAACCGTGGCTTCCGCAGCCGCAGTCCGAGCAAAGCTCCTCAAAATCGGGATCTTCCTCACGGAAAGACTTGCGGAGGTGGTCGATAACATCAATGAGCAGTCCGACGATTATTGCGAGGACAATTTTTGTGAGAAGAAGCGGCAGTATAGCCGAAAGCTTGTCCGGGTGTGCAAGCAGAACGGGAATAGCCTCGTCCGAGGTCGAGATGAACACAGCCGCGAGCGTACCCATTGTGATGAGCCGTCCGCTGTAAAAATTCGCTGCCGCAACGGAAAATCCGCACTGCGGTATGCAGCCGAGCAAAGCGCCTGCAACTGAGCCGACAAAACGTCCTCCGCCCGTCTTTTTCAGTATATTTTCAAGGTGTTCGCCTGCCTTATGCTCGATAAATTCCATCAAAAGGAATGCGAGAAAAAGGAAAGGGATCATTTTTGCCGAGTCGATGAGTGCATCGAGGATAATGTCGAGCGCATCAAAGCCCTCGTGTGCTTCTGCATGAAGCTTGAAAAAATTATTTGCTATAGCAACTGCCGTATAAGAAAAATTCATTTATTCTCTCCCAAATATTCAAAAAACATAACTATACAATCTTAATTATATCACAAATATCTATATTAAGCAAGAAAAAATATAAATTTTCAGCGGAAAAAAGTATTGCAGTTTTTCTCGATTTGTGGCATAATAGAAAGAAAGTATTCATTATGAGTGAAATGAGGTAGAAAAATGGCTCACGAGATGATAATCGTTCTCGATTTCGGCGGTCAGTATAACCAGCTTATCGCACGACGTGTCAGAGAGTGCGGCGTTTACTGCGAGGTAAAGTCATACAAAACTCCGATCGACGAAATAAAGGCAAAGAATCCAAAGGGCATTATCTTTACAGGCGGCCCGAACAGCGTTTATGACGAAAACTCGCCGCATATAGGCAAGGAAATATTTGAGCTCGGCGTTCCCGTGCTCGGAATTTGCTACGGCTGCCAGCTTATGGCTTATACGCTCGGCGGAAAGGTTTCCTCCTGCGTGACTTCCGAATACGGCAAAACCGAAACTATCTACGACAACAGCAGTCTGCTTTTCAACGGACTTCCCGAAAAAGCAGTTTCATGGATGAGCCACACGGATTTTGTTTCCGAAATTCCCGAGGGCTTCAAGGTAACGGCTCACACCGCTGACTGTCCCGCTGCCGCTTATGAAAATGCGGAAAAGAAGCTTTATGCGGTTCAGTTCCACCCCGAAGTAAATCACACCGAAAACGGCTGTAAGATGATCGACAGCTTCGTCAAGAATGTCTGCGGCTGCATCGGCGACTGGACAATGGGCAACTACGCAAAGACAGCTATCGAAGATATCCGAAACAGAGTCGGCGACGGAAAAGTTCTTCTCGCTCTCTCGGGCGGCGTTGACTCGTCCGTTCTCGCAGCTCTTCTCTCAAAGGCTGTCGGAAATCAGCTCACCTGTATCTTCGTTGACCACGGCTTTATGCGTAAGAACGAGGGTGACGAGGTTGAAGCTGCATTCGCAGACTGGGATATCAACTTTGTAAGAGTAAACGCAAAGGAACGCTTTATGTCGAAGCTCAGAGGAGTATCCGACCCCGAAACAAAGCGCAAGACTATCGGCGAAGAGTTCATTCGTGTATTTGAAGCCGAGGCAAAAAAGATCGGCAAGGTAGACTATCTCGCTCAGGGAACTATCTATCCCGACATCATCGAAAGCGGCACAGGCGATGCTGCTGTAATAAAGTCGCATCATAACGTAGGCGGACTTCCCGACTATGTTGATTTCAAGGAGATAATCGAACCGCTCCGCCTCCTTTTCAAGGACGAAGTAAGAGCGCTCGGACGTGAGCTCGGACTTTCCGATGTTCTCGTAAACCGCCAGCCGTTCCCCGGACCGGGTCTTGCTATCAGAATTATCGGCGAAATAACCGATGAAAAGCTTGAGATCCTTCAGGACGCAGACTGGATATTCCGTGAGGAGATCGCAAAGGCAGGGCTTGATAAGTCTATCAACCAGTTCTTCGCCGTTCTTACCAACAACCGCTCCGTAGGCGTAATGGGCGACGGAAGAACCTACGATTACACCCTCGCTCTTCGTGCAGTCGAAACCACCGACTTCATGACAGCCGAGTTCTCACGCATACCATACGAAGTTCTCGCTGTATGCTCGGGCAGGATCGTAAACGAGGTAAAGTCCATCAACAGAGTTGTGTACGATGTGACCACAAAGCCACCGGCTACTATTGAGTGGGAATAATTAAAAATTGCTGTAAATGCCAAAGTCTTGACTATCGGGACTTTGGCATTTTTATATTATATCTTAGATTGGAATATTTCTTTAACTTTTATAAGAATATTCCCATTTCGGAATATTTAAGATAATTTTGCATAAAAGTTCTTTACTTGGAATATTTATTGACTTTTTGCCTATAATATGATATAATGACAATATATCAAGGGGGCGTGAATATGGTTGAAAGAAAAGAGTATCTTGAAAAACTTAAACTTTGGCGTGAGGAAAAAATTATAAAGGTTGTAACGGGAATACGAAGATGCGGAAAATCAACACTTTTGGAGCAGTACAGAAACTATCTCCTTGAAACGGGCGTCGATTCGGAGCAGATAATTGCTGTCAATTTTGAGGACTTGTCATTTGAAAATCTGCTCGACTACAAAAGCCTTTATCAATATATTTCGGAACGCATTGTTCCGAATAAATTTACCTACATTTTTCTTGACGAGATACAAAAGGTCAACGGTTTTGAAAAAGCTGTAGACAGCCTTTATATAAAGGATAATGTTGATATTTATATTACGGGTTCAAACGCCTATTTACTTTCGGGTGAACTTGCAACATTGCTTTCCGGACGATATGTTGAGATAAAAATGCTGCTGCTGTCTTTCAGTGAATATGTTCAGCTTCAACCCATAGGGAAGAGCCGTGATGAGCTTTTCTCGGAATATATGTCTGTTGGTGGATTTCCATATATCGCTGCAATGGACAGAACAAAAGAAAAAACGGATATGTATCTTGAGGGAATATACAACACGATAATCATAAAGGATATTGAAGAACGTTATAACCGCCGCGAGCAGAATGTTTCTCCCAGAAAGGTGAATGATATCTCGCTGTTAAAAAATATCAGTAAATTTCTTGCAGGCTCTGTCGGAAGTCTTATCAGTGTCAAGAGTGTTTCGGACTATATTGTTTCCTCGGGCAGAAAAGTCAGTCCGAATACGATTTCGGACTATATAGATGCTTTGACGGAAGCGTTTATATTCTATCCTGCTGAGCGTTTCGATATACAGGGAAAAAAGCTTCTTAAACAGAATCAAAAGTTTTATATAGCCGATACCGGATTAAGACGTTATATGCTTCCACGCAAAAATTATGATCTTGGCTTTACGCTCGAAAATATTGTGTATCTTGAACTGTGCAGACGTGGTTATGAGGTTTATGTCGGAAAAAACGGAACAACAGAGGTCGATTTTGTTGCAAGAAAAAACAATGCTGTAGAGTATTTTCAGGTCACGGCATCTCTTACCGACGAATCAACGTTTCAACGTGAGATAACTCCTTTGCAGAATATCCGTGACAACTATCCGAAGACAATTCTCACTCTCGACAGATTCACTCTCGGCGACTACGAGGGCATAAAAGCCGAAAATGCCGTTGATTGGCTGCTGAATATTCCAAACTGAACCACAAACGGCGCAGATTTTGGAAAAACACGTTGAAATCGGAAGAATTATGTGCTATAATGTTGCTGTATCATACATTCAAAGGAGATAAAACAGTATGCAGTTTGTAAAATTGCAGCTTGGCTGTTTATTGGTGATCTTATATATCGAGATCAGCTACATAAGGGGAACGATGCACGGAAAAGTAAAGTGCAACAAATTATTTGATGCGCTGATGATAACTGCGCCGTGGGCGGTGGTTTTCGACGGCTTTACCGCGTGGACGGTCAATCACACAGATATCGTTCCCGAGTGGCTCAACGGGACTGCGCACCTGCTGTTCTTTTTATTTATGGATATGACGCTGATAATCACGGCAGAGTATATGTTCGACCTGCTCATCGGATTTAAGAAAAGAAGTATGAAATTTCTGCTTGCCGTTCCGTGGCTGCTGTCGCTGTTCGTTGTTATCGGCGCGATAGGCGAGCTGCGGTATATCGAGGGTGAGACGACCTGGTATTCAACGGGGCTTTCGGTATATGTTTGCTACGGCACGGTCGTGTTCTATTACGGAATGATACTCTATTTTATCATATCAAGACACCGTTTTCTGCCGAAGGATAAGATACTCGGAACGCTTTCGTTTATCGCTATAGCTGGCATTATCCTTGTTGTCCAGATAATCTTCCCCGAAGTGCTGCTGACTTCGATATTCCCGATGATGCTTATGCTCGGCATCTACATCGACTTTGAAAATCCGTCCATACGAAAGGTCACCATGCACCACGATGAAATGATAGACGGCTTTGCGACCCTTGTCGAAAGCAGGGACAACAACACAGGCGGACATATCAAGCGCACAAAGGCTTATGTTGAGCTTATGCTTGATAAGATGCGTGAGAACAAGCGCTACCGCAGTATTATGAGCAGGGACTATATGGCGAATGTGAGCAGCGCTGCGCCGCTCCACGATATTGGAAAAATTGCAACTCCCGACAGCATTTTGCAGAAGCCGGGCAAGCTCACGGACGAAGAATATGCCGTGATGAAAAAACACGCTCCTGACGGCGGAGATATCATTCTGAACACGTTCTTCGACCTTGACAATATGGAATTTCGGCAGATCGCATACGAGGTTGCAAGGTTTCACCATGAGAAATACAACGGGAAAGGCTATCCCGATGGCTTAAAGGGAGAGCAGATACCGCTCCACGCAAGGATAATGGCAATAGCGGACGTTTTTGATGCTGTTTCGCAGAAGCGCTGTTACCGTGATGCAATGCCGACAGAGGAATGTTTCGCAATAATCGAAAAAGGCAGCGGAACGGACTTTGACCCTCAGCTTGTGAAGATATTTCTTGATTCGAGGGAAGAAGTTGTTCGGCTTATGAATATCGAAAAAAAGCAGGGCAAAGTATGAAAACAGCCTGCTGTCTGATTTTGGTTCAGACAGCAGGCTGTTCTGTTATTTATTAGTTTCAAATGATTTTAATGTCTTACCGTTTTCAGTTTTCCATTGCTGAGGACCACTTATACTGTACCCTACTGCAAATGCAGCTGCAGACGATGAACTTGAAAATAATTTATCGTTTTGCAGAATATCATCTTTTATTTCGCCGTCTATTCGGCTTTGTTCAACTTTCTTTTTTATTCCGTTATTCAGAGATTCAGCAGATACTTTATGTATATTTGAGCCTTTGAG
This sequence comes from uncultured Ruminococcus sp., assembly GCA_900550695.1. Lineage (GTDB taxonomy): Bacteria > Bacillota > Clostridia > Oscillospirales > Ruminococcaceae > UMGS363. The sequence goes on from URTF01000008.1 coordinate 24,501, forward strand.
TAAAACGAATCCATCTGATGTAGGCATACCATAGGCTTTGCCTGATCCTGTTGAAATGGTAAAAATCGTATCTGTTTTTTGGGAGTTGCCCGAATCATTTGCAAGTTTTTCAAAGGTTTTGTGTCCAAGTACATTTACCAATATTTTAGCATTATAAATAAATTCTTCCATCTCTGCTCGCTCTGCTTCAGAAATAGATGATTTGGTTGGAACATTGCTGTTATCAATATTGTAACGGTTGCATTCCTTGGCGATACTATAAAATTGATTCTCTAAATATTTTATATGAGCTTTATTAAGATTATTGTCTTTGCTGATAAAGGCAATCGCTTCATACCAATTATCCTTTTTGTCCAAATGCTGCTTTAATCTGTTTAGTATATTTTCGGCTTCACCTATATAAACAAGTGGCTTATCTGTTATTTCATTTTCTCCAAATAAAAAATATACGCCGGGAGATGATAATTCGGGTCTGTCATCACTTGTTTTAACAAGATTTCTGGGTATTTTATAGGCTACTCCTGTCCAGTTTGACAGTTCACATTTCCAGCGCCCATTTGGATTTCCAAGGTCAAATAAATGCAATTTAATAACTTTTTGAAATTCCATAGAAATAATCCCCTAAAATTCATAATGCTATCCTAACCTTTTAGTATTATAACATAACAAATTATCTTTTTCAATCTATTACACATATAGTGTATAATAATATTATATTACAATTGGAGGATTTTGTCAAGTAAAAACTCCCGAAGTCAAACCTCGGGAGTTTTTGTTTATCCCAGCTCTCGAAGAGCCTTTACCCTGCTGAAAACAGCGCAGACAATAACACCTGCAATTCCTATCACGAAGAAAAGAAGTGCTGCGCCCGAGCCTTTTTCTGTACCGAAAATATTCAGCCAAAGCGTGTTTTCCGTGCCTGCCATAAAAGGTTCAAATACCTTGTCGACCAGAAATCCGCCGAGAAAATATCCGACGGGAATGGAGAAAAACTGGAGCGTATTGCGCACGGAATAGACACGTCCGAGCATTTCTTTCGGAACTGTGCTGCGGAAGATAACGTCATAGTTTGCGCTCATGAGCGGAATGAACAGCCAGCCGAGAACAGCGCCGATACACCATGCTATCGTGTTGTTCCCGAATGCAAGCAGGAAATTTTCCGTACTCATCGAAACAAGCAGGCAGGCGCATATCGTCTTTGAGCGGCTTTTCGGCTTCGGGAAAACCGTTGCGATAACGCTGCCGATGAGCGTTGCTATGCCTACGCTGCTGCTGACTGCACCGAGTGCGGCTTCATTGCTTTTGGATAGGATAAGTGCGGGAAGTGCGGCGTTGTAGATAGATGCGATGAAGTTTATCGCAGAGAGGAAAAGTATCATACAGAGTATTCCCTTGTTCCTGCCGAGGTAGAAAATTCCGCCTTTTGCCGATTGGAGAAGCGTTTCCTTGCTGCTTTCGTTCTGCGGTACTTCGGGTATCTTTATAAAGAAAAGAAGCACCGTAAAAGCAACGGCAAATGTTGCAAGGTCAAAGGCGATAACGGCATCAAGTCCTGCAACGGAAACTATCGCAGCCGCAATGACTGGCGTTAAGATCGAAACGAGCGAATTCGAGAAATATCTCATTGCGCTTGTTTTCTGATAGTGCTTTTCGGGCGTGAGAAGCGTCGCAGCAACATCGGAAGCAGGCGACTGAACCGAGTTCATAAGTCCGTTAAGGGCATTGAGAATGTACAGATGCCATACTTCAAGCGAGCCTGTCTTAAACAGCACGAGAACGCAGACGGTTGTAAGTGCCGCAAAGCTGTCGCATACGAGCATTACGGCTTTTTTGTTCCATTTGTCGCTTATCGCACCTGCAAAAATGCTCACGATAACATAAGGCGCGTATGAACAGACTGTCAGCAGGGCGGTAATCAGTGCCGAACCGCTGTCGTTGTAGAGCCATATCACCAGCGCAAAGCCCGTCATCGAGCTGCCGAGCGAAGAAAGCGCCTGTGTGAGCCATAAAATGATAAATGTTTTGAGTTCTTTTAATGTATTCATAATACCTTGCTCCTTTAAATTTGATCTAAGTCAAAGTGCAAGGTATGACGGTCAGATCTGCTTTATGTAAAGCGTGTCAAGTGACCTCTATGCAATCCGTCATTCCTTGCATAGAGCCGTGATGATGCAGCGTTTCATCGAAAGTTCACCTCTTATTTCTTCACAATGAAAAACAAACGGGGCATTTTTAATATGATTTTCCCGTCCGTCTGAACGGGATAGTTCGTTTTTATTCTTTCGAGCAGGTCAGCTAAAAATTCTTCTCTTTCCGTTTCGTCAAGCGCCTCAAGATATGGGCGCAGACCACTCCCCTTGTACCACTCAATGACCGCACTGTGCGACTTGACTATGTGATAATAGGAAGTGTCCCACATTTCAACTTCGGACGCCGACTTGCAGAGTATATTATATGTTTCCTCGGGCGAAAGGTTGTGAAAATTGTGTATGGTACTAAGCTTTTTCCACTTTCCGTCCGAAGCAAGGCTGTTCAGTTCGTGATAGAACATCGCATTCCGGACAAGCGGCATCTGAACGGCAAGAACGCCGCCGTCATTGAGCTTTTCAATAAGCTTTGGGAGCAGTTTTTCGTGGTCGGGTATCCAGTGCAGGCAAGCATTTGAGAAGATAAGGTCGAACCTGCCCAATTCTTCAAGCCCATCGGGAACAAAGCACTTTTTGAACTTCATTTCGGGATAAGAAGCCGAGGCTTTTTCAAGCATATTGTCCGAACTGTCGATGCCAAGGATATCCGCTTCGGAAAAACGTCTGAAAAGCTGTGCAGTGCTGTTTCCGGGGCCGCAGCCGATGTCGAGAACCGTTTTCGGCTCGATATGAAGTCTGTTTATAAGGTCGATAGAGGGCTGAGTGCGCTCTCTTTCAAATTTAGTGTACTGAGCCGAGTTCCAGTCGCCCATAAAAAACACCTCCGCAAATTTCTACAGATATTATAGCACGGTCAAATGGGATTTTCAAGAACTCGTGCGCAAAAAAATTCCTTCCGACGTTTATATGTACGGAAACATAACGGAAAATGTTAAGAAACGTTGGTTGCAAAGCACGGAATTATGCGATATAATACATTTCAGAGAATATGAAAAGAATGATTTTTCATATAAATAGAAAAGGGGTGCTTGATGTGATAAACGAACGCTTAAAGGACTTGCGCCGAGAAAAAGGCTACAGTCTTGAATATGTTGCCGAAAGGATAAATGTTTCCCGACAGACCGTTTCAAAGTGGGAATCGGGCGAGACCGTCCCCGATGTGCTGAAATGCAAGGAGCTTGCCGATATTTACGACATCTCTATGGACGAACTCCTTGCCGAAAAAGGCGAAGACCCCGAGGAAAAGCGCACGGGAAAATACGCTTTCGGCGTTGTCCGTGTCGGCGAGAGAGGACAGATCGTTATCCCGAGCAGAGCGAGAAAGATTTTTGGCATCAGCAAGGGCGATATGCTGCTTTTCCTCGGCGATATACACAAAGGAATGGCGGTAGTTCCGCTCAAACAGCTTGGCGGTGAACTCGGCTTCGATATGACGGAGGAAGAAAACGATGATGATAAAGATAAGTGATCTCACGAAGTCTTACAAGGGTGTGAAAGCGGTGGACGGACTTTCGCTCGAAGTCAGCGAGGGTGAGCTTTTTTCGCTGCTCGGCGTGAACGGCGCAGGAAAGACCACGACGATAAAAACGATGTGCTGCCTTTGTCCGTTCGATTCGGGAAGCATTGAGATAGGCGGCTTTGATGTTGTGAAACAGCCCGAAAAGGTCAAAACGCTTATCGGCGTTTCTCCGCAGGAAACCGCCGTTGCAAGGAATCTTTCGGTATATGAGAACCTCGTGCTTATGGGCGGCGTTCACGGCTTTTCAAAGGAGAAGTCAAAGAATATTGCCGAGGAAATGATAGGCAAATTCAATCTTTCAAAATTCCGTGATATGCAGGCGAAAAAGCTTTCGGGCGGCTGGCAGCGGCGTCTGAGCATTGCAATGGCGCTCGTTTCCGACCCGAAGGTGCTGTTTCTGGACGAGCCTACGCTCGGACTGGACGTTATCGCACGTTCGGAGCTTTGGGACGTTATCAGTGAGCTGAAAGGCAGGGTCACGATGATACTCACAACGCATTATCTCGAAGAAGCGGAGAGCCTTTCCGACCGTGTGGGTGTAATGCGTGACGGAAAGCTGCTTTTCTGCGGAAAATGCGACGAGCTTGTAAGCAGTACGGGCGCAAAAAGCTTCGAAGAGGCGTTTGTGAAGACAGTAAAGGAGGGAAAGTGCGAATGAAAATGACAGCTTTTTCATCAAGGGTTGCGAAAGAGATAATCCGTGACCCGTTGAGCCTTATTTTCGGCTTGTGCTTCCCCGTTGTGCTGCTTTTGCTGCTCTCGGCGATAAATGCGAATGTTCCCGTCAATGTTTTTGACATAGAAAAGCTCACTCCGGGAATTGCGGTTTTCGGTTACTCGTTCCTCACGCTCTTCTCGGCACAGCTTGTTTCGGGCGATCGCTGTTCGGCGATGCTGATAAGGCTTTTCACTGCGCCGATGTCGGCGGCGGACTTTATCATTGGCTATATGCTGCCGCTTTTTCCAATGGCTGTCGTGCAGAGCGTGGTCTGCTTCGGTACAGCGATGCTCCTCGGACTTGAACCGAGCGTGAACATAGTGTTTGCGATACTTTTACTGCTGCCGTCTGCGCTGTTTTTCATTGCGCTCGGAGTTTTATGCGGAGCTTTGCTCAGTGAAAAGGCTGTCGGAGGACTATGCGGTGCGCTGCTTACGAACCTCACGGCGTTCACATCGGGTGCGTGGTTTGATCTCTCACTTGTCGGCGGCGTGTTCAAAAAGATATGCGAACTGCTCCCGTTTGCGCACAGCGTTTATATAGGAAGAAATGCGCTATCCGGGGATTTTGCGGATATCTTCCCGGATATGTACTATGTTCTGGGATATATGCTTGCGGCGATGATATTTGCGGTAACGGCTTTTATGAAAGATATGAAAAAGGCATAAAAATTCAGCACATAAGAAACGGCATGATCACGAGCAACATTTCGTGATTATGCCGTCTTTGTTTGTATAATTCCGAATCAAGCCGAGACTTTGTTCCTCCACTTGCCGAAATGGTAACGTGCAACGCTCATTGCCGCCGTGAGAAGCCATGTAAGGCAGGTCGTTCCCCATACTGCCCATATTCCGACTGACGGGAACTGCAGAAGTATCAGTGCGAAGCCAATTCTGCCGATGACCTCGACAAATCCGTTTATCATAGCGTATGTAACGTCGCCTGCTCCGTTGAGAAGTCCTCTCGTTGTATGGATAAGTCCGAGCGGAATATAGAAGAACGCAGAAAGCATCAGTGCCTTTGAACCGATGTCGATAACGGCTTCTTCCGTGACGAAAATTCCAACGATATTTCTGCTGAAAATGAGGAACAGCACAAGCATTACAAGCGCAAAAGCTATCATTATCTTCACGGTCTTATGGTAACCCCGTACCGTTCTGTCAACATAGCCTGCGCCCATATTCTGTCCTGCGAAGGTCGAAAGTGCCGCATTGAGCGATGCAAAAGGCTGCTGAACGAGTTGTTCAACACGCATCGTTGCGGTATAAGCCGCCACAACGACCGAACCGAAGCCGTTCGCAACCCTCTGCAGGAATATCATCGAGACGGATATCATCGAGTTCTGGAGTGCTATCGGAACACCCGTCTTTATACACTTTGAAAAATATATCCCACGAAGCTTCATTTCGTCCGAAGTCAGTTTGAAATACTTTACCTTTACAAATGCAAAGATCATACAGCCGACCGCCGAAACTGCCTGCGCAATGACCGTTGCAAGCGCAGCACCGTTTACGCCCATTTTGAACACGATAACGAACACAAGGTCAAGCACAACGTTTATAACGCTCGCAACGATAAGAAAAATGAGCGGTGTTTTGCTGTCACCGAGCGAACGCATAACGGCATTTATCCAGTTGTAAAGCGATACAGCAATAGTTCCAAGACACGCTATCTGCATATATCCGTGCGCCGCTGAATAGATCTCCTCGGGCGTGTTCATAAGCTTTAACAGCGGCCCTGAGAGCAGGAACGCAACAACGCTTATCACTGCGCCGAATATAAGCGCCGCATAAGCTGAGTTGACAATGTAACGCTTAACATCTTCCTCACGAGCCGCACCGAAGCACTGCGCAATAAGTATTCCCGAACCGACCGAAAGACCGATGCAGAATGTATAGAAAAAATATGTGAGCGAACCCGTTGCGCCGACCGAAGCCAGCGCATCATAGCCGAGATATCGTCCGACAATGACCGAATCCACGACATTGTAAAGCTGCTGAAAAAGGTTTCCCATGAGCAGCGGAAGTGTGAACCGAAGTATATGCGAAAGCTCGTTTCCCTCGGTCATATTTTTTTCGTAAGCCATAGTTTTTAGTCCTTAAAAATTTTATCTAACTCGCCGAGTGAAACCTCCGCAGTCGGAGCAAATCTGTCCGAAGCAACGTAATCCGCAAGGCTCTTGTAAAGCTGACGGCATGGAACGCTGTCTGGCTTTTTGTCGAGCCGAGCCGTGCAGACGAGAAGCTTTCCGCCGCCCGTTTTCACCTCGAATATCTTTCCGAGCGAGTGGTTGCGGTCGTTCGTGTCAATGGTCCTCACTGTCGGTTCTATCGGAAGTCCGTCCAGTATCGCCGTGCGTGAACCCTCAACAGCGTCATACCATTGTGCAGTTGAGTAAATTTCACTCGGGAAGCCGTTCAGCATAGCGTTATCCTTGTCGATGAGCAGACCGAGCGTTCCCACGGGGCTTGGCTTTTTCATCGAAACGGAAATGCTGTTGAACATATGATAGTTCCAGAAATCCGTGCAGTATGTTCCCTCTATCGACTTGTTTTCGGGGAGCTTGTCAGGCATAAACAGCACATTTTCGCCGTTTGCAAGCCTTGCTTTTGCCTTTTCCCAATCGGTTTCGGCGCAGTTCGGAGCTTCGCTCACCTCGGGGAATATCCACAAATCATAGCCGTTCTTTATACCGCCCATTTCAAGCGTAAGACGAACCTTTGCAGCCTTTTCAAGCTTTGGCATCGCAAGCTTCACCGTTCCGAGCGTGAAAACTCCTCCCTTGAAACTGCCATTTGCACAAAGCTTATACTCGGTGACATCGCCGTTCGCTTCAAGCGTTATCTTCACAACGGGGTCAACGTCAGCATTTGCCGCATAGTTGTAAAGCATTACGGGCATCTCCGCTTCTTCGCCGCAGCTCCACACGAATTTCGGCAGACAGCCGAGAATTACCCTGTCCGAACAGAAGCCTCTCCACTCCTCGGGCGAAATAACGCCCTTACTCTCCATAAAGCTGTTCAGAATTCCGACAAGCGCAGTCCCCTGCCCCGTGAAATCCTGCAGGTCGAGAAGCTGAAATCCCGAAAGCTCGTCCGAACGCAGAGCGGTTTCGATCTCGTTCTTGTAACATTCAGCCGCAAAGCGTCCCGAAGCCTTGAAATAGCTGTCGGCAAGGTGCGAAAGTCCCGCTTTTTCCAAGCGTTCACGGAAAATTTCAAGGTTGTATGGTTTCAGAACGCCCGTGTATTTCTCTATCTCGTTGTAGTCGGGGTACATAAAATACTGTCCGACTTCGTGCGAAATTACGGGAATTTCGGGGATAAATTCGCTGCCACCCTCGCCGAGCGAAACAGTTTTTACTCCCGTTCCGTACTGGATCTCGATAGTACCGCCCTTTGTTTCGCCGTCCGAAACAACATTCGGTGCAATTATTTCATCGTAATTGTAATTTGAATTCGGTGCAGCCGTCTGAATGTGTCCGAGCGGCGCATCGCACATCGCATAAGAACCTCTGAAAAGTCGGTCACGTGAGAAACGAACACCGACAAAAAGGTCATCGCCTTCAACAACGCACGGAATAAACTGGAAGTTGTTTGAACCCTGCGTGTAGAGATGTCTGCTGTCGTGCGCTTTGTAGCCGAGCAGGATCTCATTCAGGCGCTCCTTGCTGCCCCAAAGCTCATTTCCGAGCGAAAGCGCAAAAAATGACGGGTGCGAGCCGAACTCGTCCAGAATTCGGTAGCCCTCTTCAATAAGATAACGCTGACCATCGTTAAGCTCCTCCTCGACCGTGCCCCAGAACGGCAGCTCGGGTTCAAGGTAGATGCCAAGCTCATCGGCAGCCTCGAAAGCAGCCTCGGGCGGACAGCAGGTGTGGAAGCGATAGTGGTTTATGCCGTGTTCCTTTGCTGTTTTCATCACTTTCAGCCACGATGCCTTGTCCATAGGCGCTGCGCCAGTCATCGGGAATATCATTCCGTCGTGTTTTCCGCGCAGGAACGCTCTTTCGCCGTTGATAAGAAGCTTTCTGCCGTCAGTCTCGTATTTTTTCAAGCCGAATGTGACCGTCTGAACGTCCTCGCCGCAGGTCACTTTAAGCGTGTACAAATTATGCTTGAACTCGTTCCAAGGCTTTGCGCCGCCAAGCTTATATTCAAACTCAAATTCGCCCTCTGCGGTGAAGGTTTCCGCTTTGAAGCCCTCGACCTGAACGGTAACGTCTGCGCAGGCGGTCATTTCGCCCTTTATCACGATGCTACTCCCGTCAAGCTTCGGGAAAACACGGATCTTCTCCGCACGGACTTTTTTCTCAGCCGAAATGAACATCTCGCCGAGGATTCCGAGCCAGTTCGTCTGCGTATCGGGCGAAGTCATATGTCCTCCCGGGACGGGATAGCCGATGTTGCTGACTTTTACCGTGATATCGTTTTCGCCGTCAGAAATAAGGTCGGTGATATTGTATCTGTGCGAAGTGCAAAGGCTGTTCTGCGTTCCTGCAGGCTTGCCGTTTATGTAAACCTCACTTATTCTTGTTCTTTCAAGTGTGAGGAAGAATTCCTCGTCATTTTCGGGTTTGCGAAGTTTGATCTTCCTGCTGTAAACTGCGCTGCCCTCAAATTTATAAGGGTCGCCGAGATAGCCGTCCACACGTTCTTCGTTGAGCGGTGAAAGCCTCATCTGCGAAACCGTTGACGGGAGCGCTGTGCTGCCGCTTGAAATCTCTGTATTTTCGGCGTTTATGAGCTTATAGTCCCATTTTCCGCTTATATCAAATCTTTCTGTCATACATACCCTCCGATAATGCAATTAATGTCCTTTTATTTTATCATATTATTACTGCATTTTCAAGAGATAACAATAAAAAACCGCCGTATGAAATTTCACACGGCGGTTTTATCATTTCAGCTTAGAGATTCTGCGCTGTTGGTGCGCTGTGGTCTGTGAAGCCTTCATTTTTCATAATGGTTACGTTGTTATAGACAGCCATACCTGTACCTGCAGGGATAAGCTTACCGATAATAACGTTCTCCTTAAGTCCGAGGAGGTGGTCGGTCTTGCCCTTGATGGCTGCATCGGTGAGCGCTCTTGTTGTTTCCTGGAAGGAAGCAGCGGAGAGGAAGCTTTCGGAGTTGGAAGCAGCTTTCGTGATACCCTGAAGAACAGGGAAGAATGTTACGAAGCTGAGACCCTCTTCGCCTGCGTCCATACGCTTCTTGATGCCTTCGTTGATCTCGGCAATTTCCTTTCTGTCAACGAGTGATCCGGGGAGGAGATAGCTTGAACCGCTGTCATCGACCTTGACCTTCTGGAGCATCTGACGAACGATAACTTCGATGTGCTTATCGTTGATATCAACACCCTGGAGACGGTAAACCTTCTGAACTTCTGTGATGATATAGTTCTGAACAGCCTGCTGACCGTTTACTGCAAGGATATCGCCGGGGTTGATCGAGCCTTCTGTAAGAGGCTGACCTGCAGTGACTGTATCGCCTGTGGAAACCTTGATCTTGTAGCCGTAAGGAACAGGATAATACTCTTCCTCGCCCGTTTCATCGCTCTTGATGATAACGTTTCTGGTCTTTTTGATCTCTTCCATACGAACAGAACCTGCTGCCTTTGCGATGATAGCAGCATTCTTAGGACGGCGGCTTTCAAAGAGTTCTTCAACACGTGGAAGACCCTGTGTGATATCTTCTGCGGAAGCGATACCACCCGTATGGAACGTTCTCATTGTAAGCTGTGTACCAGGTTCACCGATAGACTGTGCAGCGATTACGCCGACAGCTTCGCCGACACGGACGATGTTGTTGTTTGCAAGGTTTGCACCGTAGCACTTAGCACATACGCCGTTCTTAGCCTTACAGTTGAGGACGGAGCGGATAGTAACCTTTTCAACGCCGCTGTCAACGACCTTCTGTGCGTCAGCGTCGTTCATAAGTCTGTTGCGGCTCATAATGAGGTCGCCCGTTGCGGGATCACGGAGATCTTCAAGCAGATATCTGCCGATAAGTCTTTCCTTGAGCGGTTCGATCATTTCGTTGCCGTTCTTGATAGTGTAAACCTCGATACCCTCATCGGTTCCGCAGTCTTCTTCGTGAATGATGACTTCCTGCGAAACGTCAACAAGACGTCTTGTGAGGTAACCCGAGTCAGCGGTACGGAGAGCCGTATCGGCAAGTCCCTTACGGGCACCACGGGAAGAAATGAAGTACTCGAGGATATTAAGACCCTCACGGTAGTTAGCACGAATAGGCATCTCGATAGTCGAACCCGAGGTGTTGGCGATAAGTCCACGCATACCTGCGAGCTGTCTGATCTGGTTGATAGAACCACGGGCACCGGAGTCAGCCATCATATGAATAGGATTGTTCTCGATGTCATAGTGCTTCTTGATGCAGTTGGTGAGGTCATCGGTAGCCTGGTTCCAGATGCTGATGAAGCGCTTGGACTTCTCGGCAGCCGAGATAAAGCCTCTCTTGTAAAGCTTGTTGATCTTCTCTACCTGAGCATCTGCATCGGCAACGATATCCTTCTTCTCGGGAGGGATAAGAGCGTCGCAGACAGCAACGGTGAGAGCAGCCTTTGTGGAATATTTGTATCCGAGAGCCTTGATCTTGTCGAGGACTTCGGAAGTAACGGTCGTGCCGTGAATTCTTATGCAGCGTTCGATGATATCGGAGAGCTGCTTCTTCTTAACGAGGAAGTCGATCTCGAGGTCGAACTGCTTGTCGGAGTTCGTTCTGTCAACATAGCCGAGGTTCTGCGGAATATTTTCATTGAAGATAAGTCTGCCTGCTGTACATTCGATAAGCTTGGAAACTGTCTTTCCGCCGACTTCCTTGGAAATACGGACCTTGATAGCAGCGTGAATGGAGATGATGTGAGCATCGTAAGCCATAAGAGCTTCGTTTACGTCACGGAATATCTTGCCCTCACCCGGTTCGCCTGCCTTTTTCATTGTGAGGTAGTAAGAACCGAGCACCATATCCTGCGAAGGAACGGCAACAGGACGTCCGTCAGACGGCTTTAAGAGGTTGTTTGCAGCAAGCATAAGGAAACGTGCTTCTGCCTGAGCTTCTGCGGAAAGCGGGAGGTGGACAGCCATCTGGTCACCGTCGAAGTCAGCGTTGAACGCCGTACATACGAGCGGATGAAGCTTGATAGCTCTGCCCTCTACGAGGATAGGCTCGAATGCCTGAATACCAAGTCTGTGAAGCGTTGGGGCACGGTTAAGGAATACGGGATGATCCTTGATAACGTTCTCGAGCGCATCCCAAACCTCGTTCTTGGAACGTTCTACCATTTTACGGGCAGACTTGATATTTGTAACTACCTTTGTATCTACAAGGCGCTTCATAACGAAAGGCTTGAAGAGTTCGAGAGCCATTTCCTTAGGAAGACCGCACTGGTACATCTTGAGTTCAGGACCAACGACGATAACGGAACGTCCCGAGTAGTCAACACGCTTACCGAGGAGGTTCTGACGGAAACGTCCCTGCTTACCCTTAAGCATATCGGAAAGAGATTTGAGCGCACGGTTGTTGGGACCTGTAACGGGTCTGCCGTGTCTGCCGTTGTCGATAAGTGCGTCAACAGCTTCCTGGAGCATTCTCTTTTCGTTTCTGATGATGATATCGGGTGCTTCGAGTTCGAGCATCTTCTTAAGACGGTTATTTCTGTTGATAACACGTCTGTAAAGATCGTTGAGGTCGGAGGTTGCGTAACGTCCGCCGTCGAGCATTACCATAGGACGGATATCGGGCGGTATAACAGGGATAGCCTGCATTATCATCCAGGACGGCTTGTTGTTGGAAAGACGGAAGCTCTCGATAATTTCAAGACGCTTTAAAAGCTTGATCTTCTTCTGACCTGCAGGGAGATCTTTAAGCTCTTCCTTAAGATCGTCGGAAGCCCATGTGAGGTTATCCTTCCAGTTAGCCTTGTCAACAAGGTCATCATAATCGCCGTTAGCATTCTTTTCGCCGACATTCTCGAAGAAAAGGCGTTCGATATAGTGCGAACCTGTTTCAACCTCGATAACGGACTTGTGTTCTTCTTCACGAAGACGGTTGTAAGCGAGAACCTCATCTGTATAGGTAAGGCGGTCAACAACTTCGCCGACTGTGAAATCTTCGCTGTCAGCGTTGTCCTTGATAACGTAGTAACGTCTTGCAAGGAAGTCTGTGATCTGCTCTTCCGTAAGACCCGTTACTGCGGAGAATCTTTCGATCTTCTGACGGATAAAGTTATCATATCTGTCGGGGTCGTATTCTTCGAGGAGTTCGAGGATAGCTTCTGCGCCCATTTCGGCAACGAAATCGTCCTCATACTTCTCTCGCATATCCATATATTCTTTTTCTGTGAGGAGCTGCTTTTTTTCAAGCTCTGTGTTGCCGGGGTCGACAACGATATATTTTGTGAAGTAAAGAATTTCTTCAAGACGCTTCTGTGAAACTTCGATGACCTGACCTATTCTGGACGGTGTTCCCTTGAAGTACCAGATATGGGAAACGGGAGCAGCAAGCTCGATATGACCCATACGTTCACGTCTGACCTTGGCTCTTGTTACTTCAACGCCGCAGCGCTCGCAGACTTTGCCCTTGAAACGGATCTTCTTATACTTTCCGCAGTGACATTCCCAGTCCTTTGTAGGTCCGAAAATTCTTTCGCAGAAAAGGCCGTCACGTTCAGGCTTCTGAGTTCTGTAGTTTATGGTTTCGGGTCTTTCAACAACGCCGTGCGACCAGCTTCTGATCTGTTCGGGGGATGCAAGACCGATTTTAATTGATTCAAATGTGTTGAATTCCAACAGCTAACACTCCTTTAAACATTATACTCTTAAAGGCTCGTAAACCGACTCCGCATTTTGCCCGAGGGCAAGCGTACAAAGACCGTTTTCGGGAACTCTATACGCTTTTGTATGCAGTTTTTCGGCATAAAACAGAATACGCAGAGAAAAACGCACTCTGTTTTGTTTATTCGGGTCAGATCAGATCGCTGTCGTCACCGTCATCGAAAGTGAGGTCATCATCGTCGTCGCTGTCCCCATCTTCGTCAGCAAAATCGTCAATATCGTCATAATTCTTGTATGAGTAGCCGTCATCTTCGTCCTCGACATAAACATCGCTCATATCCATATCGTCTGCATCAGCAACAGGCTGCGGAATGATATCGTCATCATCATCGAAGGACTGCTTGAGGTCGATCTCATCGCCCTCGGAGTTGAGGACTTTGACATCAAGACCGAGTGACTGGAGCTCCTTGACAAGAACTCGGAACGATTCGGGAACGCCCGGCTTAGGAACATTCTGTCCCTTGACGATAGCTTCGTAGGTCTTGACACGTCCGACAGTATCGTCCGACTTGACTGTGAGTATTTCCTGAAGTGTATAAGCTGCACCGTAAGCTTCGAGAGCCCAAACTTCCATTTCGCCGAAACGCTGACCGCCGAACTGGGCTTTACCGCCGAGAGGCTGCTGCGTAACGAGGGAGTAAGGACCAACGGAACGTGCGTGGATCTTATCATCAACGAGGTGGTGGAGCTTGAGGTAGTACATATAACCGACTGTAACCGGGTTATCGAACTTTTCGCCCGTTCTTCCGTCGTAAACGTCAGTCTTACCGTCTTCTCTCATACCTGCCTGCTTGAACATCTCACGGATATCATCTTCGTGAGCGCCGTCGAATACAGGAGTCATTACCTTCCAGCCGAGCTTCTTTGCAGCCATACCGAGATGAACTTCAAGAACCTGACCGATGTTCATACGTGAAGGAACGCCGAGAGGGTTAAGAACGATATCGAGCGGTGTACCGTCAGGGAGGAACGGCATATCTTCGGATTTAAGGATACGGGAAACGACACCCTTGTTACCGTGACGGCCAGCCATCTTATCGCCGACAGAGATCTTACGCTTCTGTGCGATGTAGCAGCGGACGAGCATATTAACGCCCGGTGCAAGCTCCTTGCACTTATCACGGGTAAATACCTTAACATCAACGATGATACCTGCTTCACCGTGAGGAACTTTAAGGGAGTTATCACGGACTTCTCTTGCCTTTTCGCCGAAAATAGCACGGAGCAGTCTTTCTTCTGCTGTAAGCTCGGTCTCGCCCTTAGGTGTTACCTTACCGACAAGGATATCACCTGCACGGACTTCAGCACCGATACGAATGATACCTCTGTCATCGAGGTCCTTGAGAGCATCATCGCCGACATTAGGAATGTCACGGGTGATCTCTTCGGGTCCGAGCTTTGTATCTCTTGCTTCGATCTCATATTCTTCGATATGGATAGAAGTGTACATATCTTCACGGACAACACGTTCATTAAGGAGAACGGCGTCCTCGTAGTTGTAGCCTTCCCATGTCATGAAGCCGATGAGGGCATTCTTACCGATGGAAATTTCGCCGTTGCAGGTTGCGGGACCGTCAGCGAGAACCTGACCGACATGAACTTCTTCACCGCAGTCAACGATAGGACGCTGATTGATGCAGGTACCCTGGTTGGAACGCTTGAACTTGATAAGCTCGTAGGTGTGGGTTGCGCCTGTGCCGTCCTTAACAACGATCTCATCGGCGGAAACCTTTTCCACAACACCGTCGTGCTTGGAAACAACGCAGACACCAGAGTCAACGGCAGCCTTGTATTCCATACCTGTACCAACGATAGGAGCTTCCGTCTTAAGAAGAGGAACCGCCTGACGCTGCATGTTTGAACCCATGAGCGCACGGTTTGCGTCATCGTTTTCGAGGAACGGAATGGAAGCAGTCGCAATGGAAACGACCATCTTAGGAGAAACGTCCATGTAGTCGATACGTTCTCTTTCACATTCGAGGATCTGATCTCTGTAACGTGCATTAACGATAGGTCTTGCGAACTTGTGATCTTCTGTAAGCGGTTCGTTAGCCTGAGCAACTGTGTAGTTATCCTCCATATCGGCAGTCATATAAACTACCTCGTCGGTAACTACGCCCGTAGCCTTATCAACTCTTCTGTAAGGAGCTTCGATAAAGCCGTATTCATTTATTCTTGCGAAAGATGCAAGATAGGAGATAAGTCCGATGTTAGGACCTTCAGGGGTCTCGATAGGACACATTCTTCCGTAGTGGGAGTAGTGAACGTCACGAACCTCGAATCCGGCACGGTCACGGGAAAGACCGCCGGGGCCGAGGGCTGAAAGTCTTCTCTTATGAGTAAGCTCTGCGAGAGGGTTAGTCTGATCCATGAACTGTGAAAGCGGTGATGAACCGAAAAATTCCTTTATCGCAGCTGTGATAGGTCTGATATTGATGAGAGATTCCGCAGACATTGCACCCTCGTTCTGAGTCTGTGTGTTCATTCTTTCACGGATAACTCTTTCCATTCTTGCAAAACCAATTCTGAACTGGTTCTGGAGAAGCTCGCCAACGGAACGGATACGTCTGTTGCCGAGGTGGTCGATATCGTCAACTGTACCAACGCCCTCGCAGAGGTTGATGAAGTAGCTGATAGTAGCATAGATATCGTCAAGAATGATATGCTTTGGAACAAGCTCTTCAAGACGGCTCTTGACCATCTCTTCGATCTCTTCCTTGTCAGCGGCATTTTCAAGGATATCCTTGAGGACTGCAAAGGAAACTTTCTCGTTGATGCCGTACTTGGCAGGGTCAAAGTCAACGTAAGGAGCGATATCAACCATGCCGTTGCCGATGACCTTGACTTCTCTCTCTTCGATCCTGTGAGCGGCTTCACCTGTCGGTGTGGTGTAGAATTCCTTGTGCTCAATGTCGAGCCAAACCTCGGAAACACCAGCCTGCTCGATCTCGAGAGCCTTGTCCATTGTGATAAGGTCGCCCTCGTCAGCCATAATTTCGCCGGTGAGAGGATTTGCAACGGGACGTGAAAGTCTGTGACCTGCGATCCTTGAAGCAACGCCGAGCTTCTTATTGTATTTATAACGTCCGAAACGGGAAAGGTCATATCTTCTTGCATCGAAGAAGAGTGTATTGATGTGGGAAACAGCGCTTTCTACCGTAGGAGGTTCGCCCGGACGGAGCTTCTTGTAAACTTCGAGGAGAGCTTCTTCCGTATTCTTTGTAGCGTCCTTCTGGAGGATAGTCTGTTCGAGGCGTTCGTCCTTGCCGAAACGCTCTTCGATCTCGGCATCGGTACCGCAGCCGAGCGCTCTTATAAATGTAGTAAGGGGGATCTTTCTGTTCTTATCGATTCTTACATAGATAACGTCGTTGGAATCCATTTCGTATTCCAGCCAAGCACCTCTGTTAGGGATAACGGTGGTCTTGAAAAGATCCTTACCTGTTTTATCCTTTTCAACAGCATAGTAAACACCCGGAGAACGAACGAGCTGTGAAACGATAACACGTTCTGCGCCGTTGATAACGAATGTACCGCTTTCGGTCATGAGCGGCAGATCGCAGAGATAGATATCGGCATCGCCCGAATCGACGATATCACCTGTTGCTCTATCCCATACCTTAGCCTTAACGAACATCTTTGCAGAATAAGTTACGTCAAGTTCCTTGCACTTAGCAATGGAATAGTTCGATTCGTCAGCGAGCTTAAAGTCAACAAAGCTGAGAGAATAGTTGCCGTTATAGTCCGTGATGGAGGACATATCGTGAAGAACTTCCTTAAGTCCTTCGTCCAGGAACCATTCATAAGACTTTTTCTGCACCTCAATGAGGTTAGGCATCGGCAGAACTTCGTTGATCTTTCCGAAGCTCATACGAGTTGTTTTACCAAGCTGGACAGGCTTGACATTAACCATAGGCGAGTCCCTCCTTAAAATTTTACGGGGATAATTTTCCGTTTTCGCTTAATTTCGGACATTTGCCGAATATTTGCAAAAACAGTTGCAATTCAGAAAAAAATGTGTTATACTATTACCATACGGTAAAAACGCACATAGAATTGCATTATGATACAGTATATTATTATACTACGTTCAGCAAATTTTGTCAAGGGCTTTTTCAATAAAAAATAATTTATTTTTACTGTATATACTATTATAATAGACATATAGACATAAAGGAAAGGACAAATCTGAAAATGAACAATGAAAACAACGGCTTTTACGGAGATGACGGCGAATTTTACCCCGAGGGTTCTCAGTCAGCCGAAATGTATAAACAGTCACATTCGCAGGAAAATCTTTACCCCAAGCGCCCGAATATCAGCTACACCACTCAGGCTATGCCGCAGGACGCACCGAATATAAAGGTCGCTCCCGACGTTCCTGCAGAAAGGGACAGCTACGGCGGCGAAGTTTACGAGGGCAAAACGAAATTCTGCAAATTCTGCGGAAAGAAGATAGCGTTCGATGCGGTCGTATGCACTCACTGCGGCAGGCAGGTCGAGCTTCTCCAACAGGCTGCACCTGCACCGACTTCCACTGTGAATAATGTGAACTACATTGCACCTGCTCCGAAATACAGCGGAAAGAACCCCTGCTTAAAGAACAAGTGGGTGGCATTTTTCCTCTGCCTTTTCTTCGGCGAATTCGGTATCCACAAATTCTATGAGGGAAAAATTGGTCTTGGCTTACTGTATCTTTGCACGGGCGGACTTCTCGGCATCGGCTGGATCGTTGACACGATAAAGCTTTTCTTCAAGCCTAATCCTTACTCGGTTTGATACTTATTTTTAACAGCATTTAAAGCAGACGTTTGAAAGCGTCTGCTTTTCTCAGTTTGTGAGAAAATATATTAAAAAAATGAAAATGGAAGGAAGTTTTTATGAAGAACAAGGACCTCACCGTCGGCGAGCCTAAAAGGGTGCTGATAGGCTTCACGATACCGCTTTTCATTAGCGTTATCTTTCAGCAGCTCTACAACATTGCTGACAGCGTTATCGCAGGCAAATTCGCAGGCGAAAGCGCACTCGCCGCTATCGGCGCAAGCTACCCCATCACGATGATCTTTATGGCGGTCGCTATCGGAAGTCAGATCGGCTGCTCGGTCGTTATCAGCCGTTATTTCGGCGCAGGCGACTACAGGACCGCAAAGACCTGCATAACCACATCAATGCTCGGAGGACTTCTGCTCTCGGCGGTGCTTACGGCGCTCGGCGTACTGTTCAGCCCTCAGCTTATGCAGCTTGTCAACACGCCCGATGATATTTTCTCGGACGGCGATCTTTATCTGCGCATTTACACGGCAGGCTTCATTTTTCTCTACATATACAACATCACAACAGGCATTTTCAACAGCCTTGGCGACAGCAAAACTCCGCTGGTATTTTTAATAGTATCATCGCTCGGAAATATTGCGCTTGATGCGCTGTTCGTCATTGTTTTCAGCTGGGGCGTGAGCGGTGTAGCGTGGGCAACGTTCATTGCGCAGGGCATTTCCTGCATACTTTCCGTAATTGTGCTGAAAAAGCGTGTCGACTCGATGAAAACCGAGAAAAAAGCCGCAATTTTCAGCGGTGCGGCACTCAAAGAGATACTCACGGTCGCAATCCCGAGTATTTTACAGCAGAGCTTTATCTCTATCGGAAATCTTTTCGTTCAGTATGTCATAAACGGCTTCGGTTCGTCCGTTATCGCAGGCTATTCAGCCGCAATAAAGCTCAACACGTTCGCTATAACGAGCTTTACAACGCTCGGAAACGGAATTTCAAGCTTCACTGCGCAGAACCTTGGCGCAGGAAAGCTTGACCGTGTAAAGACGGCTTTCAGGGCGGCTATGATATTCGCTTTGGCGGTCGCAGCGGTGTTCGTTTTCTGCTATACGGTGCTCGGAAAATTCTTCCTCGGTCTGTTTATGAACAGCGAGGCTACTGAGCTTGCGGTAAAAACTGGGCTTGACTTTATGTATATCGTATGTCCTTTCTACTTCGTTGTCTGCATAAAGCTTATATGCGATGGAATTCTGCGAGGCAGCGAAAGTATGGGGTACTTTATGGCATCGACATTCACCGACCTTATCCTGCGTGTTATTTTTGCGTTCGTGCTTTCGTCAATCTGGGGCGTAACCGGCGTTTGGATAGGCTGGCCGATAAGCTGGTTCTGCGGAACGGTTCTCTCGTTCCTTTTCTACAAGACGGGAGCTTGGCAGAAGAAATACAATGCACGAATGGCTGAAACAGAAAGGAATTGAGCTATGAACAAGGTACAGAAAGGCGATGTTTCCGCTCTCGGAAAAAACTTCACGGTAAAGACCGACCGCCCTATCGGCACTGTCCACCCAAAGCACCCCGAGATAACCTATCCCGTGAACTACGGCTTCGTTCCCGACCTTTTTGCAGGTGACGGCGAGGAGCAGGACGTTTATATCCTCGGCGTTGACGAACCTGTTGACGAGATCATCGTTACTATTGTTGCAGTCGTACTCCGCTCGGACGATGACGAGGACAAATGGGTCGGCGTTCCCGAAAAGCTGCTCGGCACTCCCCTTTGCTACGAGTGCAATATCCGCAAGGCTGTCGATTTTCAGGAGCAGTTCCACACATCTGCCATTGATGCTTTATATGAAAAGACCTGCGGAGCGGTGATGTTCACCGAGCAGGACGGCGTTCGGAAATATCTTCTTATCACGAACAACAGCGGACACATCGGCTTCCCCAAGGGACACGTTGAATTCGGTGAAAACGAGGAGCAGACTGCCGTTCGTGAAGTCCGTGAGGAAACGGGACTTCGTGCCGAGCTTATCAACGGCTTTCGTATGGAATACCTCTACACCAACGGTGAGGGACATCACAAGAATCCCGTTTATTTTCTCTCGGAGTACAATGCCGATGTGAAGCTTCAGGCAGAAGAGATAACCTCATCCTATCTTCTCCCCTATGAAGAAGCTCTGGCAACGCTGAACTATCCGCAGGATAAGCCCGTGCTTGAAGCTGCGGAGAAGTTTCTGAACGAACGAAAGAAAAAAATCGGACTCTGAAAAACGAAATAATGCCATACTTTATACTAATTCTCGATCGTTCTATAGACAAAATCGACAGATAGAATAAGTTCA
>URTF01000009.1 GCA_900550695.1 uncultured Ruminococcus sp.
TGAACTTATTCTATCTGTCGATTTTGTCTATAGAACGATCGAGAATTAGTATTAAAGCGATGATGCTTTCCGTTTGAGCAGCGTATTCTGATGAATTTAAGGGGGACGGTTATGGGGCTTTCCTATAAAAAAGCGACCAAAGACGATATTGGGCCTATCTATGAATTATGCAAACAGCTTATCGATAAATATGAGCAGACAGATGCGATAGACTATCCGAAGGTGCTGAACTGGGTTCGCAAAAAGATAGAAAGCTCTGTCGATGAATACACGGCGGTCTATGCGGACGGTGTGAAAGCCGCATATTATCATTTTTTTAAGAATGAAAAAGCGCAGTTTGAGATAGATGATCTTTATGTGCTTCCCGAATTTCGGAACAAAGGCATCGGCTCTGCAGTCATAAAAAAGTGCTGTATGTCGGTCGATGAGCCTGTTATCCTGTATGTCTTTATCGGGAATGAGAGAGCGGTCTCCTTGTATAAGCGTCTCGGCTTTACAGTCATTGAAACGATAGGCAACAGCAGGTATATAATGATATGCAAAAGAGGTGCGCAATGAAAGATCATGTTATGAATTTAAATCCATCGCCGATGAAAAAGATAAGGTCAGGCATCAAGACCATAGAACTAAGACTTTATGACGAAAAGAGAAAAGCTGTTTCGGTCGGTGATACCATAACCTTTATCAATACAGAAAATGCAGGCGATACTTTAACTGTCAGGGTCGAGGAACTGTTTGTTTTTAAGTCATTTGATGAGCTTTACCGCAGGCTTCCGCTTTTGGAGTGTGGTTACACTGAGGAGAACGTTGGCAAAGCTTCGCCAAGTGATATGGAATTGTATTATTCTAAGGAACAGCAGGCGCAGTATGGAGTTGTGGGGATAAAGATCGCTTTGCAAAAATGATCGGGGATAACAGGAAAGAGAGATTCTGTAAAAGTATCGGAAAGCTTCATTCAATATGTACGGAACAGTTCCGTCATACGCATAAAAAACAGCCGAGGGCGAAAAAGTCCTCGGCTGTCTGCAATTTAATCCTTTTTCGATCTTCCGCAGCATTTTTTGTATTTCTTTCCGCTTCCGCAGGGGCAGGGGTCGTTTCTGCCCGGTTTTTGCGTCTTTAGGAGAAGGTCGTTTGCAAGGTCGTATTGGCTCAACATGGTTCTCATTGTTCTGAATTCGTTGATCTGTTTATCCATTTTTTTATGTCGTTCGTGTTCGTGCGAAACGCTGAGGTGAAGCTCGGAAATATACAGCGAATCGCCCGAAAATCCGAATTCTTCACGGAACTTTTCCGTTTCGGCAGGGGTATAGCCGTTATTTGCCTGCATTCGTGTATTGTTGTTCAGCTCCGTATAATAAGGCGCAAGCTTCTGCACCATTTCAAAGGTGAGGTCCAGACCGCTTTGCTGAAGCTCATCGAGAAAATTGTCAAAATTATGATCTTCAAGCTTGAGCGTGAAAAATGCATCGTAAATTTTGCTCTCAGAGTCTATGAAGTCAAGCTTGAATTCGTCTTTCAGAAAACCGATGACAGAATCAAAAGACTTAGTTTTTTCAAAATATAAGTCGTCTTCGTATTTTTCAAGCTCTTCTATCGGAGGAACATACCAGGGCTTGCCCTCTTTCAGTGACAGTACCAGTTCATAAGCATCGTCAAATTCGACGAATGAATCAAATGCGAGAAGCCTGTCCATCGGTTCGGAGGCAGGGGAGGTGTCCTCCTGATAGTATTCTTCCTTGCCGAAAATATAGAAACAGCTATTCTGTTCATAGCGGAAATATTCGCAGAGGTCGAGAAATGACTTTTCTGATATATCCATACCGTAGTTATCGGTGAGGATCTCATATATTTTTCTTATGGGGATCAAACCGTATAGATTTGCAAATGCATAAAACAGTTTTTTGTAATATCCGATCTGTTCTTCCGACAGCGTTTCCAAAGCCTTGCTGTAAAGCTTCTGAAGCGGCTCGCCCTTTAGTCTCTGAGGAAATTCACTCATTTTTTGTTCTCCTTTTGATTAAAATTCAGTATCAGCTGTTGATGATCCCGCAGTGATAACGCATTATGCTTTGCCGATGATCTGTCCGTTTTCATCAAGATATACCGTTGCTCCGCCCATATCCGCAGTTTGCGTTGTGGATGACGTTTCGGCAGGTTCTGGTATGTCGTTGCGTTCGCAGATAAGGTTTATGATCGCAGGCAGGTTTGCAAAGAATATGATCAATATAAGTACGATGATCACTTTCAGAATGTCGTTGATATTGTCATAGACTGCGCCGTTCGATGGGGACGTATCCATATAGCTCGGCATTTTGTATCCCTTTGGCGGTCTTCTGCCGCCATCGGATATCCACAGTTTCCACTGCTCCTGTCCCGAGCGGCTTTTTCCGCAGGGGACAGCTCTTGTGCCGTGACCGAACACCCTTGCAATAGCACTGGCTGTTTCGGGCGAAAAAAGCTTTTTTGAAAGGAGTTTGTCTGCCGATGCACGGAAATCTTTATTTTCGGCGAAAAGGTCAAAATCATCCTTTTGAAATATCCACAGCCACTCGTCAATATTGTCGCTCCTTGCATCATCCGCAAGGAGTGCTTTCATATTGTCAAGCATCTTTTCAAAGCGTTTTTCTATCGGCAGGTCATAGTCGGGGAAGATATCGACCGAGGAAAAATCAAACCTGAGCAGTTCGTTTGGCTTGTTCTCTTCCGTTGGGGCGGCGGTCGTTTTTTCTTCTGCTTTTTCGTTTTCACGAACATCGGAGGCATCGGTTTTTCCTGCGGCTTTTGCGAAGATGCAGGCACGTTTATATGCGGCATAGATCCGTTGGAATTCCTCGGGGTGTTCCTCGGGATTATACTGCTTTGCAAGCTTTGCGTAGGCTGACTTTATCGCTTTCAGATCGGTGGTCGGCTCAATGCCGAGTATCTCCCACATATCAGTTACCGATCCTTTCAAGGGCAGACTCAAGTTCTTCTGCGGCATCACGGATAAGGCGGCTGTTCTGCGTTTTCAGTGCGGATCGGAACTTGCTCAAAAGTCTGTCTATCAGCGCTCTTTCCTCGGGGAGGGCTTCTTCAAAAATTCTCTCCGCACGGGCGATGAGCAGCCGGTTCTCCTCTTTGTCGGCAGGACTTATTTTGAGCTTTTCCATTCTTGCGGCAGCTGTCTGTATGTCGGCGTCGCTCATCGTTCTGCTCCCGTTTAAAATGATTTTGCTGAAGTGTCTGCCGTCCGCAATGGTGTCAGCGTCGACAACGAGTATGCCATTTATATCATAGGTCATACACACCGAGCAGGTAAGCTCGCCCCTTTGCGTGGGAGGATGATCCACTTCAAGCTCGCCGAGGTAAAGATTTCTTGTGGGATTTCGGCTTTCGCCCTGATAGATCCTGAACCGACTTCCCGTCTGACCGTTGTATGCCGCACAGTAGAGCTTTGTACAGCTCGTCGGGAGAGGGGAGTTGCGGTCGATGATGAAACTCATTATCACTTCGTTCGTTTCTTCGTCAAGCACGTCAATACCGAGGGAAAAGGGACATATATCCGTGAGGACGATATCCTTTAGCTTGTCGTTTCTGTCCTTTATGCCTGCAAAAATACCTGCGCCCTCCGCAATTGCCGTGTCGGGGTCAATATCGGTGCAGGGATGTTTTCCCGTTATCTTTTCGATAAACGCCTGTACCGTCGGCATTTTGCATGAGCCGCCGACAAGAATTATATCATTTATCTCATCTATCGAAAGGCGGCTGTCGTGGAGAGCCTTTCTTACGGGTATTGCGATCCTTTCAAACACCGCCGATGAGATCTCTATCAGCTTGTTGTTGTCGAGCGTCATTGAATACTGCGTTCCCTTGATATTGACGATCATCATTGCCGCAGGTATCTGTGTAAGGCTTATTTTGCAGTCCTCCGCAAGCTTGTATATCTTTGCCCTGTCATCAGGGGACAAGCCGTTCATTTCAAGTCCGTTCACTTTGCAGAAATACTGCGCTATCGCATCGTTGAAGTCCTTTCCGCCGAGGTGATTGTTCCCTGCGACCGCAAGTATCTCAATAACGCTGTCAAAGCAGTCGACAACGGAAACGTCGAGCGTTCCTCCGCCAAAATCGACAACCATATAT
Source organism: uncultured Ruminococcus sp. (assembly GCA_900550695.1). Lineage (GTDB taxonomy): Bacteria > Bacillota > Clostridia > Oscillospirales > Ruminococcaceae > UMGS363. The sequence continues at coordinate 4,123 of URTF01000009.1, forward strand.
GTCCCGTCCTCAAAGCCGTGCCGAGCCTGATATGCAAGAGCTGCGGCGGAGGGTTCATTCACAAGCCTTTCGGTATGAAGTCCCGCAAGCTTTGCTGCAAGCTTTGTTGCGGTTCGGCTGTTGTCGTCAAAGTATGCCGGAACGCTGATAACAGCCTCGGTCACTTCCTCGCCGAGATAGCTTTCCGCATCTTCCTTTATCTTTCGCAGTACGAGCGAGGACAGCTCCTCGGGAGTGCAGCTTTTTTTGCCGAGAGTAAAATCATTCCGCAGTCCCATTGAACGCTTGAATTCCGCCGCCGTTTTATCGGGGTGGGAAATGAGCCGTTCCTTTGCGATACGTCCGACAAGAATTTCGCCGCTATCGTCAACGCTCACAACGGACGGTGTGAAATTATCCCCGAGTGAATTTTTTATTATTTCCGCCCTGCCGTTCCTATAGCACACCGCAAGGCTGTTCGTTGTTCCAAGGTCAATACCGATGATCGCCACTTTTATTCCCCCCAAAAAAGCTATTCAGATCGGGTTTCTTCTTCTTTGAGTATATTTTACCATATTATTAATTCAGGTGTCAACTTTTTCATAAAATTCTGTTTATTCTACAATTGTCTATTGACAAATCTGTTTTACAGTTGTATAATGATATTCAAGGAATATTCTACACTTGTATAACAGGGAGAAAAGCTATGAAACTGAGCGATAACGATTTTGAAATTATGAACATAATATGGGACGAGGGGGAAGTAACCGCACTGGAAATTTCGCACCGACTTGCGGAGAAAAAGGGCTGGAAAAAACCCACCGTTTACACCCTTATCGACAGACTTATCAAAAAGGGTGCTGTTGAGCGGAGCGAACCCGACTATGTGTGCAGGGCGCTTATTAAAAAGGAGGACGTCAGAACGAGCGAAACGGCAGGACTGCTCGAAAGGCTCTACAACGGTTCGGCGAAGCTTCTCGTTTCGGGATTTATAAAGGAAAAACAGCTTTCCTCGGAGGAGCTTCAAGAGCTTCGTAAGCTTATAAATGACAGCATTGACGAAAACGATCGGGGGGAATGACGATGTTATCCGTTGCAGTAACTTCTGCGCTTTTGGGCATTGCGGCAATAGTGATAAGAAAGCTTTTTGGGAGCAGGACGGGCATAAAGCCGTTCATAATTATGTGGGCGGTCGTGTTCATAAAGTTCGCAGTTCCCGTTGAGATGCCGTCGCATTTGTCGGTGATGAATCTGTTTGCAAAATCGGCATCAACGGCGGAAAGTGCTGCCGAAACGCCCTCGCAGAATGATTATTTTTTTGAGGAAAATGCTGAGATCGTTCCTGCGGAAAAGGAAAGCGAAGTTCATTCGGAGCAAAGCGACATTTCCGTAAACTATACCGAGCCGACTGCGGCACAAGAGCCGAGCATAACGCCTGCTGAAACGAAAAACAGTGCGGATATTGCCGATATTGCATATTCAGTCTATTTCTCCGTGACGGCTCTGCTTTTGTTCTGCATATTGTTTGCGGTCATAGTCTGCACGGTGAGATTTCACCGTCTGCCGAAGCTTGAAAATGAGCTTTGCGAGAGAATTTTAAGGGAAAGCGGAATAAAGCGCAGGGTCAGCATTCGCTGCGGCGAAATTGACACTCCTGCGGTTTTCGGAGTGCTTTTCCCCGTGATAATTCTACCCGAAGCTATCGACAAAAACGATGAAAAGCTTATGCGGCATATCATTCTTCACGAATGTTGTCACATCAGACATTTTGACCCGTTGTGGAACATTCTCACACTCGCTGTCTGCGCTGTGAACTGGTTTGACCCCGTTGTCTGGGTGTGCAGATATATGTATCTTGCCGATGCGGAAAAGCTCTGCGATATGAGCGTTCTCGGCATAATAGGAAACGAGAACCGCCGTGAATATGCTAACAGTCTCCTTAGCTGTGCGGCAGCGAAAAAACATTCCGTTATGCTCGTTTCGGGCTTCGGCGAGAGCGGCATAAAATCCCGTATAAAAAATATTATGAGCATGAAAAAGGTCCGCACGGTCGCTGTCATTGCAGTGCTTGCCGCAATACTCGTTTCGGCGGTAATATTCGGCACGGGAAAAAATATTTCATTAACGGCAAAATATGATGAAAGCAAGGTCTCCGATACGGGAGATGTGCGCTATTTTGCTCAGACGCTTGAAGATGACGGGGGCGAGGTCGGAAAGCTCATTGTAAGGGTCTATGACAGGAGCGTTCATTATGTTGATATCTCCTTTGAAAGTGAAAAATACACGCTCGATTCCATAAAAAGCACTACCGAGATGCAAAAGGTGGGACATTACCGAATTTACGGCAACGGCGGCGACAAGGGCGAATATTTTCTTGTGAGAGATGGCAAGGGTTATGCCGATGTTTCATACGAAAAGGAGCTTGACACAAAAGACCCCGATTACAGCATTGAAGCAAGCTTCGACAGCTTTAACGGAAATGCGAACATAAAAATAACGCTTGACTACAAGCTGAAAAAGGGTATTTTCAATGCAGGAACATACAGTTTTACCTGCGAGTTTGACCCCTTGGACCCGAGCGAGTATAAAACCTTGCCGAATGAATTTGCACTTATGGAAAATTCCGCAGGCTATACCTCCGAATATAATGACGAAACGGGTGAGTTTGAACTTCGCTCCAATCAGACGGATGTAATGCTCACTGTATCGGACAATTATCAGGGCTTTTATGCGGTGAAAAATATGAACGGCTCGGAAGTGAGAAAGCATTTCGGCGGCGGTATTTCTCCGATAGACGGAACGCCCGATGTTTCGGATATTATCCTCTGCGATGCTGATTCGGACGGAACGGACGATATTGCGGTCGTGACCTATTATCGTGAAACTGCAATAACGGTAATAAACGGTGCCGATCTTTCCGAGATAAGCATTGATGAAACCGCCGTTAAGGATTTTCTTGACATAAAGATAGAACAGCTTTCGGACACGGAGTTCAACGTTTCCTGCGCAGGAAAGGAACACGTTTTCACTGTTGACGAGGCGATCGGAGAAAAGCTTTCGATCGCCGAAAACGGCTGTGCGAACTATGGCGAAAATGTCAGATATTATGTCAGGGACGGCAGGCTTTATGCAGACAGCTCTCTTTATCTCAGTGCCGATAACTGGGATCTTTACCGCTATATTACGGACTACAGCGTTGCTTTCGGATATTCGGACGGAAAGCTTGTCCCCGTGAGTGCGGAGATGAACACGGACAACGATGCTTATTATATCAAGGACGAGCCTGCGGCAAAGGCGGAGGAGGTATTCTGGAAATATGAGATCGAGGGCTACAATATCCCGTACAGGATCGAGCTTGTCAGCGCAGAGGGCAGATATTGCCTGCGCTCGGTGAACAGCCGGACGGGAACATACTACGGTTCGTGTGAACTGCCGACAGAAAAGCTCCCCGAGGATATTGACGAATGTTTCAAATTCACGGGACTTCTCAGGAACGACCCCGGGCTTATCATTTTCACACTGCCCGACGGCGATCTGTACCGTGCGGAATTTTACGATCTGGATCTGAACGGAAAGCTTCGCAAATTTGACATTGTAGACGGAAACGGCAATGTGTCGGGAGATATACACATAAGTGATGATTTCACCGCCGACTGGTCCTATATGACAGGCACTTACGAAAGCAGTGAGGGTACGGTCATTATGCGGCTTGAAAAGCTGGCTGATGAGATACGCATTATCGATAAGGTGTATAACTGCGAAAATTACAGAGCCATTGAGGGCATTGATATCTCAGTTGCGATAAAAAGCACCGACACAGCGCAGATGACTTATTACAATGAGAGCGGCGAAGCTCAGGTAAAGCTCCCCACCGTGAACGGACGGCTTTATGATGTCAGCAATTTCTTTAACAGCGTGAAACGCGAACTTGAACGATGCAGTTATCTTGATACCGAATCTGATACGAGCGGTTCGGGTTATTCTGTCACCGAGATAAACGCAGGCGGCGAAAGGTATGTTTTCACGATATATGATGTGGGAGTTCTGGATTTTAACTATAAAGACATAAGCGAATCCTATCGGATCGGTGATGCGGATAAATTTTTGGAAAGCTGTTTTTCGGTCATGCTAGATTATCCCGACTATATCATCAGCACTTTTATGCATCAGCTTGAAGGCTTTGACCACAGCACGGGAACGCTTGAAGCTCTTGTAGATGAAAACTGCGGGCTCGGCGCAGTCTCCGAGTGGGGGATATTCAAAGAGCTTACCGTCGTTTCCGATATAAAATATGTAAAGATAAGCGGCGACGAAACGAGCTGTATATTCAAGTTTTCGTTCAATGTGAACAGCTTTGACCCTGCTCCGTTCAGAAACGGCGGCAATATTTATGAGGTCGTCATTTCCGAAAATGAGAACGGGGATACAAAGATAACTTCATTTTCCGAACAATGACCGCAGGACGTTTTCGGTTCTTGACAAAGCGTTTCCCACAGGGTATAATACTATAAACCGATAAAACTATAGAGAACCCCTAAAGGAACATACAACATTAGGAAAGGAAATGTAAAATGTCACAGGTCACGAAACGTGCGCTCGAAACCTCGCTGAAAAATCTCCTGCTGAAAAAGCCGCTGAGCAAGATAACGATCAACGATATAACAGAGGACTGCGGCATCAGCAGAATGACGTTCTATTATCACTTCAAAGATATTTACGACCTTGTGGAATGGTCCTGCCTTGAAGATGCAAAGATAGCTCTTGAGGGGAAAAAGACATACGAAACCTGGCAGCAGGGGCTTCTGCGGATATTCGAGGCGGTTCAGGACAACAAGCCTTTCATCATCAACGTTTACCGTTCCGTGAGCCGTGAACACGTTGAAACTTATCTCTACAAAGTGACCTATGATCTTCTTATAGACGTTGTGAACGAGAAAGCCGAGGGAAGAGCCATCCGTGAAGAGGACAAGCAGTTCATCGCCGATTTTTATAAATATGCATTCGTCGGAGTTATGCTCAACTGGGTCAAAAATGATATGAAAGAAGACCCCCATAGGATCGCTGAACGAATGAACGTTATCATGCAGGGAAATGTCGCAGGAGCGATAGAAAAATTCAGCATTTCATGATCTTATCAAAAGCATCGGAATGATAAAAAAACAAACAGTTTTGCCGCCGTGATGAAAAACTTATCACGGCGGCAAAACTGTTTATTGTATATCCTGTTTGAAAATGCTAATATTATATCACAGAGAAAAACTTCAGAAAAAATAAAATTCAGGAGGTAACGTTTATGTATTATTCAAGCGGAAACTACGAGGCTTTTGCAAGACCGAAGAAACCCGAAGGCGTTGACAGCAAGTCGGCTTATATCGTCGGCAGCGGACTCGCCGCTCTCACGGCTGCCTGCTATCTTGTGCGTGACGGTCAGATGAAGGGTGAACACGTTCACATTCTTGAAAAGGGCAGCACAGCGGGCGGTGCCTGTGACGGCTGGAGGTTTGAAAACATCGGATATGTAATGCGCGGCGGACGTGAAATGGACAACCACTTTGAAGTTATGTGGGATCTCTTCCGTTCGATACCGTCGATCGAAACGGAGGGCGTTTCCGTTCTTGACGAGTATTACTGGCTCAACAAGGCTGACCCGAACTATTCTCTTTGCCGTGCGACCGTGAACCGGGGCGAGGACGCTCACACTGACGGAAAATTCGATATTTCCGATAAGGGCGCAATGGAGATAATGAAGCTGTTCTTCACGCCGAATGAACAGCTGCAGGATAAAAAGATCACGGATTTCTTCGATGATGAAGTCCTTGGTTCAAACTTCTGGCTCTACTGGCGCACAATGTTCGCATTTGAAAACTGGCACAGTGCGCTTGAAATGAAGCTTTATATCCAGCGTTTCATTCATCATATCGGCGGACTGCCCGACTTCAAGGCTCTTCGTTTCACAAAGTACAATCAGTATGAGTCAATGATCCTGCCAATGGTAAAATATCTTGAAAGCTTCGGCGTTAACTTCCACTACGGCGTTCAGGTAGTGAACGTTCAGTTCGACTGCAAGCCCGACCGCAAGCAGGCAACACGCATCGACACTGTCTGCGGCGGAGAAAAGCAGAGCATCGACCTTACCGAAAACGACCTTGTTTTCATCACGAACGGCGGATGCGTTGAAAACTCTTCAATGGGCAGCCAGAACGAACCCGCAAAATTCGATACCGAGATCCGAGAAGGCGGCGGCTGGGATATGTGGCGCAGGATCGCTGCACAGGATCCTGCGTTCGGCAATCCCGATAAGTTCTGCGGCGACCCCGAGCTTTGCAACTGGATGAGCGCAACGGTCGAAACTCTCGATCAGCGCATCATACCTTATATCAAGAATATCTGCAAGCGTGACCCGTTCAGCGGAAAGGTAGTAACGGGCGGCATCGTTACCGTAAAGGATTCAAGCTGGCTTTTAAGCTGGACTATCAACCGTCAGCCGCAGTTCCGTGATCAGCCGAAGGATCACTGCCTTGTATGGGTATATGCATTGTTCAGCGATAAGCCGGGCGATTTTATCAAAAAGCCTATGCGTGAATGTACGGGCAAGGAGATCTGTATGGAATGGCTTTATCACATCGGCGTTCCCGAGGATCAGATCGAGGATATGGCTGAACATTCCGCAAACACTGTCCCCGTTATGATGCCGTATATCGATGCGTTCTTCATGCCGAGAGCTTACGGCGACAGGCCAAAGGTAGTTCCCGACGGCGCAGTGAACTTTGCATTCCTCGGACAGTTTGCAGAAACTCCGCGTGACACGATCTTCACCACGGAATATTCGATGCGTACAGGTATGGAGGCGGTATATACACTCCTCAACGTTGACAGAGGCGTTCCGGAGGTATGGGGAAGCGTCTATGATATCCGTGCTCTTCTCGATGCGACGGTAAAGCTCCGTGACGGCAAAAAGGCTACCGATATGGATATCGGATTTATGAAAGAGCTTGTTGTAAAGAAGCTGCTTGAAAAGATCAGGGATACCGATATTGAAAAGATTCTCAAGGAATACAATGTCATCTGATCCGATACTGACAAAAGGGCGTTCTGTTTTAAGCGGAACGCCCTTTTCGGTTTCTTTCAAAAAATATAAGCAGGCAAAAATTAACCAAAAATTATTGATTTTCGGGTAATGTTATGATATAATATGATAAATCAATAACAGGATATCTGCGTTTGCCTGCGGATATCCTGTTAACTGCGGAGGCGGTTTTATGAAAAAGAGAAAGGCGGTTGCTGTCTGCGTCACAAGCTATAACTGGGAATATGAGAGCAGGATCATCGAAGGCATCCGCAGAAAATGCGCCGCTGATGATATCGACCTGCTTGTGTTCTCAAACCTTATGACAAAGGTGGAGATAGGTTCGGACAGAGTTATCCCAAAGAACGTTATGCGCGGAGAGGTCGAGATATACAACCTTATAAATTATGATATGCTCGACGGCGTGATCGTCTTTGGCGACAATCTTCTCCTGCCCGATATCATCTTTAAGGTCAGGGAAAAGGCTGCGGAGCATGGCATACCGATACTCAATGTCAACAATCCCGAAAATGTTCTTGATTACAATGTCGTTCTGAGCGATAAAAAGGCTATGGGACTTGTCGTAGATCACCTCATTGAGGTGCACGGACTTAAAAAGATAAACTTTATCGGCGGTTTTCCGGGTAATTTCCAGACCGAAGAGCGCCTTGCCGCATACAGAAAGTCACTCGAGGCGCACGGTATCCCTTATGACGAAAAAAGAGTTGCTTACGGCCGTTTCTGGCATTGGGCAAAGGATTGTACAAAGGAATTCCTTGATTCTGGGGATATACCCGAGGCTATCGTCTGTGCAAGCGACACAATGGCGTTCTTCTGCATGGACGAGATAAAGGCAAGGGGAATGAAGATCCCCGATGATATCGTCGTGACGGGTTTTGACGGCGTTGCTGACTGTGAAAGATATAAACCGTCCCTTACGACCGTTCGGCATGAGTATCTTAAAGCCGGGATCGAGGCTGTGAACGTCCTTGAAAGCGTATGGAGCGGAAAGGAAACACCTCGGATCGTTACAGTCGATGCAGGCATTGTTGTAAATGAATCCTGCGGCTGTGACGTCATCAAAAAGGACTATGATTCGTTCTACGATCAGTTCTATATCGAGCGTGACCACAGTCATGAATTCGATTTCCGTGCTATCGAAATGAATACAAAAATTTCTGCGGCAAAAACCTCCGAGGAACTGTTTGCGAGTGCGACTGACCTTGCCGCATTCTTCAAACTGAAGGAGCTTTATATCTGCGTCAGCGAGGACGTTGAAAAGGGCAAGGTGAAGTTTCAGCAGGATTCGGGATTTATCGGTCTTGCCGAAAGATCTGTTTCTATGATAAAATACGGGCATGATATACCTGCGGGAACTTCCTTCGATACAAAGGACATTATCCCCGGTCAGCTCCTCGGAAGGGACGAGCCGGTATTCTTCGGGTTTGTTCCGTTCTATTTCCGCAACTGCCTTTTGGGCTATTTTGCGTTTGTTCCTCAAATGGTAGAGGGCAATGGCGAGCTTTTCCTTACATGGACAATGAATCTCTCCAACAACGCAGGAACTTTTTACCTTAACAAGGAGTTAAGGGACGTTGCCGATGAACTCCGGAATATAAATATGACCGATCCGCTCACTGGAATATGCAACCGCAGAGGACTGAACACCTTTGCCCCCGAAATACTTAACAGCAAAAAAGGATTTATTACTATCGTATGCGCCGATGTTGACGGTCTGAAGCCGATAAACGACACCTATGGCCACGAGGGCGGCGACAATGCCATCATCGTCACAGCGAGAGCAATAAAAAATTCGATGCCGAAGGGTGCTGTCTGCGCACGCACGGGCGGTGATGAATTCTGCGCCGTTTTCTGCAGTGAAAGCGCCGATGAAGCCGCACAGTGCATTGCCGATGTCGACAAATATCTTGAAACATACAACGAGATGTCGGGGCTGCCGTACAAGGTCGGCTGCAGCTGCGGATACACGACAGTTCCCTGCGGAAGCGTCCTTACTATGGAGGATATGATAAAATCCGCCGACAAAAATATGTATGGCGTCAAGCGCAAAAGAAAAACTGTCAGAAGATAACATTTTTCATCTTTTTCAAGACCCATTTTGGCTGATATTAACATTAAAATCAGCAGAACGGACTAAAATTCTGTAATAAAAAATATGAAAAAAGTCTTTTAATTTTCTGCCGTTTGTGTTATAATAAATATTGGCGTGTAGTTTCCTGAAGAAAGTTCGCCTATACATATTTATTATGATGTTATCACGGGCATTTTGCCCGGTTTTATATATTCGGTAAAAATGGGAGAGAAAAAACTTGGAGAAGTTTGTTATAAAGGGCGGCAGGACCCTTAACGGAGAGGTTGAGATAAGCGGCGCGAAGAACGCTGCCGTTGCAATTATCCCTGCTGTTATTCTTTCGGACGAGGCTTGTATACTCGAAAATGTTCCTCAGATAAGCGATGTTTCCATCAGTCTGCGCATACTTATCGAAATGGGCGCAGATGTTAAATTTCTTGATAAAAATACCGTAAGGATCGATGCAACGGGCATCACAGAGCCTATCGTTCCTTATGAAATGGCAAAGCACATGAGAGCGTCCTATTACTTTCTCGGAACGCTCCTCGGAAAATTCAGGCGTGCAAGAGTTGCTATGCCGGGCGGCTGCTACCTCGGCGACCGTCCTATCGACCAGCACCTCAAAGCTTTCACTGCCCTTGGTGCTGAGTGCGCACTCGATCACGGCATGATCGATATCCATGCAGAAAATCTGATCGGCTCGCAGATATATTTCGATATGGTAACTGTCGGCGCAACGATAAATACAATGCTCGCAGCCGTAAAAGCAACGGGTATGACCGTTATCGAAAATGCGGCAAAAGAACCGCATATCGTTGACCTTGCGAACTTCCTCAACTCAATGGGTGCGGATATTATGGGCGCAGGTACGGACGTTATCAAGATCAGGGGAGTGAAGAAGCTCAAAGGCGCAACCTATGCAATTATCCCCGACCAGATAGAAGCAGGCACATTTATGATAGCCGCTGCCGCAACAAAGGGCAATGTCCTTGTTAAGAACGTTATCCCGAAGCACCTTGAAAGCATCACGGCAAAGCTTGAAAAGATAGGCGTTACCGTTGAGGAATTCGACGATGCTGTCAGAATTTCCGTTGACGGCCCTCTCGTTAAAACGAGCATAAAGACAATGCCTCACCCCGGTTTCCCGACCGATATGCAGCCGCAGATATCGACTCTCCTTTGCCTTGCGGAGGGAACGAGCATCGTAACGGAGGGCATCTTCGACAACCGTTTCCGCTATGTCGATGAGCTTCGCCGAATGGGTGCGAATATCTCCGTTGACGGAAAGGTCGCAGTTATCGAGGGCGTTGGTTCACTTATGGGCGCACCCGTCACAGCTCCCGACCTCAGAGCAGGTGCGGCACTCGTCATCGCAGGACTTGCCGCAAAGGGCGTTACCGAAATTGAAGATATCTACCACATCGAGCGTGGATATGAATGTTTTGAAGAAAAGCTCCGCAAGCTCGGCGCAGATATCGAAAAGAAATCTTTCCCCGGAACATCGGTGAGAAAGGTAGCACTTTAAAATTAACAGCGAAAGATAAAAGCAGAATTTTCGGACATTCCGTCATTCTGCTTTTTTGATAAAATACAATTTTGGAATATTATTGGAGGATAACGATATGCTTACAGATATCGAGATCGCACAGCAGGCAAAAATGCTCAGGATCACAGAGGTCGCAGCAAAGCTCGGCATCACAGAGGACGAGATCGAACCTTACGGACACTATAAAGCAAAGCTCTCCGAGGAGCTTTTTGAAAAGACGAAAAATAACCCCGACGGCAAGCTTATCCTTGTTACAGCTATAAATCCTACACCCGCAGGCGAGGGCAAGACGACCATTTCGGTAGGTCTTACCGAGGCTATGGCTAAGATAGGCAAAAAGGCAGTCCTCGCACTCCGTGAACCCTCGCTCGGACCTGTTTTCGGCATCAAGGGCGGCGCAGCAGGCGGCGGATATGCTCAGGTAGTTCCAATGGAGGATATCAACCTCCACTTCACGGGTGATATGCACGCTATCACAGCCGCAAACAACCTCCTCTGCGCACTCCTCGATAACCATATGCAGCAGGGAAACGCTCTCGGCATCGACCAGAGAAGGATCATGATAGACCGCTGCCTTGATATGAACGACAGAGCACTCAGAAACATCGTTATCGGTATGGGCGGAAAGGTCAACGGAATTCCCCGTCAGGACGGCTTCAGAATTACAGTCGCTTCCGAAGTTATGGCTATCCTTTGCCTTGCTTCCGACCTTGCAGACCTCAAACAGCGTCTTTCAAAGATACTCGTTGCGTATACATACGACGGCAAGCCCGTTTATGCTCACGACCTCGGCGCAGAGGGCGCAATGACGGCTCTCCTCAAGGACGCTGTCAAGCCGAACCTCGTTCAGACGCTTGAAAACAACCCTGCTATCATGCACGGCGGCCCGTTCGCAAATATCGCTCACGGCTGTAACTCTATACGTGCAACAAAGCTTGCTCTTAAGCTCGGCGATTATGCTATCACAGAAGCAGGCTTCGGCTCTGACCTCGGCGCAGAGAAATTCTTCGATATCAAGTGCAGATTCGGCGGACTTAAGCCGTCCTGCGTAGTTCTCGTTGCAACGATAAGAGCGCTCAAATACAATGGCGGCGTTCCAAAGACAGAGCTTACCGCAGAGAACGTTGAAGCACTCGAAAAGGGCGTTGTAAACCTCAAAACACATATTGAAAATATGCACAAGTTCGGTCTGCCCGTTGTCGTTGCCATCAACCGTTTCCACACAGATACAGATGCAGAGATCGAAGTTATAAAGAGAGTTTGTGCAGAACTCGATACTCCCGTTTCGCTCGCAGAAATTTTCGCAAAGGGCGGCGAGGGCGGCACAGACCTTGCACAGAAGGTCTGCGACACTATCGAAACAGCAGAGAACAACTTCCATTACCTCTATGACGAGAAGCTTTCTATCAAGGAAAAGCTTGATACCATTGCAAAGGAGATCTACCGTGCAGACGGAGTTATCTTCACAAAGCAGGCAGAAAAGGCTCTCAAAGAGATCGAGGATCTCGGCTTCGGCGGAACTCCCGTATGCGTTGCAAAGACGCAGTATTCGCTCTCCGATGACCCGACAAAGCTCGGCAAGCCCGAGAATTTCGTTATCACCGTAAGAGATCTCAAACTTTCCGCAGGCGCAGGCTTCGTGGTTGCGCTCACGGGCGACATCATGATAATGCCCGGACTTCCGAAAGCTCCTGCGGCTCTTAAGATCGACTGCGATAATAACGGTAATATTTCGGGACTTTTCTAATGCGTAATTCATAATGCGTAATGCGTAATTATTGGTTGAAATATTTCATCGGGCGGACTTTTATATCCGCCCGATTTTGTTTTTAAGGAGGTCTTATGAAAAAGATAATTGTTATCGGTTCGCCGGGCGCAGGAAAAAGCTGCTTTTCACGGGAATTATCCTCGCTGACAAGTATTAGGCTTTTCCATATAGATAATCTGTACTGGCGAGCAGACAGAACTCATATCACACATGAAGAGCTTGTGTGCAAACTGAATGAAATAATGTCCGAGGAAGAGTGGATAATAGACGGCAACTACATAAGCACTATGGAACTTAGGATAAAAGAAGCCGACACGATATTCTACTTGGACTATCCGACCGAAATTTGCATTGAGGGCATAAAAAGCCGCATTGGGAAAAAGAGAGATGATATTCCTTGGACAGAAAACGAGTTGGATAATGATTTTCTGAATTTCGTTGAAGCATTTTCGGCTGAAACAAAGCCTCAGATAGAGAGCCTTTTGGAAAAATATAATTATAAAACGCTGTACAGATTTTCCTGCAGAGATGATATGGACAAGTTTATGACAGCTGCTGTTTGCACGGAATGAATCGATGATTCGTTGATACATACTGATGATGAAAAACAGGAAATTTAATTATAAGAAAGGAACACCGCTATGAAAAAATGGTATGCAGAAGAATATGAATTCAATGTCGAGGTAACGGGCTTTCTCCGTGGTGATACGACCGAGCATTATTGTCGGAACGGCGAGGAGATAGGGGACAAATACACCTGTACATACGGCTGCCCCGTGAACAAGGACGGCTATGGGATATGCAGCAAGACCATGATGATGCTCTATCCGCTCATGGAGGCCGTCAGGAGCGGCGGCGACCTCACCAATCTCGGCGGTGACGGCAAATACAGCAAGACTATCGTTTGTCCCGACGGCTGTGTTATCTTCAAGCTTATCGCAGCTCCCCTCGGAAATGAAAATTTCCACAAGGGCGGATTTTGGAGATAATTCGGAATTAGGAATGCGGAATTCGGAATTATTTATGCTCCACTCAAAACAGCGGAAGCGATATTGTAATAATTTAAGGTTACAAAAGCCCAAATTGTGACCTTATTTTCGCTTTTTACGTGGAGGCGAAGCTTAATTCCGAATTCCGAATTCCGCATTCCGAATTTAACTAAGTTTGCATAATGCACAATTTATTATTGCAAATATCGTTGAATTTGCCGTGGTGAAGTGATAAATATTAGCCGCTTTAGCCTTGACAATATTTTCTTTTGGGTTTATAATATAAAAGTATAGTTTCACTTTTTTATTTTGTAATACTATTATTGGAGGCTTTTAATATGTCCAGAGTTTACAACTTCAGTGCAGGTCCTGCTGTACTTCCCGAGGAAGTTCTTAAAGAAGCAGCTGCAGAAATGCTTGATTACAACGGCACAGGTATGTCCGTTATGGAAATGTCCCACCGCTCAAAGGCTTTTGAGGAGATCATTCAGACCGCCGAAAAGGATATCCGTGACCTTATGAATATCCCCGACAACTACAAGGTTCTCTTCCTTCAGGGCGGCGCTTCACAGCAGTTCGCTATGATACCTATGAACTTTATGAAGAACGGCGTTGCCGATTACATAATCACAGGTCAGTGGGCTAAGAAGGCTTGGCAGGAAGCTCAGAAGTACGGCAAGGCTAACGCTGTCGCTTCTTCCGCAGACAAGACCTTCTCCTATATCCCCGACTGCTCCGATCTTCCTATCGACGACGATGCAGACTATGTTTACATCTGCGAAAACAACACTATCTACGGCACAAAGTTCAAGGAACTCCCGAACACAAAGGGCAAGACGCTTATCGCTGACGTTTCTTCGTGCTTCCTCTCCGAACCTATCGACGTAACAAAGTACGGCGTTATCTACGGCGGCGTTCAGAAGAACGTAGGCCCTGCAGGCGTTGTTATCGCTATCATTCGTGAAGACCTTATCCCCGAAAAGCCTTATGTTGAGAACACACCGACAATGCTCCAGTATAAGACTCACGCTGACAACAACTCACTTTACAACACACCTCCATGCTACGGCATCTACATCTGCGGCAAGGTATTCAAGTGGATAAAGAAGATGGGCGGACTTGAAGCTATGAAGGCTCATAACGAAAAGAAAGCCGCTATCCTTTATGATTTCCTCGACCAGAGCAAACTCTTCAAGGGCACTGTTGAAAAGAAAGACCGCTCGCTCATGAACGTTCCTTTCGTAACAGGTGATGCTGACCTCGACGCTAAGTTCGTTAAGGAAGCAAAGGCTGCAGGTTTCGAGAACCTCAAGGGACACAGAACCGTTGGCGGTATGAGAGCATCTATCTACAACGCTATGCCTATCGAGGGCGTTGAAAAGCTCGTTGAATTCATGAAGAAATTTGAGGCAGAAAACCTTAAGTAAAATTCGGAATTATGAATTCGGAATTCGGAATTATTGTGCTTGGCAAAGTTGCGTGAAAATGTAGGGGACGGGTTTTCCGTCTGCATTAAAACGGCTATGCCGAATAATTTTGAAATTCCGTAGGGGCGGATCCCATATCCGCCCGTTATATTGACCCTTTTATTCAAATTCAATTGTAGGGGACGGGGGACTGCCCCCTACATACATAATGGGAGGTAAATTGAAATGTACAATATTCAGACATTGAACAAGATCTCTAAGTACGGTACGGATAACTTTGATACTGCAAAGTACACCGTTGCCGATGAAGTTGCTAATCCTGATGCTATCATGGTACGTTCCGCTGCTATGCACGATATGGAATTCGGCTCGAATCTTCTTGCCATTGCCCGTGCAGGCGCAGGTGTAAACAATATCCCCGTTGACAAGTGCGCGGAGCAGGGTATCTGCGTATTCAACACACCGGGCGCAAACGCTAACGCTGTTAAGGAACTCGTTATCGCAGGACTTCTTCTTACATCGAGAAAGATCCCCGATGCTATGATCTGGGCGCAGACCCTCAAGGGCAACGGCGCAGAGGTTGGCAAAATGGTAGAAAAGGGCAAGTCCCAGTTCGCGGGTCCTGAGATCATGGGCAAGACGCTCGGCGTTATCGGACTTGGCGCTATCGGCGTTCTCGTTGCCAATGCTGCTATCGCACTCGGCATGAAGGTTGTCGGCTATGACCCGTTCCTCTCAGTTAAGGCAGCACTCAGCCTTGATCCGTCCGTTAAGACTGTTTCGGACGTAAAGGATCTTTACGCTGCCGCTGATTATGTAACTATCCACGTTCCTTTCAACGCTGATACAAAGGGCACTATCAATGCCGATGCTATCGCTGCAATGAAGGACGGCGTTCGTGTACTCAACTTCGCAAGAGGCGAACTCGTTGACAACTCCGCTATCCTCCCTGCACTCGAAAGCGGCAAGGTAGCAGCTTACATCACTGACTTCCCGTCTGATGAAGTTCTCGGTGCAAAGGGCGTTATCGCTGTTCCTCACCTCGGTGCTTCGACTCCGGAATCCGAGGACAACTGCGCTAAGATGGCTGCTCTCGAACTCATCGACTACATCGAAAACGGC
Source organism: uncultured Ruminococcus sp. (assembly GCA_900550695.1). Classification (GTDB taxonomy): domain Bacteria; phylum Bacillota; class Clostridia; order Oscillospirales; family Ruminococcaceae; genus UMGS363. Next base: position 20,112 of record URTF01000009.1, read on the forward strand.
AATATCAAGAACTCCGTAAACTATCCCGATGCTTCGATGAATGCTGCAGGAACTAAGATCTGCGTAATGCACAAGAATGTTCCTGCTGTTATCTCCGCTCTTACAACTGCTCTCGGCGATGCAGGTCTTAACATCGACAATATGCTCAACAAATCCAAGAAGGACTACGCTTACACTCTCCTCGATGTTGCAGGCAACGTAAGCGACGATGTTGTTGCAAAGCTTTCCGCTGTTGATACTGTTATCAAGGTAAGAGTTATCAAAAAGTAAGGGAAATTCCCTTTCGGCAACGTACTTGAATAAGCAGAATTTCTTTTTATGAAATTTCATCACCCCGTTATAGCATATTGTGTTATGACGGGGTGATTTTTTGTGTATTCCGTATTGCAGTTTGCACAAAAAATGAAACGTAAAATCGGGTATGTAAACGTTGACATAAACGCACTTGATTTGTTATAATTAATACATTGAATATATTGAGAGATCCGAAAAGAAATATTACGGAGGATATTTTATGGCAAACTACAAAAAGATAACAGCCGCAGCACTGGCTGTACTTATGGTATCGGGACTTGCAGCCTGCGGAAACAGCTCGGAAGTTCCCGAGGAAACCACAACTCAGGCAACCGTTCCCATCAACACCGCCGAGCTTTCCGAAGAGGACGCAGAGCAGGTAAAGAGCGTTGCTGATCTTCTCACCGGTGAGCTTGAAAACAAGACTATCAAGTGGTTCTCGTTCTATGATCCTTTCCACGCTTCGACTTCGGGCAACACAAAGGCGCTTTCACTCGAACTGTTTGAGCAGAAGTATGACGGCGTTATCGAATATATACCGACAACGTGGAACAAGCGCTTCGACGATCTTTCCACAAAGATAATCGGCGGCGAGGGACTTGACTTTATCGCAGGCGGCGACCTCGATTCATTCCCCAACGGCGTTACAAACGGTATGTTCCAGACTGTTGACGATTATATCGACTATGACAGCGACCTTTGGGCACCCGTAAAGGATCTTAACGATATGTTCTTCCTCGGCGGACATCACTATCTCATCGCAACCGCCGCAACAGCAGGTCAGGTCGTTTACTACAACCGCCAGACTATCGAAGCCTACGGTCTTGACGATCCTGCCGATCAGCTCGAAGAGGGAACATGGACATGGGATGCGTTCAAGCAGGATCTTCTTGAATTCTGTGATGTTGACGCAGGAAACTACGGCCTTGACGGCTGGTTCAACGAAAAGCCTCTTATGATGACATCGGGCGCACCTGCACTCGAGATCAAGGACGGAAAGCTTTCCGACAACTTCTACAGCCCCGCACTTGAACGTGCAATGAACTTCCAGAGGGAGCTTTTTGACAACGGACTTATCCTTGACAAGAACCTCACGGGCTGGAAAACCCACATCGAATATATCGGCGAGGGCAAGGAGCTTTTCTACATAAGCGGACTTTACGAGATCAACTCTTCACCCGATATCTGGACAAAGACATTCGGCGAACCTGAGGACGTTATGTTCGTTCCGCTCCCGAAAGACCCGAACGCTGACGCTTATTATCTCCCTGCAGGTCTTGAAGCTTATATGCTCTGCAAGGGCGCACAGAACCCCGAGGGCGTTATCAAGTTCATGGAATGTATCCTCGCAGCAAACAGCGATGACAGAACAAAGCAGATCAACCGTGACAAGAGCATCAACGACTTCGGCTGGACTGAGGAAATGCTCGCAATGCAGGATAAGATCAACGAAATGACAGCAGAACACCCTGTTTATGACCTTGTAAACGGCGTTCAGCCTGACCTCAACTCCCTCGTTGACAGCGGCGAAACGGGCGTAAGAGCTGCATTACAGGGCGGCGACTGGGCAACTGTAAGAGAATCGCTTGATATGGCTGCACAGATCTATATCGATGAGTTCAACAAAGAACTTGAAGCTATGGGTTGATTTTTTGTAACATACAGTTAATATAAAATTTACAAACAACTTAATCGTTTAAAAGGCGGACAGGGGCAAAAAATGCTCCCGTCTGCCTGCTTTTTTGTTGGAAGTTAACAAAACGTCCGAAACCAAATATACAAAATCAACATTGACTAAAAAATCAATTTTTGATATAATGTTAGTTGCTTAAACGTGAATGTACATATTACTTTTGTGCATTATTTGACAGTTCCTTTGCAATAAGGAAAAACTTTGGAGGTTTACAAATGAAAAATATCAAGAAGATACTTGCAGGTATCATGGCATTGACAATGACAGCCGCTCTTACAGCCTGCGGCGACAAGACCGCTGACGGCGGCAGCACAAGTGAAGATACTACCGCTACTACCACCACCGCAAAGACCGTTGCTATCAACGAAGAAGGTCTTAAGGAAGGCGAAGAGGAAGCTCTTGAAGAGGTTATGGAACAGCTCCAGGACGTTGAACTCGAAAACAAGACAGTTAAGTGGCTCGCTCACTATGACCTCAATCCGGATACCGCTACCGGCGCAAGCAAATCGGTAGGACTTGAAATGTTTGAACAGAAATACGGCGGAAAGGTAGAATGGATCCCTACAACATGGAATACACGTTATGACGACCTTTCCACACAGGTTCTCGGCGGCAACGGCGTTGATATCTTCCCCGGTGATGATACAGCCAACTTCCCTAAGGGCATCATCAGCGGAATGTTCCAGCCTGTTGACGACTATATCGACATCAACTCCGCAGTATGGCAGAACGTTGCCGCAGGTATGGAGCTTTATAAGTTCGGCGGCAAGCACTACGAACTCGTTACAAGCGTAGAAGCTGAAGCTATCGTTATCTATGATAAATCCACTATCGAGGCTCAGGGCTTTGACGATCCCTGGGAGCTTTACGAAAAGGGCGAATGGAACTGGGATTCATTCAAGTCCATGCTCTATGATTTCGTTGACCCCGATGCTTCCCAGTACGGTCTTGACGGCTACTGGAACGAAAAGGCTCTCCTTATGTCCGCAGGCGTTCCGATGATCGGTCTTTCCGCTGACGGCGGCGTACAGAGCAATATTAACGATCCTACTATTGAAAAGGCAATGAACTTCCAGTACGAACTCAATCAGAACGGCTGCAAGTTCCCGAAGGAACAGTTCAGTTGGAATGAACAGCCTCAGATGCTCGGCGAAGGCTCTGAACTCTTCTACATAATCGGACCATATTGTGTGCGCAAGGCACCCGAAGCATGGACGATCGGTGTTGACCCCGAAAACCTCGGCATCGTTCCCGTTCCTTCTCCTGCAGGTTCCGATCCTTACCAGGGCGCAAAGGTAAACGGCTATGCACTCTGCAAGGGTTCTGCTAACCCACAGGGCGCTGCATTGTTCGCAGAATGTAATATCCTCGGCAATATCGATGAAAGAGCTGTTGCTATCTCCGACAGAAAGGCTGCCGATGACTATCAGTGGAGCCAGGAGATCATCGACAAGATGAAGGCTATCAACGAACTTGCAAATCAGTATCCTGTTGTTGACCTTGCTACAGGCTGCTCCTCCGATATCGCTTCCATCACAACAGACGGCGGCGACCAGATGGGTATGAGAGCTGCATTCGACGGTACAGACTGGGCAACGATGAGAGAAACTATCGCTGACACGGTTGCTATGCTCGTTGACGAGGTTGACCAGAACCTTAAGGCTGCTATCGACGCTCAGTAAGTGTCTGATATCGCAACTGAATAAAGGGAACCCCCTAAAATTATCCGACCGCTGTTCTGCGATTTGCAGGGCAGCGGTCTTAATTTATTACAAAATGGATAAAAATTTAAATTACCACTTCCATTTGAGCTTATAATTTGGTATAATAAATAATGTACATAATTTTTTTGAGTTTTCTCCCGAAAGGAATGGTAATAGATATGAAAAAAATAGCGGTCCTGCTGTCCGTTCTGATGCTTTGGGCAGTGTTTATGCCGATAAAGGCGGGCGCTGTAACATTTACGCCGAATTTCACCGTCAACAGCGAGGCGGCGGTGCTTATTAACCTCGATAAGGACATCGTTGTATATGAAAAAAATCCGACCAAGAAAATTTATCCTGCTTCGCTGACAAAGATAATGACTGCGCTAATCGTCCTCGACAATGTTCAGGACCTTGACAATACCGAATTTGAAGCCCCTCTTGTCGTTTTTGACGAGCTTTACGGTCAGGGTGCGTCTGCAGTAGGATTTTCACGTGGAGAAATTGCCACCGTTACCGACCTTATGTATTCGATGCTGATGTATTCAGCCTGCGAATCGGCAGGTATCCTCGCTTACAATGTCGGAAACGAAAGTATCCCGAACTTCGTCGATATGATGAACGAAAAGGCAAAGGAGATCGGCTGTACGGGTACGAATTTTACCAATCCGCACGGACTTTTTGACGAAAATCAGTACACGAATGCCCGTGATATGGCTCTCATTGCGCAGTACGCAGTTGAAAATTATCCGAAGTTCGTTGAGATCGCCTGCACGACCGAGTACACGATGAAAGCGACCAACTATCAGGCAGAGGGCTGGGCGACTATCTATCACACGAACAAAATGCTCCGCCCAAGCTCGGACTACTATTATCAGTATGCGCGCGGAATAAAGACGGGTACGCTCGATGAATCGGGAAGAAACCTCGTTTCAATGGCTCGCAGGGACGGCAACAACTACCTCCTTGTTACAATGGGCGCACCGATGTATGATGCTGACGGAAACACCGCCAACGGTCAGTACGAAGACCATAAGAACATCTACGAATGGGCATTCGAGAACTTTTCCTACGAAAAAATTCTTTCCACGGGGCAGGAGATAACCGAACTTCCCGTTAAGCTCGGTCAGGATCAGGATCACGTTCTGCTCGTCCCCTCGGAGGATTTTTACACGCTCTGGCCGAAAACGCTCGATACCTCCAACCTCAAGACCGAGATAGACACCTCGGCGGCGGTCGATGAGGACGGAATGGTGATGGCACCCGTTGAAAAGGGTCAGAAGCTTGGCACATATACGCTCTCACTTTCGGGAGAAACGCTCTGCACGGTCGATCTTGTTGCAAAAGACGGCGTAGAGCTTTCGCGGATTGACTATAATATACTTAAAGCAAAAGCATTCGTCAGCTCTTTCTGGTTCAAGCTTGCCGCAGGCATCGCAGTTGCACTTATCATTATTTATACGATACTTCTTGCGATAGCCGCCAAAAAGCGCAGGCGCAGAAAGCACGTCAACGGAAAAAGAAGATTCTAAGGAGGGCTTTTTATGGAAGAAAAGAAAAAGATCAGCGTTTCGAGCCTTGTTCTCGGCATTGTCGGAACAGTATTTGCGTTCTGTATCCCTGCCGTTACCTACGGCTGCTCGATAACGGGACTTATGAGAGGGCTGAAAAAACGCAGGGTCAAGAACTGCACCGCAGGCATTGCGCTCAATATCGTTGCGCTCGTGATAGCTGTGTTCAACTCGCTCGCAGGGATCCTTGTCACGCTTAAAGTCTATGGCTCGGAAAAGAGAGCCGAAGACGACTCCGACGGAGAGGAATGATCGTATCAGATGAATAAAGTTATGAAGGTGCTGAAGAACAAGTGGTTCATACTGTTCGTAAGCATTCTCAACGGCGTGTATACGGCAGGACTGCTGTACTTTGCGTATGTCGCTGTTTTTTATAAGATAGAGTTTGAAAACACGATCAAGTTTGCGATAGTTTATTCCGTGATATCGGTCGTGATCGGACTTTTTATGTATTATACAAGGCGTTCGGCACTCACGGCGGTGTTCAATATACTGAACCTTGTTGCGTTCCTGCCGTCGCTGCTTCTGAGCTGGGGAAACTGGCCGCTGCTGATACCCGCGGCGATAGTAACGCTGTTTGGCTTCTTCTCCTGCAAGATGAACGAAACGGTCAAGACCGTGTTCGGAACGATTTTCCTGCTGATATACATTATCGGCTGTATAATTTTCTTGCTTGTGATGAATGTTTTCGTTGTTAAAACGACAGATACAGTGCTTGAAAGCGGCGTTTCACCCTCGGGAAATTTTCGTTACTACGTTCTTAACGTTGAAAACAAATCCTCGGGCAAGACTGCTGTTTATGTTGAACCGAATACGATCGACATTGATGTTATGGGAATGTTCAAGCTTGATACAACGATAAAAAAGCTCGTCAAGCAGGCGAATAACCCGACAACAATGGAGCTTCGCTGGGACGGCGATCTGCTCTATATCAACAATGAAGAATATTTCGACGAAAAGGACTTCTATACGCCCGAAAACGGCTATATCTTCACCGATGACAACTGGACGCACACATACTTTAACGCCGATTACCCGATCTTCGATTCCATTTACACGATGATAGAAGCGGTAAAGAGGTTCATTACAAAAATGAAAGGCGAAAACGCCGTGCTTATGCTTATACAGTAAAAATTTTCGCCGCAGGGGAGAGCCTTGCGGCAAATCTTTTTGAAAAAGATGCGTTTTTTTGAGAAAAAGTATTGACAAGAGATAAAATATATGCTATAATACAAAAGTTGTTTGACAACGGCTATCGTGTTCTAAAGACAGCAGGTGGTTTTTACCGTAAATCCTGCCGAGGAAAGATCGCTAAAGTATAATAATGCTTTTGCCCTTTTCAGTCTTTGACCGAAAAGGTTTTTTCTTTTTACAGATCCGGCAGCAATTGTTACCAACCGATCTATGTTTGATACCATTGCCGTTCATCGGTCAAAGGTATTATGTATAATTACGGAGGTGAAAACATTATGCCAAGCGCAAAGGTACTTGAATCCAAGAAAGCAAGAGTTGAGGAACTCACAGACCTTATCAAGGGTGCTGCAGCAGGCGTTATCGTTGACTACAAGGGTATTTCCGTTGCTGACGATACCAAGCTTCGTAAGGAACTCAGAGAAGCAGGCGTACAGTACTTCGTTGAGAAGAACTCTATGCTCCGTTTCGCTCTTAAGAATGCAGGTCACGAAGGCTTTGATGATGTTCTTGAAGGAACAACAGCTATCGCTCTTTCTACCGAAGACCAGACAGCTCCTGCCCGTATCCTCGGTAAGTATATCGAAGGCGCAGACGAAAAGTCCACTTTTTCTATGAAGGCAGGCTTCATCGGCACTGAGATCTACGACAAGGCAGGCGTTACCGCTCTTTCCAAGATCCCTTCAAAGGAAGTTCTTCTTGCACAGCTTCTCGGTTCTCTCCAGAGCCCTCTCCAGAAGTTCGCTGCTACTGTTCAGGCTGTTGCAGACAAGAAGAAAGAGGAAGAAGTTGCTTAATTGCAAAATGCTCTGCGGCATGATATGACCGCAGAAACCGAATCAGTGCTTAAAGCACGGAAAATCAAATTATAAAGGAGATTATTATCATGGCATCTGAGAAAATTACTAACATTTTAGATCTTATCGATTCCCTCACAATCCTTGAACTCAACGAACTCGTTGAAGGTGTTCAGGAGAAGTACGGCGTATCCGCAGTTGTAGCTGCTGCTCCTGCTGCTGGCGGCGCTGCTGCTGCTGCAGAAAAGACAGAATTTGACGTTGTTCTTGCTTCCTTCGGTGAGAAGAAGATGGACGTTATCAAGGCTGTTAAGGATATCTGCGGTCTTTCCCTTAAGGAAGCTAAGGAACTCGTTGAAGCTGCTCCTAAGGCTCTTAAGGAAGGCGCTTCCAAGGCTGAAGCTGAAGACATCAAGACTAAGCTCGAAGCTGCAGGCGCAACTGTTGAACTCAAGTAAGTTTGACACTTTCGTAAATAATGACCCCGTTCTCTTTGAGGACGGGGTTTTTATTTTTATTGATATTACAAAAAGCCCTTGCAGATGTAAGATTTCTGCAAGGGTTTTTGTTGTGAAATTAGTGGAATCACTATTAATTCATTTCGCAGTTATTATATCAAGCAAATTTAGTTTTATCAAGTGCGGAAGATAAGAGACCATAAAAAACATATTCAGCCTTGTCTGCAGCTTATTCCCATTCACTGTCTGCTTTATCAAGCTTGTTTTTCAGCGTATTTTCAAGAACGATAAAAGCAGGAATAAAACTGTCACGAATAAGCAGTATCATTTCGTCAATTTCATCTTCGTCATATAAATGAACCGAAATATTTCGTTTTTTCAGCATAAGAAGCCAAACGGCAGAGTCATTGACAAAACCAAGCTTATACCCAAGCTGCAAAATCTCTCTCGGCGAACCTGTTTCGGCATCCTCCGCACCGTGAATTTTCATCACTTCCTGCAAAGCTTTCCAAGCAAGCTCAAAAGTAAGATTGAACTGCCCGATAACGCCCGTCCGATATATTTCATTGTCATGCGCAAACTCAAAATCGGCATTTTTCAGCACATTGAGGCAATTTGAAAAATTATCGAGTTTTTTCATATATAATAACGCCGTCCCTTTTGATTTCTTTCTGCAATTCTTCGGATATTCCTTTATTGACGTCGATCACATCAAATGATAAAAGAGAATTGACCTTTTCCTTTATATCATAGTAAAAGGAGTCAAAATCACCGCCGTAAACAGCAATGTCAATATCGCTTCTTTCGGAATTTGTCCCCCTTGCTCGTGAGCCGAAAAGCGTAACCTTATCAACGGAATTTTTTACGGCAAATTCCGAGATCTCCTTTTCAACTCTTTCGGGAAGGTCATACTTCATATTCGCTCACCCCGTTTCGGTTTGTTGAATAATTATACCACATTTTTTCAGGAATATCAATAGACGATAACATTATTCAATGGCAAATAAATTAAAAGATCCCCACAGAGAACAAAACTCTGCGGGGATTTTTATTGCTTGTTTTTATTTATGATGTCATCAGGAAAAAGCGAAGCCGTGAGCAGGTCGGACGGGGAAACATCGAGTGCAGCGGCAATATCATAAAGCGTTTCGAGCGAAAAGCTGTTTGCGGTATTCGGCGCTTCGATAACGCTCAGAAGCGAGCGGCTTATACCTGCTTTTTCCGCAAGAGCCTCCTGCGACATTCCGCGAAGCTTTCGCAGAGAAGCGATGGCAATGCCAAGCTGTATAAAACGGTCACGATTTTTGAAAGCGACCTCTTTTCGCATAGAATTTATCGCTCCTTTTGTCTTATTTAGCAAGTCCTTTTATAATATTTGCAATGCTGTCAAGATGTTCATTGTTAAGCTTTTTAAGGTCGTTTATGACAGATTGTATTTTCTCGGGTTCTTTGTTATCCGTGTCAAAAAAATCTTTTGGGGATATGTTCAAATATTCGCAGATATAAAAAAATCCCGACATAGAGGGCAAAGCCTTTCCGTTTTCGATATTGTTTATATAGCTTGCGTTCTGCCCGATAGAAAGGCTCATATCCCTTGCGGACACGCCTTTATCGTTTCGCAGCTGTGCAAGGCGGAGCGAAAACTCCTTTTCTGTCATATAATCACCTCTGTAATACATTTTATCCTATACACAGGTGATTTATATGTGATACATTCCTTGATTTATGTTTATATATGTGATATAATACGATACAAGGTGAGCAAATGTAGTTTTTGATATTACACAAAGAAAAACTTATTCTTTTTTAATAATATTATCCGGAAAAATCGAAGCCGTGAGCAGGTCGGACGGCGAAACATCGAGCGCATCGGCTATATTATAAAAGACTTCCATAGAAAAGCAGTGAGCGATGTTCGGCGCTTCTATAACACTCAAAAGTGAACGGCTTATGCCAGCCTTTTCTGCAAGCTTTTCCTGCGACAAACCGCGTATTTTTCTCAATGATGATATTGCAATGCCAAGCTGAATGAAGCGGTCGTGATTTTTAAAGGATACTTCTTTACTCATATTTTCCGTCCTCATTTGATAATAAACTCTGAATATAATTATATCCGTGAGCAGAAGATTAATCAGTATTGAACAGACAGCTATTGACTATATTAGTTAGCAAGTTTATAATATTGTTAAGCAACTGTATAATATAATAGCATTATATGACAAATATATGCGGTGGCAAGAAACAAGATATTGATATACACACGAAAAAGGTTTATAATATAAATATACGCTCATTTGGAGTAAAAATAGAGGAGGATATTCTATGAGAAAACCCACCAACGTATTTTTAAGCCTTTTTATGGTGCTAAGTTTGGTGCTGAATTTTTCGGTGCTGTCCGTTTCAGCCGAAGCGAAGAAGATAACGCTTTCAAACCTGCCGGCATATTCGGGCGAAGCTTATGTCGAACTGGACGGCAATGTCCCGAACTTTGACAAGTCCGATATGACGACAAAGGCGTTTGAAAAGTACAGCGAGCTTGACGAACTTGGACGCTGCGGCGTGGCTTATGCGAACGTCTGCACGGAAACGATGCCGACCGAAAAGCGTGGAAACATCGGTATGATAAAGCCGTCGGGCTGGCATACGGTGAAGTATGACAACGTGGACGGAAAGTATCTTTACAACCGCTGTCACCTCATCGGCTATCAGCTTACGGCGGAAAATGCGAACGAGAAAAATCTTATCACGGGGACAAGATATCTCAACATTGAGGGTATGCTTCCGTTTGAGAATATGGTCGCAGATTACGTTGAGGAAACCGACAATCACGTTCTGTACCGTGTGACGCCGATATTCAAGGGCAAAAATCTGCTTGCGAGCGGCGTTCAGATGGAGGCTTACTCCGTTGAGGACAAGGGAAAAGGCGTTTCGTTCAATGTTTATTGCTACAATGTTCAGCCTGATATCGATATCGACTATTCAAACGGCGAAAGCAAGCTTGCTGACGGCACTATCGCTTCGATAAAGCTCAATTACACGAAGTATGCCCTCAAAGTCGGAGAGTCAAAGACTTTCGTGGCAACGACTTCGCCCGAATCGGCGGCTAAGTCGGTAAAATGGTATTCGAGCAACAGCAAGATCGCATCCGTAAACAGCAAGGGCAAGGTCACAGCCTTGAAAGCAGGCACGGTCACTATCACAGTCAAGACTTCAAACGGCTTAAAGGCGACCTGCAAGGTCACGGTCAAGGCAAAGTCGGGTTCGGCAGTGACGAACGGCGCTTCATCGGGAAAGACAACCTACATTCTTAACACAAACACGAAGAAGTTCCATTATCCGTCCTGCTCAAGCGTAAAGCAGATGAAAGACAAGAACAAAAAGGAAGTGACCTGCACCCGTGACGAGGTTATTGATATGGGATATGACCCGTGCAAGAGATGCAACCCATAGTCTGTAAATAATTTTTAACAAAACTTAAACGTTTAATATTAAAGATATATATAAATTGGGCATATTTATATTTACGGTCAAAGAATATGGCTATATTTGTTTAAAATTACGATTGTAAATTGTGAAAAAATATTGTATAATTAAACGGTAATATGTAGCATTGTATCTTGACGGAATTGATAAATGCTCATAAAAAGTTTATGATAAGAGCTGAAAGTCAGTTGAACTGTTAACCATAGCTTGTGTCCATATTTTTGTGCAGTTCCGACAGACCTTTGGCGTAAGAAAGGATCAGTGTGTTATGCAGCCGGTAATCAACAAGGCGGACCTTGAGGAAAAGATCCGCAATACCCTCCAGACCGAGTATAATGTTACCCCGATCGATGCATCGGACAATCAGATCTACAAGGCACTCTCGACAGTTGTTGTTGAGCTTCTCCGTGAAAAGCGCAGAAAGTTCCGCAATCAGGTTCATTCCGAGGGCAGAAAAGAAGTTTACTACCTCTCAATGGAATTCCTTATGGGACGTTCGCTCAAGACAAGCCTTTTCAATCTTCGCATCAACGATATCGCTGAAGAGATAATGAAGTCATGGGACGTTAATATCGACAGAATTTATGAATATGAGCCTGACGCAGGACTCGGAAACGGCGGTCTTGGCCGTCTTGCTGCCTGCTACCTTGACGGTCTTGCAACCGACGGCTACCCTGCAATGGGTTATTCCATCTGCTATGAGTACGGTATCTTCAAGCAGAAGATCGAAGACGGCTGGCAGACAGAGCTCCCCGACAACTGGCTCCCCGGCGGTGAAACATGGCTCGTTCCCAAGAAGGACAAGACCATTGAAGTTCACTTCGACGGTGAAGTGGTTGAACACTGGGACGACAAGTACCACCACATTTCCTACAACAACTACAGCACAGTTTATGCTGTTCCTTATGATATGTATGTTCCCGGCTACGACAGCGAGGGTGTTTCCGTTCTCCGTCTGTGGCAGGCAAAAGCTCCTTCCTTCGATATGCAGATGTTCAATCAGGGCGACTACGCCAAGTCCCTCTCCCAGAACACTATTGCACAGGCTATCTCAAAGGTTCTTTACCCGAACGATAACCACCTTGAGGGCAAGTCGCTCCGTCTTCGTCAGCAGTACTTTATGTGCGCAGCTTCTATCGGAGATATAGTAAACCGCCACATGAGCATCTACGGCACACTCGACAACCTCCACGAAAAGGTTGCTATCCATATCAACGATACCCACCCGACACTTGCTATCCCCGAGCTTATGAGAATACTCCTCGATGACTGCGGATACAACTGGAACAAGGCTTGGCACATCGTTACAAACACATTCGCTTACACGAACCACACAGTTCTTGCGGAAGCTCTTGAAAAGTGGGATATGAACCTCGTTAAGCAGGTAATCCCCCGTATCTTCGCTATCATTGTTGAGATCAACAACCGTTACTGTGCAGAACTCATGGAGAGGATCGGCGACAGCGCAAAGGTAACAAGAATGTCTATCATTCAGAACAACCAGATCCACATGGCTCTTCTCTGCGTATGCGCTTCACACAGTGTAAACGGCGTTTCAAAGCTTCACTCCGATATCATCAAGCAGGACGTTTTCAGCAACGAGTATGCTGATACACCGTACAAGTTCAAGAACGTTACAAACGGTATCGCTTACAGAAGATGGCTTCTTCAGGCTAACCCCGGACTTACCGAGCTTCTTTCCAGCACTATCGGCGATGGCTTCAAGAAGAATGCTGCTGAACTTTCCAACTTCAACAAGTTTGAAGATGATAAGAAGGTTCTTGACAAGCTCAGCAAGATCAAGCTCGAAAACAAGAAGCGTTTTGCAAAGTATGTAAAGTCCAACTTCGGCGTTACACTTAATACTGACAGCATTTTCGACGTTCAGGTAAAGCGTCTGCACGAATATAAGCGTCAGCACCTCAATGCTCTCAACATCATTGCGGAGTATCAGTACCTCCTCGACAATCCGAACGCAGATTTCGTTCCTAAGACATATATCTTCGCTGCAAAGGCTGCACCGGGATACTATCTTGCAAAGCAGATCATCAAGATGATCTGGGCACTCGGCGAAGAGATCAGGAAGAACCCTGCTGTAAATAAGAAGCTTCAGGTATTCTTCCTTGAAAACTACTGCGTAAGCCTTTCCGAACTCCTTATGCCTGCCGCAGAAGTATCAGAGCAGATCTCCCTCGCAGGTAAGGAAGCATCAGGTACGGGCAATATGAAGCTTATGCTCAACGGTGCGCTCACACTCGGTACTCTTGACGGCGCAAACATCGAGATCAAGGATCAGGTCGGCATCGACAATATCTTCATCTTCGGTATGAACGCTGACGAGGTTCTTGCAAAGCAGGCTCAGGGCTACCGTCCGGAAAGCTACTGCGAGAACAACGAAGTTATCGCAAGAGCTATCAACAAGATGTACACAGGCATCAACGGCTGCCAGTTTGACGAAGTTGCAAACTCACTCAAGTTCAAAGACCCATATATGGTTCTTGCAGACTTTGACGCTTACCAGTCCGCACAGCAGTACATTTCCGAATGTTACAAGGACAAGGACAAGTGGAACAAGATGTCCCTCCACAACATCGCAGGCGCAGGTATCTTCTCTGCCGACAGAGCAGTTGAAGATTACGCTCGTGATATTTGGAAGCTTAAGTAAAATGCGTAATGCTTAATGCGTAATTCGTAATTAAAAAGCACGGCTCATTTGTATGGGTCGTGCTTTTTGTATATAGCTAATGCCATTCTTAGCCGAGAGTTTGTATTAGTAAAAAACAGCCTTTCCAAATTTGGAAAGGCTGTTTTGAGTTTAAGACAACTCGATATAATCACCGCTGCACAAAGCAGCTTTTTGCCAGTCGATAGTCATATCAACGCTTACATTTTCATGTTCATTGGTCGTTCCGCTGAAATTAATGACCGTTTTGTCGCGATCGTTTTGTGTAATTTCGGCACTAACATTGTATGATGAATATCGATTTTCAAGATAATCATAGATTGCTGTTTCAATGTTATCATTAACGTCAAGAGCCATTTGTGAAATTTTGTCGCAGTCATCAGTCTGCTTATAATTTCTCGCCATGAAAATGCTGCTGGGATAGAATGACATACCGTTAAAAGTATAAAAACTTATGTACTTATCGCCGTTTGTGCTTTTGGAGTATCCGTCAAGCATTATTGGTTTAGCCGTAAAAAAGAGTAAAGCAAAAATTGAGATCAATACGGCTAAAAATGCAATGATCAACGTCAGGATCAACTTTTTATTATTTAAATGCATACGTTTCATAATTACTTCTTTATACTTAATGTATAATTAAAATCGGTGGCATATAGGGTGGGATCATTTATAAATTTTACACAGAATTGTGAAATATCATCGGTAGCTGTCATTGTATTTATTATAGATACGGGTGAGGTTTTAGTGTCTTTACCATACATGCTTCGTAACCATTTTCCTTCACTCTTACTATAATAGTCAACTTCAACATATAATCTGTGTTTTCCACTTTTTACTGTAAATGCAAGGCGTATCTGAGATGCAGGGTTTAATTTGCCATCAACATCAAAAATTGGAGAATATGCATCGCCGGTGCTTCCGGAAGCAAAACTGATTCCACTTGAATATGGCAATGACAACCCAGATTTGGGCATATAGTTTTTGGCAGCCCCAGTATACATTTCCTGAATTTCCTTATCAGTCATAGGTACGAAAGTCATATCAGCTTTATCTGCGTATTGATTAATCGTATTAAATTTATTGGGTGAATATTCCTGTGCATTGACAGGTACAGCGATTATAGATGCAGCCATTACAGATGATATAAATGCGGGCATAACTTTTTTTAATAATTTTTTCATAAATTCAATCTCCTTTTAATAACATTTGAACACTAATTGGGCGTTTAATTTAATTATACTTTCCAAGTTATTAGAAGTCAACCCTAAACAGAAAAATATGTAAATTATTACATACAATGGAACAAAAATATGGCAATTTATACTAAAAACTAATTGACCAATAGACATATCTTCCGATATAGAACGTCAGAGGACAACACAACATCAACCGTTGCCGAATTTCTTAATTTAGATAAAAAATCCCTCTCCCGAATCACTTCGGGGAGGGATAATACTAAACACCAATAAAATACAGGAAAAAATCTGCGCCGAAATCCTATATATGCGAGATTATCGGCTTGATTTTTTCCAAATTTTAAATGGTGTTTAGTATAATTCATTTTGTAAGCCTATAAAATCAGCCAAATTACTTGTTTTCTTCAGCCTTGACCTCGGCTTTAGCTTCAGCCTTAGCTTCGGGAGCGGTTTCAGTCTTTACTTCCGGCTTTGGAGCAGGTGTTTCAGCTTTCGGAGCGGCAGGCTTTGCGACCATTACAATGCCGTCGCAACGCTGGATAGCGTGTGTAGGACAGCCTGCTACGCACTTGCCGCAGTTTTTACACTTGCTGTAATCGATGCGTGCGAGGTTGTTTTCAACGGTGATTGCGCCGAACGGGCAGGTCTTTTCGCACTTTTTACAGCCGATACAGCCGTTCTTGCAGGCTGTACGGGTGTTTTTGCCGATATCCTGCGAGGAGCAGAGAACGTCGATGCGGTTTGTTATATCGTGGACAACGATAAGCTGATTAGGGCAAGCCTTTGCGCAAAGTCCGCAGCCGCCGCACTTGGAGCGGTCGATCTTTGCAACGCCGTCTACGATTGAGATAGCGTCATGAGTACATTCACGGATACAGTCGCCGTAGCCGAGGCAGCCGTAAGCGCAGGCACTCTGACCGTTGTAGAAGCGCTTTGCAGCCTTACAGGACTGAACGCCGTCAAACTCGAATTTGTTCTGCGAACGTGCATTGCAGTCGCCGTTACAGCGGACAACTGCGATCTTCGGAACGGATTCCATTGCGGCAACGCCCATAACCTCTGCGACCTTTTTTGCGACCTCATTGCCGCCGGGATTACAGAGATTTGTTGCAACGCCGTTTTTAACGATAGCTTCGGCATAAGCCGCGCAGCCCGAGAAACCGCATGAACCGCAGTTTACCTGCGGAAGAACTTCGTTTACCTTGTCGATCCTTTCGTCTGTCTTGACTTCAAAAACCTTTGAGCATACTGTAAGAAGCACACCTGCGAGAAGTCCGATAGCCGCAAAAACAAGGGCAGGAATAATAAAATTCATACTTCCTTCCTCCTTTTTAGCTGAACATTCCCGAGAAGCCCATAAAGCTTACGGAAACGATTGATGCAGCGATAAGTGTTGCGGGAACACCCTTGAACATAGCAGGAGTGTCGACAGCATTTACTCTCTGACGAACGCCGCTGAATATCACAAGCGCAAGGGAGAATCCAAGTCCTGCGCCGACAGCGTTTACGACCGACTGACCGAGGTTGTAGCTGTTGTCGATGTTAAGGATAGTTACGCCGAGAACTGCGCAGTTCGTTGTAATGAGCGGAAGATAAACACCGAGAGCCTTATAAAGCGGCGGAACGGCTTTTTTGAGGAACATTTCAACGATCTGAACGAAGAGGGCGATAACAAGGATAAATGCGACCGTTTTCAGATATTCAAGTCCGAGTGGGATAAGGATAAGTGTGTAGATGGGATATGTTGCAAGTGCGGCACAAGCCATAACGAATGTTACGGCAGCACCCATTCCGACTGCGCTGTCGAACTTTTTGGAAACGCCGAGGAATGCGCAGATACCCATAAATTTTGAAAGAACGAAGTTGTCAACGAGCATTGCACTCAAAAGAATAACGAGCAGAGATCTCATCAGTCATTTCCTCCTTCTTCATTCTTTTTGTTTATAGTCTGGCATCTTGAAGCGTTGGGACAGCCTGCGCAGCCGAGTTCCTTCGGAGGAGCTTTCTTTGCGAGCTTGTTTACAACTGCGATGATAACGCCGAGTGCGAAGAAGCCGCCTGCAGGCATAACGAATACTGTCATTGTAACGGGGAGGTGGAGGTCGAT
Organism: uncultured Ruminococcus sp.; assembly: GCA_900550695.1. Classification (GTDB taxonomy): domain Bacteria; phylum Bacillota; class Clostridia; order Oscillospirales; family Ruminococcaceae; genus UMGS363. Next base: position 37,288 of record URTF01000009.1, read on the forward strand.
GCCGAACCACTGACCCGAGCCGAGGATCTCACGGACGCTTCCCATAAGGAAGAGCGCAAGCGTGAAGCCAAGACCGCTGCCAAGACCGTCAAGCATTGATTTCCAAGGGTTGTTCTTTGAAGCGAAAGCCTCTGCACGGCCGAGGATAATACAGTTTACTGTGATAAGCGAAAGGAACAGTCCGAGGCTGTCGTAAAGCGCAGGGATATATCCTTTGAGCAGGAATTCGATGAGCGTTACGAAGCTTGCGATAACAACGATGAAGCAAGGAAGACGGACTGCCTTTGGGATAATATTTTTAAGCAGGGAAATGGCAAGGTTGGAGCAAACGAGAACGAAAGTAGTCGCAAGTCCCATACCGATGCCGTTTGAAGCCATTGTTGTAACGGCAAGTGTCGGACACATACCGAGCATTGTAACGAAAACAGGGTTTTCCTTGATTATGCCCTTTACAAGCTCGTAAGTATTGGTAGTTTTTTTCTCACTCACTTACGGTCACTCCTTCCATTTCATTGTAGGCATTAAGAGCGAGGGTAACTGCTCTGTATGTGCCCTTTGAGGAGAATGTTGCGCCTGTGATAGCGTCAAGTTCAAATGTATCGCTTACGGGAGCGGAAGCAGCTTCTTCTTTGAGTGCTTCGATCTCGTCTGCGCTGCCCCATACGAACTTCTTCGGAGAATTATCTTCCACAGTTTCCTTTGGAAGCTTGTCGAATGTAAGACCCTTGAACTGGTCACGGAATTCGGGAAGATCTCTTACCTTTGTGCCAAGACCCGGAGTTTCGCCGAGCGAAAGCACGGAAACGCCCGAAACAGAGCCGCTTGCGTCCATTCCGACGAGGACGTGGATACCGCCGCTGGAATAGCCGTCTGTGGTAACTTCAAATGCTGAGTTGCCGTTTTCATCGGTGAGAACGCAGGTGATGCCCTCGGGAGCGTAGATAGCGCCGTTTTCATCGAGCTTCATCGTGAAGCCGTCCGAAGTGCCGTAGATCTCTTCAAGGCTTGCGAGCATATCATCTGTGATAACGCCCGTGTTGTCCTTGTAGGTCGCATCGTGAGCGATAACGAGGAGTGCGCAGGTTATAAGGCAGATAAGCGTAAGCACGAGCGAAGGCTGTATTTTTTCCTTAAACATTACTTAGCAGCCTCCTTTACGGGTTTCTTTGCACCGAGCGGCTTAGTCTTGCAGAGCTTGTCGATGTAAGGTGTGAGCAGGTTCATAAGGAGGATCGAGAAAGAAACGCCCTCGGGGAATGAACCGAACTGACGGATAACGAATGTGATGATAGCGCAGCCTGCGCCGAATACGACCTTGCCCTTTGTTGTGAGCGGAGTTGTCGCATAGTCGGTAGCCATAAAGAACGCACCGATCATAAGACCGCCTGCAAGGAGCTGATAAACAGTCATTGTAAGGCTGCCCGTGTAGCAAAGTGTGAGAACGCCGAAAACGCCGATGAAAGCGATCGGAGTTGCAGGGGAGATAACTCCTGTTATAATAAGGAAGATGCCGCCGATGATAAGTGCGAGTGCGCAGGTCTCACCGATGCAGCCGCCCGTTGTGCCGAGGAGCATATCCTTGAATGTGAACGGGGAAACCATTGCGGAGCCGTTGTCGAACCAGCTTGCTGCGAGCGGAGTGGCGCCCGTAACAACATCTGCGCTGTTCTTGTACCAGAACGGAACTGCCCAGTTCGTCATGTGTGAAGAGAACGAGACCATAAGTACGATCCTGGCTGCGATAGCAGGGTTAGCGAAGTTCTGTCCGATGCCGCCGAAAAGCTGCTTAACGATAACGATAGCGAAAAAGCTGCCGATGAGCGGAACATAGAACGGTACAGTTGCAGGGAGGTTCATTCCGAGGAGAAGACCCGTTACAACTGCGGAGAGGTCGGAAACCGTCTGCGGTTTCTTTGTAACAACTGCGAAAAGCGCTTCAAAAGCAACGCAGTAAATGATAGTCTGGATAAGAACGAGTGCGGCTTTTACACCGAAGTAAACGCAGCCCATAATTGCTGCCGGCAGAAGAGCTATGATGACCATGAGCATTATCTTCTGCGTGGTAAGTCCGGCACTTCTGTGAGGTGACGGAGAAACTCTTAAACCTGTCATAATATTCTCCTTTCTCACTTCTTAGGCGCAGGGCGCGGTAAAAGTCCCTTTGCGAGCTGGTTTGATTCTGCGAGCGGCTTGTGTGCGGGACAGATGTACGAGCAGCAGCCGCAGTTCATACAAAGCGAGACCTTAAGCTCCTGAAGAGCAGCAACGTCCTTTTCTTTGTATGCACGGAGAAGAAGATTCGGCATAAGGTTCATAGGGCAGACCTTGATGCAGTTTCCGCAGCGGATACAAGCGGATTCCTTTTCTTCCTTGACAGTATTGAAAGCGAGAACAGCGTTCGTTGTTTTGAGAACGGGCTGATCTGTGTCATAAACGGGGAATCCCATCATAGGACCGCCGTAGAGAACTTTCTTCGGGTTTTCAGCACCGCCGAATTCGAGAAGTTCGGAAAGCCTTGTGCCGATAGGAACTATGTAGTTGCCGTTGTTCTCTGTAATTGCATCGCCGTCAAGAGTAAGGCGCTTTGCGACGAGCGGCATACCCGTTTTGCAGTAGGTGCTTACGAAAGCTGCCGAGGAAACGTTCATTACCATAACGCCCTGATTTGCAGGAAGCTCGCCCTCTTCTACAATTCTTCCCGTAGCGGAGAAAATGATTACCTTTTCTGCGCCCTGAGGATAGGTCGAGGGGAGAGTTACGACTTCAACAGCGTTGTTGTCGGCTGTTTTCTGCTTGAGAAGCCAAATTGCCTCCGGTTTGTTGCTCTCGATACAGATTTTGCAGTTCGGAATGTCGAGCCACTTCTGAACAAGCGCTATTCCGTCGAGAACATCATCGGGAGCTTCTATCATCTGGCGGTAGTCGGAGGTTATAAAAGGCTCACATTCCGCAGCATTGATAACAAGAGTGTCGATAGGTGTCTTTGAGGGGTCAAAGCCCATTTTAACGTGTGCAGGGAAACCTGCGCCGCCAAGACCTGCAAGTCCGCTCTCACGGATAGCCGCAATAAAGGACTTTCGGTCGGTGATAACGGGGGCTTTCACGCTCTCATCGGGTGTCTGCTCTCCGTCTGTGTCGATAACTGCCGCCTTGCAGGTATTTCCGCCCGGAAGAAGATAATCCGTGACAGCATTTACCGTACCCGATACGGGTGAATGTATCGGAACGGACATAAAAGCGTCCGTATCGCCGATCTTCTGACCGACAAAAACGGTATCTCCTGCCTTGACAAGGCAATTGCATGGCGCACCCATCGACTGTGACATCGGAACTATGACCTGCTTTGGCAGCGGAAAATTCGCTGTTGCGCATTCCTGCGTTCTTTTGTCATGCGAAAGGTGTACGCCGTTAAGTTTTTTCATCTGCATATTCCTCCCTGATCAAAAATGCTTTTTGGTTCTCCCTTAATTTTATTTCAAAGCAATTTTGCTATGACTTCACACACTTTTATACTTTTTACAGAAGAAAAATGTGCAAAGTCATAGAAAAATTTGCCGAGAAAAATTTTTTGGAAGTAACCTATATAATAACGGGGCATGACCCCGAGATATACCATTTATATGTTTATTGCTGTATTTTACCGCAGGGGACGGGTCGCCGTCCCGTTTTTTACGGTATTGGTGACTGCGGGACGGGAAACCCGTCCCCTACAATTTATATGGGTAATATTTATAGCCGTGAAATGCGCTTTTTCAGCTGCGGAACGAGCCGTCCCGAAACAGCACCCGTGAAAAATCCCGATGCGACCGCCGTGACGAGCAGCAGGGGAGCATAATATAAGGTGTAAGCGCTGCCCGTGAAAAAGCAGGCGGCGAAAAGCTGTCCGAATATATGAAGCACCGCCCCCGAAACGCTCACTCCTATATAAGAAGCGTTAGTTTTTTTCAGCAGGAGCACCGTTATCAGAAAAGCAGGAAGTCCGCCGCAGAGCGACATAACGCCTGCCGTAAACCCTCTTGTGAGCAGCACAAAGACCGACTTCAGCAGTGTTATCAACAGAGCGGTCGGGGCGTTTATACATTCCGCCGCACAAAGCACAACGATGTTCGCAAGTCCTATCCTCACTCCTGCAGGCAGGAATGCCGAAAGCATACTTTCTATCGTTGTGAGCGCAACTGCGAGCGCAAGCAGTATTCCCGTAACGGAAACGTAGCTTGCCGCCGATCTGAACGGATTTAGCTTCATTTATCTATCCTTTTAGTTTAACACTACATCTATATTACCGTCTGTATTGGTTTTATCACCTATCAGACGAACGGAAATTCGGTTCGGCAGGCAGACTATCGTTTGCATCGGCGAGGAGATGAACCCCGTCTTTTCGCATATTTTGTCATGGCAGTCCGATTCGGAGATGCGGACTTTGCCGCTTTTGACCTCGACCGTAACTCCGTATTCATCGAACGGATAAACGCCGTCTTTTGAAAGCGGAAGCAGGGCTATCCGGTCGCCGTTGTGAAAAACAGCCGCATTCAAGCCGCTTTCGGGCGAAATATTCCGCAGGATAAGAGCCAGAGCCAGCACGACCGCTGCGGCCAATACTATTATAATATCGGTCGGCTTAAAGGTTTTCCGAGAGGGTGAATTCTGAACCTTCATAAAGCGTGAAATCAACTCCTGCGCTGACATAGACGTTGTTGTTTTTATCCGCCGCAATGATGCCGAACTCGGTGTCCTGCGCAATGAATTCACGGAGGACGGAAGTTCCGCCGCTGTATAAAGCGGTTGCGAGCAGGTCGGTGTAAGCTCCGCCGTTCTCGGTTTCCGCAGGTGCGATAACTGTCACCGAGCAGAGGTCGGTTTCAACGGGCATACCCGTTTTCGGCGAAAGAATGTGTTCATATTTAACGCCGTTCTCCTCGAAATAACGTTCATATCCGCCGCTTGTCGAGATAAAAGCGGCATTTGTAGCTATCGTGCCGAGGTAGGCGGAAGGGGAAAGCGGATCTTTTACGGCGGCTCTGAACTTTGAACCGTCGGGTTTCCGACCGTATAAAAGCGTAGACGAGCCGAGCGAAACTATCTGACATTGTGTATCGGTGCTGTCGAGCTGTACTTTCACCTTGTCGCAGGCGAAGCCTTTTGCCGATGCGCCAAAGTCGAGCATAGTTTCATCGGGCATAAGCGAAAACGGAGTATCTTCACCCGTCAAGGTCGAAAGTGCGGCGGAAAGCTCGCTCTCATCGGGGACGTGAGGGTTCTCGCCCGAAATTCCCCAAAGCTTTGTGAGTGCGCCGCAGGTGAAGTTGATGCTTTCTCCGAATATGCCGTCAAAGCGGCTGTTCCATTCACGGCAGACATTCGCACATTCGAGGATATTCGGGTAGTTCCCGTCTGCGAATTCGCTTGCTTTTTTGTTGTATGTTTCGGAAAATTCCTCGCTCAGGGCGTTCAGAAGCTCCTTTGTGCCGTCATCGGAGCTGTCATAGCTTGTGATGCTGACGTAGGTATCGAACGCAAACATTTCCTTTGTCTGCGGCTTTGACGAAGTTTGGTTTGAGCAGGCGCAGAGCATAATGCAGGAAACAAAAACGGGGAAAGTTCGTTTAAGCTTAAATTTAAAAATATTCATACATACTAATTTTATCTTAATTGAGCCTTTACGTCAAGTAATTTCGGAATTTACCGTAAAAAACAGCGTTTCGTACAAAACAGACGGCTGACGCAAGTGTGGTTTTATGATGTTTTTTAGGAGATCTTTTTTTAATGCATAATTCGTAATGCGTAATGCGTAATTTAAATTCGGAATGCGGAATTCGGAATTCGGAATTAGTTTTGTTCCGTAAATTTACTGGAAACACCAAATTTCGTAGGGGCGGATTCTATATCCGCCCGTTGCAAATACCGTATTTCATGCAAATTGTCTGTAGGGGACGGGTTTCCCGTTCCGCAGGAATGACGTTTTTTAGTTGCTGAATATCTTATGGGGGCTGTTGTGCGGAAATGGGCGGATATGTGATACGCTCCTACTACTCTGTAAATTCTAAATCTTTACAATTGTATTGGTTCGTTTTTTCAATAACTTTATTCAGCACAACCCTATAGAAATCACCAAACCAAAGCGGAAAAGCATACTCTATAGTCTGTATAGTCTTAGCCGGAGGAGAGGGAGATAAGGGAAAGGGATTGCAAAGGGTAAACCGTCAAGAGGGAGAGGGGACGGCTCGCGTCCATAGGTTACAGAGTGCCCCTCTCCCTCTTGTTGGGTTGCCCTTTGCTCAGAACTCCACGAAACTATTGGATTATTGATTGTATGAGAAATATAGTTTTAGAGTTTACACAGTAGTAGGGGCGGATTCTATATCCGCCCGTTGAAAATCCGTATTTCAGGCAAATTCTCCGTAGGGGACGGGTTTCCCGTCCCGCAGGAATGTTGTATTTTTAATGGTTGGATATCTTATGGGCGTTCTGTTTTGGGGACGTGATTTGTCAGTTGTTCCGTTGTGTGAAAACTTTGCTCACTTGTGTTCGCTTGTTTTCACGGTCATTTCCCACAGCCGTTCAAATTGTGTCGGCTTAAAACGCTCGTCGCTTCGCTCCTCACGTTTATTCGCCGAGGATAATTTGATTTAGGGAAATAGAATTGGCGCAATTCACATTTTGGGGATTTACGAAATTTATTTCTCATATTTCGTTTTCCTTTTTGATGTGAATTGCGCCTTTTAACTTATAGATATGTCGCTATTGCAGCAATGCTTGGAGCTGTTAGCTTAGGGTATTTCGCTCTCTGCGGAGAGCGACCAAGGGCTTTGCCCTCTGGACACCCACCACCC
>URTF01000010.1 GCA_900550695.1 uncultured Ruminococcus sp.
TAAAATTCTTTTTCGTCAATATGCATAAATGCAATATACTTTTTCAACAGCCTGACGCCGCAGAGAATGATCTGCGGCGAATTTTGTTATAAACTTTTTCGGGTAAAATAAAAAGGACGCTTCTTTTGAAAGCATCCTTTTTATGCATTACAATTGCGGTAATTATACTGCACGGGTAACCTTATTGGAACGAAGACATCTGGAGCATACATAGATATGTGTAGGAGTTCCGTTTACGATTGCCTTTACGCGCTTAACATTAGGCTTCCAAGTTCTGTTTGAACGACGGTGAGAATGGGAAACCTTTATACCGAAAGTAACACCCTTTCCGCAAATTTCGCACTTTGCCATAGGGTTACACCTCCTTTTTATAATCGTTACATAGTCAACGTTAAGATTATACCACAAGTAAAATCAAAATGCAAGTGTTTTTTCAAAAAAAATCAGAAAAAACCAAAGTTTTTTATTTTATACAGAAAATCAACAAAATCGCTTGTGTTTTTTTATTAAATATGGTATAATGAATCCGATTAGTTGTTTGAAATTCTGTATGGAGAGTGTATATGAGTACAATTTTATCGGGAAGGCTGCTGTCATTCCTCGTTCGTCTTATAGTTTTAATGGTCGCATTCCCTGTCCATGAATCTGCACACGGTCTTGTGGCATACTGGCTCGGTGATGATACCGCAAAAAAGCAAGGCAGAATAAGCCTTAATCCTGCAAAGCACATAAGCCTTTGGGGTGCGCTTTTTATGCTTTTTGTCGGCGTAGGTGCGGCAAAGCCTGTTCCTATAGATGCACGGAAATTCAAAAATCCAAAGGTCGGAATGGCTGTTTCCTCACTTGCAGGACCTGTTTCAAACCTTATATTGGCGTATCTTTCGATGATAGCTTTCCGTGTGCTTTATATAGTTGAGTTTGTAAAAGGTTCAAGTATTGCGTTGAGCGTTTTTGAGTATATCTTCGAGTATGGTGCTGTTCTTAACATCGGACTTGCCGTGTTCAATCTTCTTCCGATACCGCCGCTTGACGGTTCAAGAATTTTGACCCTGTTTCTGCCGCAGGATAAATATTTCGGCATAATGAAATATGAGCGTTATATCTTCGGAGTGCTGTTCATTGTTGTATTTTTAGGCTTGCTCGATAAGCCGCTTGCATTTTTACAGAACGGAACAACAAACGTGCTGTGGCAGCTTACGAACTGGGTAGACCTTATTGCAAACCTGTTTATAAAAAGTAATATCGGGGTAATCTGATTTGGAAACAATTTCTTTTAAGCTTGAGGTGTTTGAAGGACCGCTCGACCTGCTCCTGCACCTTATATCAAAGCATAAACTGAATATCAACGATATACCGATAGTAATGCTCGTTGACCAGTATCTTGAATACATTGACAAGGCTGTTGACAAGGATATGGAGAGTGCAGGCGAGTTTCTCGAAATGGCTGCCCAGCTCGTGTATATGAAAACAGTTTCGCTCCTGCCGTCAAGGGAAGAGGCGGAAGTTATGAAGAAAGAGCTGGAGGGACGGCTTATCGAATATTCGCTCTGTAAGCTCGCTTCCGGACTTATGCAGCAGCGCTATATCGGCAACAATATCACCGTGCGAAAGCGTATGCACATCGAATTCGACAATACCTATCCGCTTATCCACGACCCTGAGGAGCTGCTTGCGGCGTATAAAAATATCGGTGCTAAAAAGCCCGAAGAGCCGATAAAGCTTGATTCGTTCAACACTATTGTAAAGAAAAAGATAGTTTCCGTTACCTCGAAGATCGTCTATGTCCTGCGAAATCTTTATAAAACAGGAAAATGTATGACTGACAGCCTTTTTGACGGTCTGACCGACCGTTCTGAGAGAGTAGCGGTGTTCCTTGCGATACTTGAACTGACGAAATCGGGGCGAATTCTGCTCAATGATGACAACAGCGAGATAGTTTTCAACAAAGACTATGTAAAGCCGTCACAACCGACGGAAAACGATGCTCCCACCTATAATTAAAGGGGAAATGACCTTAAAATGAGATTGAATGAAGAACTTTCGATAGTTGAAGCCATACTTTTTGCGAGCGGCGACCCGATAGAAAAATCAAGGCTTGCGCAGGCTTCGGGCATCGAAGAGGAAACCATAGAAAAGATAATAAATATGCTCAACGACCGCTATGAGGAGAACGAAAGCGCATTGATGATAATCAAGCTTTCGGACAGCTATCAGCTCTGCGTCCGTGAGAAATTTATAGACTATATCCGTGCGGCAATGGAAACACGAAAAGCCGCTCCGCTTTCACCTGCGGCAATGGAAGTCCTTACGATAATCGCTTACAATCAGCCTGTTACCAAGGGCTTTGTTGAGCATATCAGAGGAACGGACAGTTCAAGCGTTGTAAATTCGCTTGTCGAGAAAAATCTGCTTGAAGAAGCAGGAAGGCTTGATGTTCCGGGGCGACCTATCGCTTATAAAACGACAGCAGCGTTCCTGCGAAGCTTTCAGCTTTCCTCACTTAATGACCTGCCCGCCGTTCCGAACGGAGATTCGCAGGTAAGCTTTGATGAGCTTCTTATAAAGGAAAACGGAGCTGACATTTCCGAAGAATCGAAGGAATAGGTCTTATGACAGCACTTATTATAATTGCGGTGATAGTGCTCTTGCTTTTTCTTTTATTCAAGGCGAAGATACGTGTTGAGCTGAAATATCTCAGTGGAGTGCTTGATTTCAAGATAAAGTATCTCTGCTTTACAGTATTTCCGTTCAAAGAAAAGAAGCCGAAGCGTAAAAGACGAAAGAAAAAGAAGCCACTGACCGAAGATAACGGTTCGGCGGAAACCGTTGAGCTTTCAGCCGATGCAAAAGAAGCTGTCAGCGAGGCAGAAGATTTTATCGAACAGACGGCTGACGAAGCTGCTGACCCTGCCGTTTCGGAAAAGGATAAAAAGAAGCTTTCCGAGACATTCAATATGATAAAGGTTCGTATTGAGCAGTTCAAGCTGCTGTGGGAAACCGTAAAAAAGTTTTTCACCAAGTTTTTCAAGAGGATAAAAATAACAAATCTTATGATCGATTTTGTTATAAGCGGTGAAGATGCCTGCGAAGCTGCCGTGAATTACGGAAAAGTCAGCACGGCTGTTTATAACGGCATTGCGCTGTTAAAGCTTATGTTCAGAGTTTCCGTAAAAACTGTCGATATCGGCTGTGAATTCGAGTCGGGTAAGAGCAGCTACGACTGTACTGCAAATGTAACGCTCGGACTTGGAACGGCTGTGGGACTTCTGCTCGGAGCGCTTTTCGGGTATATGAAACACAAAGAGAAGATAGATGAACTCGGTGCGTCACTGAATAGCTCCGATTCAGATAAAAAATATGAAAACTTAACGGCTTGATTTTCAGGCAGAAAGGATAAAAATAATGGACGATAAAGTAAAAGATTTAGTCAGGACATCACTCGATAAGGTCAAGGAGCTTTCCGATGCCGATACTATAATCGGCGACCCGATAAAGCTTGACGGCGTTACGATAATCCCCGTTTCAAAGGTTTCCTACGGGTTTGCGGCAGGCGGTTCCGACCTTCCGTCAAAGTCGGGCAGCGAGCTTTTCGGCGGCGGTACGGGCGGCGGAGTTACAATCCAGCCTATCGCATTTATTGTTGTTGCAAACGGCGATGTAAAGCTTCTCCAGATCAATCAGGACAAGTCCTCTGCGGGTGCGATCGTTAATCTCGTTCCGGAACTTTTTGACAAGGTGCAGGGACTTTTCAGCAAGAAAAAGGCTGACGATGAACCTCTTGGTGTAACTCCCGACATCGATACAGAGGGACTTAATCTTTCTCTCGATGACGAACCCGAAACGACAAACAAAAAACCTAACAGCTCGTCGGAATTTGATTTCTAAAACCCGCTTTTTTATCATAGTATGTACTGCTTATTATAAATTTGGTGGTGTATGCTATGAAAAAAATAATTGCTGCGGTGCTGTCGTGTGTAATGCTGTTTGCCTTTACGCCTAAGACGAATGCCGCAGAAAATATCTCGCTTTCCGCTAAGGCTGCTGTGCTTATCGAAGCCGAAACGGGAACGATAATTCTTGCCAAAAACGAGAACCAAAAGCTTCCTATGGCGAGTACGACAAAGATAATGACAACTTTGCTGACGCTTGAAAGCGGTGATCTTGACAAGGTTTATGCCGTTCCCGATGAGGCTCTTATGACAGAGGGTTCGTCAATGGGACTTTGCTTCGGTGAAAGCGTTACAAAGAATGAACTTTGCTATGGAATGATGCTCCCGTCGGGCAATGATGCGGCAAATACAGCGGCACTTCTTATAAGCGGCAGCTTTGAAAGCTTTGCGCAGCGAATGAACCGCAGAGCATCTAAGATCGGCATGAACAACTCGAATTTCGTTACACCGTCGGGACTTCACGATGAAAAACACTACTCAACAGCTTACGATATGGCGCTGCTTACGAGAGAAGCGCTTAAAAACGAGCGTTTCTGTGAAATTTGTCGAACGAAGAGTATAAAGCTTTCTTCGGACGGCTTTCAATCAGATAAATACCTTTCAAATACGAACCGTCTGCTGACTAAGTATCAATATTGCATTGGCGTAAAGACAGGTTTTACCGATGAAGCGGGGCGTTGCCTTGTTTCGGCTGCCGAAAAGGACGGTGTAAAGCTTATTGCCGTTACACTGAACGCTTCGGACGACTGGAACGACCATATCAAAATGTTTGAAACGGGTTTTTCTTGTACTAAACGCGTGAAGCCTGATAACTTTACAGACAAATTCAACGTTAAACTTGTCGGCGGAATGTCTGACAGTGTGAAGTGCAGGCTTTCCGAAGCACCTATGTTTACCTCGGTGAACGGTTCGCTGCCCGACATAACGGAAAAAGTATTTATTCCCGATTTCGTATATGCTCCGATTATGGAGGGCGATGAAGTCGGATATGTCGAGTACAGCGCTTACGGAGATGTTTTGTGCAGACGTGTGATAGTTGCCGATGAAAGCTGTCCCTATAAAAACGGTGATGTAAAAAAATCTTTGTATAATAGTGTGATAGATATGCTTAAAAAGCTTTTTGAATAAAAAGGAGAAGAATCGTGGAAAAAATAAGACTGCAAAAGCTCATTTCCGAAAGCGGATTATGCTCGCGCCGAAAGGCAGAGGAGTTTATAATCAACGGAAAGGTCAAGGTCAACGGACACCCTGCATCTATCGGTGACGGCGCAACTTACAACGACGTTATCACCGTCAACGGTGAGCGTATTTACCTTGAAAAGAAGCGCAAAAAATACTACATTATGCTCAATAAGCCGAGAGGATATGTGACAACAATGTCGGACGAACTCGACAGAAAATGTGTTACAGAACTCCTTACAGGTCTTGATGAGAGGGTTTATCCTATAGGAAGACTTGACAGAAATTCCGAGGGTATGCTGCTTTTTACGAATGACGGAAAATTCGCAAATGATATCATGCACCCGAGCCGCCATATCTCAAAAACCTACCGTGTTACGGTCCGCCCGTCCATAACCGAAGATCAGCTCGTTCGGCTAACCGCAGGTGTTGAGATCGACGGAAGAAAGACGCTTCCTGCAAATGTTGAGGTTCTTGACGAAGAAGAGGGCAGGGTGGTGCTTCGCATAATAATCCGTGAGGGCAGAAACCGCCAGATCCGTAAGATGTGTGAAGCTGTCGGACTTGAAGTTGCCCGTCTTCGCAGAACGGCTATCGGTCCCGTAAAGCTTGGTATGCTCAAACCCGGAACATGGCGTGAACTTACCGCAGAAGAGGTAAAAGCACTTCGCAATGCTGTTAATGAACAGTAAAATTATCACAAAATATGAACAAATTGAAAATATAATAGATTTAATCTTGCCAACCAAGATCAAATGGTGTATAATATACAATGGTTTAATTTTAAGTATTGAACGGAGGAACGTTTATGTTGACTGAAAGCCAGAAAACCAAGCTCGCTGACTACAAAAACAACGCAGCGGCTTCGACAAAGGCAAAAGAAAGACTTACTGATTTATTCGATGATGGTGTTTATACCGAGATCAATTCCGCTGTAAAGGCTGAAGATGCGGCTGTTGTAACTGCATACGGCTATGTGGACGGAAGCCCTGTTTATGCATTTTCTCAGGATAAGAGCGTAAACAACGGTGCAGTTACAAAGACTGTTGCAGCTAAGATCTGCAAGGTTTATGAACTCGCATCAAGAAACGGTGTTCCCGTTGTTGGAATTTTTGATTCCAACGGTGCTGTAGTTACCGACGGTGCTGACGCTATCGCTTCTTACAGTGAGATCCTCGCATATACAAACAATCTTTCGGGCGTTGTTCCCCAGATAGCTGTTATCGCAGGCACTTGCGTAGGCAGTGCGGCACTTATCGCTGCATCTTCCGATTTCGTTGTTGCTACGGAAGACAGCGCTGTCTATCTCACAGCAGGTGAGGGAAAGAACGGTGCTGATGCTGCAAAGCTCGGCGGTGTTTCCGTACTTGCAAAGGACGATGCTGCGGCTGTAAAGAGCGCAAGAGATATCCTTTCTCTTCTCCCTGCAAACAACCTCGCAGTTGCTCCCGAATTTGAATTCACCGCTCCCGCAAAGGCTGCAGACGGCAAGGCAGCAGATGTTGCTGAGGCTCTTGCAGACGAAGGCAGCGTTATCGAACTTTCCAAGGAGTTCGGCAAGGCTTCTTATACAGCTCTTGCAACTCTCGGTGGTTCTGTTGTCGGCATTGCTGCAACAAACAAGACTGCTGATAAGCTCACTTCCGATGACAGCTCCAAGCTTGCCCGTTTTGTAAGAACCTGCGATGCTTTCTCTGTCCCTGTTGTTACTGTTATCGATACAGAGGGCTTTGAAAATAACGACAATATCCGTGACCTTGCAAAGCTTGCAAATGCTTATGCAGAAGCAACTACCGTTAAGGTTTCCGTTGTTACAGGCAACGCTATCGGCTCTGCAATGGTAGCACTCGGAACAGCTAATGCTGATATGACATTTGCTTATCCAAATGCTGTAATTTCTCCTGTTGCTCCCGTTACGGCTGCTGAATTCCTTTACCATGACAAGCTCAAGGGTGCAGCTGATGTAAAGGCTGAAAGAAACAAGATCGCTGCTGAATATGCAGAAAATGAAGCATCTGCTTTCGCTGCTGCTGAAAAGGGCTGTGTTGATGCGGTTATCACTTCCGAGGAAGCAAGAGCTAAGGTTCAGTCCGTTCTTGAACTTATGGCAGGCAAGCGTCTTAACAAGCGTCTTCCTAAGAAGCACAGCAATATGCCTTTCTAAGGTATCATTTGTTTTCCTGAAAAGAATGTTTATCCGACAGTTTTCTGTCAAAAATAAATTGAATGGAGTTAATACATAATGAAAAGATTTAATATTACTGTAAATGGCAAAGCTTATGACGTAGCAGTTGAAGAAACAACAGGCGGCGCTGCTCCTGTTGCTGCAGCACCCGTTGCTGCTCCTGCCGCTGCACCCGCTCCTGCTGCAGCTCCTGCACCTGCTGCTCCTGCAGGCGGTGAACCTGTAACAGCTCCAATGCCCGGCACTATCCTTGACATCAAGGTTTCCGTAGGCACAGAAGTTAAGGAGGGTCAGCCTGTTGCTGTTCTCGAAGCTATGAAGATGGAAAATGATATCCCTGCTGCTAAGAGCGGTAAGGTAGTTGCTATCAGCGCTAAGAAGGGCGATTCCGTTCAGACAGGCGATGTTATCCTTACAATTGCATAAGTTTTGTGAAAGGTTGATATAAATTATGGCTAAGATTAAAGTTACGGAAACCGTCCTTCGTGACGCACACCAGTCGCTTATCGCAACCCGTATGCCTTTAAGCGATATGCTTCCTATTCTTTCAAAAATGGACAAGGTAGGTTTCTATTCCGCAGAGGTTTGGGGCGGTGCTACATTTGATGCCTGCATCCGTTTCCTTAATGAAGATCCTTGGGACAGACTCCGCACTATCCGTAAGGAGATGCCCAATACCAAGCTCCAGATGCTTTTCAGAGGACAGAATATGCTCGGTTACCGTCACTATGCTGACGATGTACTCGAATATTTTGTACAGAAGTCTGTTGCAAACGGCATCGATATCATCAGAATTTTCGATGCTCTCAACGATATCAGAAACCTTAAGACTGCTATTCACGCAGCTAAGAAGGAAGGCGCTCATGCTCAGGTAGCAATGTCTTTCACAGTCGGCGATGTATTCACAGATGAATATTATGCTAACTACGCTAAACAGTGCGAAGCTGAGGGTGCTGATTCCATCTGTATCAAGGATATGGCTGCTCTTCTTACACCTTACCGTACAGTTTCTCTTGTTAAGGCTGTTAAGGAAGCTGTTGATATTCCTGTACAGCTCCACACACATTACACATCAGGTCTTGCTTCCATGTGCCTCTTAAAGGGTATTGAAAACGGACTTGATATGATCGATACAAGTATGTCGCCTCTCGCACTCGGTACTTCTCACGCTCCGACTGAATCTATGGTTGCCGCACTTCAGGGCACAGAGTACGATACAGGTCTTGACCTTGTTCTTCTCAATGAGATCAGAGATTACTTCATGACACTCCGTAAGAAGTATATCGACAGCGGACTTCTTGATCCCAAGATGCTTGCTACAGATACAAACGCTCTTATGTATCAGGTTCCGGGCGGAATGCTCTCCAACCTCCTTTCACAGCTCAAGCAGGCAGGTAAGGAAGATCAGTTTGTTGAAGTTCTTAAGGAAGTTCCTAAGGTTCGTGCCGATTCCGGTATGCCTCCTCTCGTAACTCCTACTTCCCAGATCGTTGGTACACAGGCTGTATTCAACGTTATCAACGGCGAACGCTACAAGACAGTAACTAAGGAATTCAAGGGTCTTGTTAAGGGCGAATACGGTAAAACTCCTGTTGCTATCTCCAAGGAATTCCAGGATAAGATCCTCAAGGGCGAGGAAGCTATTACCTGCCGTCCTGCTGACCTCCTCGAACCTGAGCTTGATAAGCTCCGTGAAGAGTGTGCAGAATGGATCGAACAGGAAGAAGATGTTCTCACATACGCAATGTTCCCGAAGGTTGCACCTAAGTTCTTTGAAGCAAGAAGAAACGCAAAGTACGGCATTGACGGACATGCTGATGCAGCTTCCAAGGTTCACCCGGTCTGATCTGACAAATGACATTTACAAAAAGAGTCGAGAAATCGGCTCTTTTTTGTTCTGTACTACTTGATTTTGAACCGAAAATATGTTATAATGATATGAAAAGCTGATTAAGGGCAAAGTGCTTTTTTCGGCAAACATATTATGGATAAAGCGGTGATTTTGTGATAAAAAGCATGACAGGCTTCGGAAGATGCCTTGAATCCGTGGACGGTAAAACTATAATTGTTGAGATCAAATCTGTAAACCACAGATACTTTGAATTCTCGTCAAGAGTTCCGAGAAGCTGCGGATACCTCGATGAAAAGCTCAAATCATTCATTCAGGGAAAGGTTTCGAGAGGTAAGATAGATGTCGGCGTTTCCATTCAGTCTGACGGTGTCAGTGATGAAAAGATCGAAGTCAATTCAGAAGTTGCCAAGGGCTATATAACAGCTTTAAGAAGCGCGAATGAAGAACTCGGTCTTGAAGATGACCTTACGCTTTCGAGGATCATGCGTCTGCCCGATATTTTTGATGTAAAAAAGATAGAAGAAGACGAGGAAACTGTCTGGAACGAGGTAAAGTCGGTCGCTGAAAAGGCTCTTGAAAGATTTATTGCTATGCGTGAAGCCGAGGGCGAAAAGATGCGTGAGGATATTCTTTCAAGACTTGATTATATTACGGAACTTGTGGAAAAAATAGAAAAGAAGTCACCCGAAACTACTGAAAAGTATCGCAAAAAGCTTTTCGATAAAATTTCCGAGGTGCTTAAGGATACGAATGTTGACGAGCAGAGAATTCTTACCGAAGCAGCAATTTTCTCCGAAAAGACAGCCGTTGACGAGGAAACTGTCCGCCTGCGCAGCCATATAAATCAGTGCAGGGAAATGCTTTCGATGAATGAAGCTGTTGGAAGAAAGCTTGATTTTCTTATCCAGGAATTCAACCGCGAAGCAAACACTATCGGCTCAAAATGTCAGGATATTGAGATCACAAAGGTAGTCGTTGACTTAAAATCCGAGATCGAAAAGATTCGTGAACAGGTTCAGAACATCGAATAAATTTAATGGGAGAGCGCTATGAAGCTTATCAATATTGGTTTCGGAAATATGATTTCCGCAAGCCGACTTATTACGATCGTAAGTCCCGAGTCTGCTCCGATAAAACGAATAATTCAGGACGCAAAAGACAAGGGAATGCTCATTGATGCAACCTATGGCAGAAGAACCCGAGCTGTTATCATTATGGATAGCGACCATGTGATCCTTTCTGCCGTACAGCCTGAAACCGTTGCAGGCAGACTTGACAATGATGATGAGGTGGACGATGATGAGTAAGGGTACATTATTTATTGTTTCGGGGCCGTCAGGCTGCGGAAAGGGAACTGTCCTTGCTGAAATTTTAAAGCAGGATAATGTTTATTACTCCGTTTCGGCAACAACAAGAGCTCCTCGCCCGGGCGAAATTAATGGTGTGAATTATCATTTTCTTTCCAAAGATGAGTTTGAAAAGCTTATCGAAAATGGCGGTATGCTTGAATATGCGAACTACTGCGGAAACTATTACGGCACACCGAAAAAACCGGTCGAAGATATGCTCGCCGAGGGCAAGAATGTTATACTTGAGATAGAGGTTCAGGGTGCTTTAAAGGTAATGGAAAAATGTCCTGAAGCTGTTTCGGTTTTCATTCTTCCGCCGTCGCTGAAAGAACTTCGCAGAAGACTTCACAAACGAGGTACAGAAACCGAGGAAGTCATTGAAAAGCGTATCGGTGAAGCAGCAGGCGAAATACGCAAGGCTGTAAACTACGATTATGTTATGATAAACGGCGAGTTGGAAATTGCTGTTTCCGACCTGCTTTCTATAATCAATTCACAAAAGCTAAAAAAAGAAAATTCAGAATATTTAATTGATGAGGTGCTTGAAAATGCTTAGACCAACTATTTCACAGATCGCAACAAAGGGTGAAAGCTACTATTCTGTAGTTATCGCCGTAGCAAAGCGTGCAAGAGAGATCTCTGACGAGCTTTACGAAAACAAGCAGATACTTGAACAGAAGCCTGTAAAGACGGCTGTTGAAGAATTCGCGGCAAGAAAGTATTACATTGTTGAAGATCCTTCTTTGAAATCTCCTGCTACCAAAGACTAAAACTTGGAGGGATAAAGCTTGGCTGGTGAGAAATATATTGCCGCTGTCGCAGTGAGCAATACATCGCTGTATTTCGACAGACGGTACAAATATATAGTTCCGACCGAGCTTGAAGAGATCGTTCGTCCGGGGTGCAGAGTTATCGTTCCGTTCGGAAAAGGTAACCGCAAAAGAATAGGCGTTGTTGTTCGTCTTGACTTTGCTGCGGAGCTTTCACCCGAAGAGAAAATGTCGGATTTTAAGCCTATACGTTCTGTGGTGGATAAAGAACCGCCGCTGAATGATGAAATGCTTGAACTTATGATGTGGCTGCGTGAAACAACGCTCTGCACATATTTTGAAGCATTCCGTGCGCTCATTCCGATAGGACTTAACGTAGATTATACGGAAAGATACGTTACAGCCGGCGGTGAACTTCCGTCGGAGGATGTACTTTCAGACAGTGCAAAAAAAGTTTGGAAGAACTTCTGCGAAGATGTATCAACTATAGAAAACGCAAAGGGTGCGGATATCGCAGAACTTGTCGATAAAGGCTTTCTTGTTGAAAATGATGACATAAAACGCCGCAAGAAGGACGATACTATAAAAATGCTTCGTCTTTCCGAAGAATATCTTGCCGAAAGCAGTGCTTTTAACGTTTCCGAAAAAGGAAGGGCGGTAGTCGAGCTTCTTGAAGGCTGCGGTGCGGCTTCGGTAAAGGAAATTTCGTATATCTGCGGAGTTTCGGCGAGCGTTATATCGACCTTGAAAAAGAATCACATTGTTGAGGCTTTTGAAAATGAGTATATCAGTGACCCTGTTGTTGATATAACCGAAAAAGTCAGCGATATCGTTCTTTCCGACGAACAGCAGAAAGCATTTGACGGAATTTCCGCTCTTATTGATGAGGAAAAACCCGAGGCAGCACTTCTTTACGGAGTGACCGGCAGCGGAAAGACCTCGGTGTTTATAAAGCTTATCCAATATGTTCTTGATAAGGGACGGAATGTAATAATGCTAATTCCCGAAATTTCGCTTACACCTCAGGTAGTAAGAAAATTCCAGGGGCTTTTCGGAAACAAGGTTTCCGTTATGCACAGCAATCTTTCGCTTACGCAAAGGCTCGATGAGTTCAAGCGTGTAAAAGCAGGCAAGGCTCGTATCGTTGTCGGTACACGAAGTGCTGTTTTTGCGCATCTTGATAATATCGGGCTTATAATTATGGACGAAGAGGGTGAACAGACCTATAAATCCGAGTCCTCACCACGTTATAATGCAAAGGATATTGCGAAAAAGCGGTGTGTGACGCATAATGCTCTGCTTCTTATGGCTTCGGCTACACCGTCGATAGAAAGTTTTTATTACGCTCAAACGGGAAGATATAAACTTTTTACGATGAAACAGCGTTATTCTCAGAATAAGCTTCCCGATGTTGAGATAATCGATCTTGCGACAGAGGGATTCTATGACAGCTCGGCGATCCTCTCCGAGCGGCTCGTTGATGAGCTTTCGATAAATCTTGACAGGGGAGAACAGAGTATTCTTCTTCTTAACCGAAGGGGGTATCATACTTTTATAAGCTGCTGCGACTGCAAGCAGACTGTTACCTGTCCGAACTGCAGTGTTCCGCTGACTTATCACAAGGTCAACAATATGCTTGTGTGTCACTATTGCGGTCATATCGAAAATATGATAACGGTCTGTCCTAACTGCGGTAAAAATCACATAAAGCAGACAGGTTTTGGCACTCAAAAGGTCGAGGACGAGGTTGCAAAGCTTTTTCCGAATGCAAGACTTCTGCGAATGGACGCTGACACGACATATTCACGGACGGCATACGAAAAAAACTTCCGTGCGTTTGAAAACGGCGAGTATGACATTATGCTCGGAACTCAGATGATCGCAAAGGGTCTTGATTTTCCTAATGTTACTCTTGTAGGTGTTGTATCAATAGATAAGGCACTTTTTTCGGGTGATTTCCGAAGCTATGAACGAACCTTTTCGCTTTTAACGCAGGTCGTAGGACGATGCGGCAGGGGTGAAAAGCAGGGACGTGCCTATATTCAGACATTCGTTCCTCAGCATTATGTCATAAACCTTGCGGCAAAGCAGGATTATGAGGAGTTTTACCGTCAGGAGATAGAGATGCGCAAAACGCTGCTCTATCCGCCTTTCTGCGATACCTGTCTTATTGAACTTTCGTCCGAGATAGACGGTTGTGCGCAGACTGCATCGGTTTGTTTTATAAATAAGCTAAAAGAAAAGATCGACAAGGAGAATATTCGGATCCCACTTGTCGTTCTCGGACCGTCACGCTGTACATACGAAAAGCTGAACGGCAGGTATAGATACAGAATTATTATAAAATGCAAAAATAACACAGTTTTCCGAAGCTTTATCGGCGATGTTTACAAAAGCTGTTCAAAGCTTCGTGAATTTGCAAACGTCAGAGCATACATTGATATAAACGGCGATATAAGCATTTAAAAAATGCCGCATATAAAAATGGAGGAATATAAAATGGCACTCAGAAACATTGTAAATAAATCGGAGGATGTTCTTCATAAGAATTGCAGACCCGTTGAAAAATTTGATGAAAAGCTCGGTATTTTACTTGATGATATGGCAGAAACTATGTATAAAGCAAAAGGCGTTGGACTTGCGGCTCCGCAGGTCGGAATTCTCCGCCGTGCAGTAGTTATTGATGTAGGCGACGGTCTTGTTGAACTTATCAATCCGGTTATCGTTAAGAAATCGGGTAAGCAGAGAGGTATTGAAGGCTGTCTTTCCTGCCCCGACCAGTGGGGATATGTAGTTCGTCCGATGAATGTTACTGTAAAGGCGCAAGACCGAACAGGCAAAGAAATTGAGATCAAGGCAAATGAGTTTTTCGCAAGAGCTGTCTGCCACGAGCTTGACCATCTTGACGGACATCTTTTCATTGAAAAGGTTGATGAATTCGTTGACCCTAAGGATCTTGAGGACGCATAATCAAAAGGAGAACACTCAATGAATATAGTTTTTATGGGAACACCCGATTTCGCCGTTCCTTGCCTTAAAGCACTCGTTGAAAGCGGCGAAACCGTTTCTGCTGTATTTACACAGCCTGATAAGCCGAAGGGCAGGGGAATGAAGCTCCTTCCGCCTCCTGTAAAGGAAACAGCCTTGTCATACGGAATACCCGTTTATCAGCCGACAAGTCTGAAAAAAGGCGAAGATGCAGAGCAGGCTCTCAGAATTCTGAAAGAGATCGCTCCTGACCTTATTGTAGTTGTTGCTTACGGAAAGATTCTTCCGAAAGAGATACTTGATCTTCCAAAGCATTTTTGCGTGAACGTTCATGCTTCACTTCTTCCGAAGTACCGTGGTGCTGCTCCTATTCAGCGAGTAGTTCTTGACGGTGAAAAGGAAACGGGCGTAACAACAATGCTTATGGCGGAGGGACTTGACACGGGCGATATGCTTCTTTCCGCAAAAACAGAGATAGGTGCAAATGAAACGTCTTCCGAACTTCACGACAGACTTTCCGAGATGGGTGCAAAGCTTCTTCTTGATACAGTTAATGCTGTAAAGGATAACAGCATTACACCTATTCCTCAGGATGATTCGCTTTCAAATTATGCTGCGATGATAACCAAGGATATGTGTCCTATTGATTTTACACGTCCTGCTGCCAAAATTCACAGACAGATATGCGGACTATCGTCTTCGCCGTGCGCCAAAGCTATGTACAACGGCAAGTTTTTGAAAATATACAAGTCAGAGATGACTGGTGAAACCTCGGATGCAGCGCCGGGAACTGTTGTAAACGAAAAGAACTTTACAGTCGTTTGCGGTGATAAAAATACAGTTACTTTCCTTGAAATTCAGGCGGAGGGCGGCAAGCGTATGAAAACCGCTGATTATCTCAGAGGAAAACCTGTAGCAAAGGGAGAAGTTCTTTCTTAATGCATATCGTTTTTATCTGAAAGGAGAAATGCTAAATGTTCTATGATCCTACCTATATTCTGGTAATCCCTGCGCTGATCTTTGCGCTTGTCGCACAGTGTATGGTAAAATCAACATTCAGCAAATACAGCCGGATATGCAACAGGCGAGGCATTACAGCTGCCGAGGTTGCACGAAAGATACTTGATGAAAACGGATTGTTTGACGTTCGCATCGAACGTGTGAGCGGAGAATTGACCGACCATTATGACCCGAGGACGAATGTTGTCCGTCTTTCCGATTCTGTATATAACAGCACATCGGTTGCGGCTGTCGGCGTTGCGGCTCACGAAACGGGTCACGCAATACAGCATTCGGTAGGATATGCACCTATAAAAATACGAAATGCGATTCTTCCTGTGGCTCAGATAGGTTCGCAGGCAGCGATGCCGCTTGTACTGATCGGACTTATTTTTAGCCGTTCACTTGGCTTCCTTATTGATATAGGCATTATCGTTTATGTTGCTGTTGTGCTTTTTCAGCTTGTGACGCTTCCGGTTGAGTTCAATGCAAGCGGAAGAGCATTGCGTATACTTGAGGGAAGTTATATACTCGAAAATGACGAGAACAAAATGGCTAAGAAAGTCCTTACGGCTGCCGCAATGACTTATGTTGCTGCCCTTTTCTCGGCATTGACGACACTTCTGCGTTTAGTGCTTATTTCAAACAACAGAAGACGCTGAGATCTATAAAGGAGAAAAAGCTGATATGAAGTCTGCAAGAATGATCGTTTGCGAACTGCTTGAAAAGCTTGAAAAAAGTGCATATTCAAACCTTGCGCTCGACGGAGTTTTGCAGAGTTCCGATGTTTCAGCAAGGGACAAAGCTTTTATTTCACGTCTTTTCTATGGTGTTATCGAACGTAAAGCAACGCTTGACTATATAATTTCGCTTTACATCTCTAAGCCGATACAAAAGCTTGATGCTGTCATTCTTGAAACGCTCCGCATGGGCATTTACCAGCTTTTGTATATGGATTCCGTTCCCGACAATGCCGCAGTGAACGAGTCGGTCGAGCTTGTAAAGCAGCTTGGGAAAAAGAGTGCAGCGCCGTTTGTGAATGCTGTGCTTCGCAGCTTTATAAGAGATGATAAAAAATTTGCATTACCAAAGGATAGACTGCAAAAATTCTGCGTTGAATATTCCTGCTCGGCCGATCTGGCGAAGAAGCTTATAGATCAGTACGGCGAAGATAAGGCTTCGGAATTTTTGAAGCGGTCGCTTGAACCGCATAAGCTTTATCTTCGTGTAAACAACACCAAAACCGATCGCAATTCTCTCATAGCGGATTTTTCCAAGACTGGAGTTTCGGTAAAAAAATGTCCTCTTCTTGATAACTGCCTTGAAGCAGAACCTTTCGGCTCGGTCGAGAATAACGAACTTTTCAAAAAAGGTTATTATCACGTTCAGGATCTTTCATCGCAGCTTTGCTGTGCGGCGCTTGAACCGAAAAAGGGCGAGAAGATTCTTGATATATGCTCCGCTCCGGGTGGAAAGGCGTTCACCATTACAGAGATAACGGGCGATGAATGTGAGCTTTATGCTTGTGAACTTCACGATAAAAGAGTTAAACTTATAAAAAACGGAGCTGGACGTCTTGGACTGAAAAGTATAAAAGCTTTACAGAATGATGCTAAGGTTTATAACGAAAGTTTTCCGAAATTTGATAAGATACTTTGTGATGTGCCTTGTTCCGGAACGGGAGTTATACGATCAAAGCCTGAAATAAAATATGCTGACTTGAAAAAGTTTGAGGGACTGCCTATGATCCAGTATGATATACTGAATACGGCTTCAAAATATCTCAAAGTCGGCGGGGAGCTTGTTTACTCGACCTGCACGGTGCTTAAAGAAGAAAATGAACTTGTAATTGATAGATTTTTGAAAGAAAACAAGGATTTTGAGGGAGTTTCTTTCCTGACGGATATTGGTACTCCTTTCGGAGGATATAAAGCTTCGATAATTGCCGAAAGCTTTGATTGCGAGGGCTTTTTTATAAGCAAAATACGCAGGATAAACTGAAATATTTACCTATGAGGTGACATTTTTGAAAAAAGATATACTTTCTTATTCGCTCGAAGAACTTGAAGCGGCACTCGCAGAAATAGGCGAAAAAAAATTCCGTGCAAAACAGATATATGAGTGGCTTCATATACAAAGAGTGTCGGAATTTGACAAGATGAGTAATATTTCATTGTCATTGCGCACAAAACTTGATGAAGAATTTTGTATAAATAGTATAAATATAGTAAAAAAGCTTGAATCTCATATAGATAATACTGTAAAATATCTATATGAGCTTTCGGACGGCAACCACGTTGAGTGTGTTATGATGGAGTACAAGCACGGCAACAGCCTTTGTATTTCAACGCAGGTCGGCTGCAAAATGGGCTGTCGTTTCTGCGCTTCGACCATTGCAGGCTTCAAACGAAATCTTCTTCCGTCGGAAATGCTTCTGCAGATATACACAGCCGAAAAGGAAAGCGGCAAGCATGTTGACAGCCTTGTGCTTATGGGCATCGGCGAACCGCTCGATAATTTCGACAATGTTGTAAAGTTTTTGCAGCTTCTTTCTTATGAAACGGGCAAAAATATGAGCCTGCGCCATGTTTCGCTCTCGACTTGTGGACTTGTGAACAGGATATATGACCTTGCGAAGTATAAATTCGGACTGACGCTTTCTATCTCTCTCCATGCGGTAACGGATAAAAAGCGCAGCGAGATAATGCCGGTAAACAACCGTTTCTGCATCAGTGAGCTTTTGCAGGCATGCCGTGATTACATCGATAAAACCGGCAGAAGGATCAGCTTTGAATATTCCGTTATCCACGGTGTCAATGATTCGCCCGAAGATGCGGCAGGGCTTATAAAGCTGCTCAAAAATATGAACTGTCACGTTAATCTTATCCCTGTAAATGAGATAAAGGAGCGTGATTTCAAGGCAGACAGAAAATCACTTGAAAAATTCGAGGAAATGCTCATAAAGGGCGGACTGAATGCAACAACAAGGCGCACTCTCGGCGCTGATATAAACGCCGCCTGCGGACAGCTCAGGCGTGAATACGAGATCTGATACTTATGAAAGGACGGTGAATACTGCGATGTATGTTTTTTCCGATACAAATATTGGCTTGACACGAAAAGAAAATCAGGACAGAGTTCGTACAGGGATTCTTGCAGATGACGCAGTGTTTGCTGTTATCTGCGACGGTATGGGCGGAGAAAATGCGGGAAGTGAAGCGAGCGAACGTGCTATTCAGGTCATTTATGACCGCATCACGAAGGTCTTCCGCCGTGATTATGACGATAATTCGATAAAAAATCTTCTTATTTCCGCAGTGACTACGGCAAACGCTGTTGTTTACGATGTTGCGTGGTCGGACGAGAATATGTCGGGTATGGGAACTACCTGCGTTATTGCGCTGAAAGTTGGCAATAAAGTTCACGTTATAAATGTCGGTGATTCACGTGCTTACTGCATCGGCGAGAATATAGACCTTATCACCAGGGATCATACTGTTGTTATGCGAATGTATGAAAACGGCGAGATCTCTTATGAGGATATGAAGACGCATCCGCAGAAAAACTACATAACCAAGGCTGTAGGAGTTAAGGATATGATCTCACCCGATTATTTTGTTCTTGACGCAGACGAAAATACTGCGGTGCTTCTGTGTTCTGACGGACTTACGAACAACTGCAGTGAGGAAGATATGTTCAGGGTAGCTTCTTCGGCTTCGCCGGAGGACATTCCGTCAGAGCTTATAAAAATTGCGCTTGAAAACGGCGGCAATGATAATATTTCAGTCGCTGTCATAAAATAAATAATGGTTTCTTGATATCATATAAGGCAGAATATATTACAGGAGTGAAGTTAATGGATAAAAACATAGGCAAGAAGATCGACGGCCGCTATGAGATCACCGAGCTTATCGGCGTTGGCGGCATGGCTGATGTCTACAAGGCCAATGATCTTCTTGAAAACAGAGTTGTTGCGGTAAAGATCCTCAAAAACGAATTTGCGGACAATGAGGATTTCGTGCGGCGCTTCCGCAATGAATCCAAGGCAATCGCTGTTTTGTCACACCCTAATATCGTAAAGGTGTTCGATGTAGGCTTCTCCGATAAGCTCCAGTTCATTGTAATGGAGTATATTGACGGCATCACGCTCAAAGAATTTATGGAACAGCAGGGTGTGCTTAAGTGGAAGGACACTGTTCACTTCATCATTCAGATACTTAAGGCGCTCCAGCATGCTCACGACAGAGGAATAGTCCACCGTGACATCAAGCCGCAGAACATTATGCTTTTCCCCGATGGACAGATAAAGGTCATGGACTTCGGGATCGCTCGCTTTGCCCGTGAAGAGGGAAAAACGATCTCCGACAAGGCTATCGGCTCTGTTCATTATATAAGCCCCGAGCAGGCAAGGGGAGATATCACCGATGAAAAGAGCGATATCTACTCAGTCGGCGTAATGATGTATGAGATGCTTACGGGAGTAAAGCCCTTTGATGCCGATAACCCTGTAACAGTTGCGCTTATGCACATGCAGAATGAACCCAAGATGCCTCGTGAGATCAATGATTCTATCCCCGAGGGACTTGAAGAGATCGTTGTCCGTGCAATGCAGAAAGAGCCTTCAAAGCGTTATCAGTCCGCCTCCGAGATGATAAAGGATATCGAAGAATTCAAGAAAAATCCGAGCATTGTTTTTGAATATAAATATCTTTCCGAAAAGACACAGTATTATAATGCAAATGCTGTTTCAAGAGCGGCAGCTGCTTATGAGGCGGCAGGAAGTGAAAAAGCTCCGAAACCTGCTCATGAAAAAGGCGGCGAACATGCTGCTCCGAAGACAAAGACCAAGGTCAAAACCAAGTCCAAAAAAGACGATTATGACGAGGACTATGACGATTACGATGATTATG
Organism: uncultured Ruminococcus sp.; assembly: GCA_900550695.1. Classification (GTDB taxonomy): domain Bacteria; phylum Bacillota; class Clostridia; order Oscillospirales; family Ruminococcaceae; genus UMGS363. The sequence goes on from URTF01000010.1 coordinate 20,183, forward strand.
AGGATGATGAAAAGGTATCAAAATCATCCTATCTCGTTATCACTCTTACCGCTATCGCCGCAGGTATCCTAATAATAGTTGTAGCTTTCGCTGCGCTTGCAATATTTAAAAATATGGGCGTCAGTGTAGACGATGAGGTAGGCAAGATGCCGAAGCTTGTCGGTTACAGTTATCAGGAAGTAAAAACTTATTTTGCAAACAGTTTCAAGGACATAACCGTTGAATCACAGGAATATTCGTCCGAATATCCGGAGGGTGCTATAATTTCGCAGACTCCTGCAGAGGGACGTGATTATCTTGTCGGCAAGGTCGAAGTAAAGGTAACTGTCAGCAAAGGTCCGAGAATGGTGACGATACCTAACGTTTACGGTGTTGATTCCGCTACCGCACAGAGTATGCTCGCAAGTAACAGCGGATTTAACGTTATTATCATGAGTGTTTGCGATGACGAAGTTGACAAAGACTATGTTATTATGACCGATCCTCCCCGCAATGAGCAGGCGGAATACGGTTCTACTGTTTATCTTTATGTAAGCCGCGGTCCGGAAGAACAGGACGTTATTGTTCCCGATGTTGTCGGTCAGGATATCGAAAAGGCGAAGGAACTCCTTAAGGATAAATTCACCGTTCAGGTAATGACCGCCGATTCAGCAGAACCTGAAAACACTGTTATTGAACAGTCAATACCTGCTGTAAGCGAGGACGGAACTGCCAATGTTGTTCCGATAAAGTCAACTATCATTCTTACGGTGAGCACAGGCGTTGTTCCCGAAGAAGAGGCTGTTATTACGTTCAAGATACCGAGCAAGATCAACAGCGGTTCTGTTACGTTCAATTGCTATTACAACGGAAAGATAGTCGGAACGGAACGGATCGACAATATCGCTTATGCAAGTACGGTTTCGATAACGATAAAGGGCAGTGGTCTTGAAACCATTATTCTTGAGGCTATCAACAATGAAACCAACGAAAATGCAACTATCGGTGAGTATGAGATCAACTTTGACGAAAACACGGTAACGGAAACAAGCTTTGAAAAGGCTATTCTCCGAGGATTGTTTGAAGAACAGAACGCAGAGAATGAACATGACGCTCCGTCCGATGAAACAACGTCGGGTGATGATGATTATGTTGATCTTAACGATGAAGATTTCTGGAACTCACTGCTGAACGGATATTGATATTATGGATCAAACAAAAGGATTGATAATCAAATCTATCGGGGGACTTTATTCTGTAAAGTCCCCCTTGGGCGTTATGGAATGTAAGGCAAGGGGAATATTCAGAAAGCAGAATATCTCGCCGTGTGTCGGTGATGAAGTAGTTGTATCGGACGGAGTTATCTCGGAGATAATGCCGAGAAAAAACGAGCTTATCCGACCGCCGCTTGCAAATCTCGATTATATGATATTTGTGGTTTCGACCTGTGAGCCATCTCCGAATTTCCTTCTCCTTGACAAGTTTATTGCGATATGCGTTTTCAAGGGGATAAAACCGCTCATTGCCGTTACAAAATCGGATATAAAGGCTGATGATTCGATAACGGAAATATATAAGGATTCGGGTGCAGAGGTATTTGTGATAGATTATTCAGACGAAAGCAGCTTCAAAGCACTTTATGATAAGATAGCCGGAAAGCTTTGCGCCTTTACAGGAAATACAGGCGTTGGAAAATCTACACTTCTCAACCACATTGATTCCGATACCGTTCGTGCGACGGGCGAAATAAGCCGGAAGCTCGGCAGGGGCAGACACACAACTCGTCACGTTGAAATGTTTGAGATGAAAAACGGTGCACTCGTTGCCGATACACCGGGATTTTCTACATTTGAAACAAATAAATACGACATTATCCTAAAGGATAAGCTTGCAGGCTGTTTTAATGAGTTTGAAGAATACTTTGGCAAGTGCCGCTTTCCCGATTGTTCGCACACAAAGGAAAAAGGCTGCGCTGTGATCGAGGCCGTGAAAAACGGCGAAATACCGCCATCACGACACGAGAGTTACGTTGCCATGTATGAAGAAGCAAAGCAGATAAAGGAATGGGAAATCGGAAAATGAGCGAATGCTATATTTTCGGCGGAGCAAAAATTGAAAATTACGGTTTCATAAAGATACCAAATGATGCTTTCATCATCGCAGCGGACAGCGGTATTTCACATCTGAAAGGCTTTGGAGTTGAACCCAATATTATTATGGGCGATTTTGACAGCTGCGAATTTCCGACCGAATACAATTGCGAGATAGTTCGTTTTAAACCCGAAAAAGACGATACCGACCTTATGATAGCTGTAAAAAAAGCTCTTTCGCTCGGATTTGATAAAATTTTTATTCTCGGAGCAACGGGCGGCAGGTTCGACCATACGATAGCGGCACTCCAAACACTTGAATATATCTATGAACACGGTTATTATGGCGCACTTTTCGATGAAAACAACGCCGTTTATATCCAAGGCGTTGGAAAAAGCAGATATAAGGCTGACAAAAATTGCTATTTTTCAGTTTTGTCGCTAACAGATGAATCTGTGGTTTCTATAAGCGGAACGAAATACGAATTGCAGGATTCGGTCATTGCACGAAGCTTTCCGCTCGGTGTGAGCAATGAATTTGTAAAGGGATACGCAGAAATTGAGCTTTCAAAGGGAAAAGTCCTCATAATCTACTCAAAAAAGGAGATTTTGTAACCATTTTTCCGACTGCGGCATAGTATATACCAAACTAAAGTTTGGAGGAGATATTATGAAAGTCGTAGTTATCAAAAGCCCTAAAATGCTCGCAAACATTTTTCGGATAATCTTTCGGATAAAAAAAGACGACAGCGACAGTTAAAAATGACCGCCCGAGGAAAATCATTCCTTGGGCGGTTTGTTTTTGTTCTTGATATTTGCAAGGGGAGAAGCGTCCATTGCCTGTTTTAGTCCCTCGTTTGAGATATGCGTATAAATTTCGGTCGTTGAAATGCTTTTGTGACCGAGTATCTCTTTGAGCATGAGCGGATCGACATTGCCGTGCTGATACATCAGTGTTGCGGCGGTGTGACGGAGCTTATGGGTGGAAAATCCACGGTGGTCAAGGTTACTGTCACGCAGAGCATTGTCAACTATCTGCTCGACACGTCTGTTGCAGAGCCTTGAACCCTGCTTGCTCAGAAAAAGCGCATTAGGTTCTTTATCGGACTGCTTTCTCGTTGGGAGATAGCTGACTATTGCATCGGCACAAGCGTCATTTATATGAATGATGCGTTCCTTGTTGCCCTTTCCGAGCAGGCGCATAGAACGCTCGTCAAGATTTACGTCCTGCATATTCAGTCCGACGAGCTCGCTCAGACGCATTCCGCAGTTTATAAAAAGCGTTACAATACAGTAATCACGCAGGTAAAACGGGTCATCGGTGTTCATATTTTCAAGCAGATTGATGCTTTCGTCAAGCGTTAAAAATTTCGGGAGATGATCCGGCATTTTCGGATAGTCAACGTCCTTTGCGGGATCGGAATCGATAAGTCCGAGATCACGGTACATACATCTGAAAAACAGCCGTATAGAAGCAAGCTTTCTGTGTCTCGTTTTTGCCGAATTGTTGCGCTCGGCGGCGACATAGTTAAGGTACTGCAGAATGTCAAGCTTCGTCAGCGACTTTATATATTCTATCGGGATATCGGAAATATCTATATTTTTAAAGGGCGTATCTTTCGGGACAGCACCTTTTTTTACTTTTAAATACCGCAGAAATACCCGCAGATCGATGTAATATGCTTCTATCGTTTTTTCGGATTTCAGCAAAACAACACGCTGATATGTGAAAAAATCGTTGAGAAAGTATGGGCATTCATCAGGATTTACCATAACTTACGGATTCACTTCCTTATAATAACTGTTTACTTTATTTTAATATTAAAAAAATTTTTTGTCAAGTCGGAAATTTTTATTTAAACTATGGTATTTTATAAAAAAATGTGTTATAATTAAAACAATATTTAATTTTAAGGAAAATGGGCGAACTGCAAAAAAGTTCGTCAAACCTGTCTTTTAAATCAATTATAATTGGAGTGATATGTTTGAAGATCAGTTATAAACGTGAAAAAATAGCGGACGGGATACATTTTAATTCTATCCGCAACCCAAGCCTTAAAACAAATAGTATCGTTGTGAACCTTATATCTCCGCTCTCCGAAGATACAGCTTCACTCAATGCCTCTGCATCATACATTCTTACCGATAGCAGCAGAGAATATCCATCGCTTGTTGCAATCAGTCAGAAACTTGAAGAGCTATACGGTGCAGGACTCAAAGGCTATGTCTCCCGTATAGGTGATAATCAGTCCGTTGCGATAAGCAGTTCATGCATAAATGATCGTTATACCTTTGACAAGGAAAACATCACGGAAGAGCTTGCAAGAGTTACTCTCGGCTGTATTCTTGAACCTAATCTTGATGAGAACGGATTTTATGCTCCCGATTTTGCTCTTAAAAAGCAGGAGCTTCTTGATGATATCGATGCGGTCATCAACGAAAAGCGTTCTTATGCTCTCCAGCGTGCAGGAAAGATCATTTACAGATGCGAACCTGCCGCAGTATCGGTAAAGGGCGAGCGTGAAAGCGCAGAAAAGATCACGGCTGCCACTGCTTATGAGCAGTATAAAAAGCTTCTCAAAACCGCACAGATCGAAGTTTTCTTTGTCGGTGCAGATGAACCGAACGGCATAAAGAATTCTATATGCGAAAGCTTTGCAAAGCTTGACCGTGAATATAAAGGCGATGTCAAAACCAAATATTCCGCTGTTAAGACATCTCCCGAGGAGTTCACAGATGAACTGGATGTTGCTCAGTGCAAAATGGTTCTTGCATTTAAATCGAATTGTACAAACCGCTGCGCTTTGATCCTTATGAATGCTATTTTTGGTGCAACGCCGTTCTCGAAGCTTTTCCTTAACGTTCGTGAAAAAATGAGCCTTTGCTATTACTGCTCGTCGAATTATAACGATATGAAAGGCGTTATGACCGTTGACAGCGGTGTTGAAAAAGCAAATATTGAAAAAGCCAAGGCTGAAATTATCCGTCAGTTCGAGCTTATGCAGAAGGGTGAGTTCGACGAAAAGGAGATAAACGAAGCACGTCTTGCTGTTATCAACGGCTTACGAGGCGTAAATGACAGCGCAACAACACTTGTAAGCTGGTATATGTCTCAGATCTTCCTCGGCACGGAGCGTTCCCCCGAAGATGAAATAGAACTTCTTGAAAAGGTAACGAAAGAGGATATCGTTGAAACTGCGAAGTCGTTTAGACTTGACACAGTTTATGTCCTCAAGGGAAAGGAGAGTGCTGAAAATGAATAAGGAAGTCATCAAAAACGCCCGCACAGGTGAAGAATATACTCTTATCAAGCACCCGACAGGACTTGATATCTATATTTGGAAAATGGAAAATTTCAGCACGACACATGCTCTTTTCGGAACAAAGTACGGCTCTATCAACACGAAATTCAAGACAAAGAACGATCCTGATTTCATAACCGTTCCGAACGGTATTGCTCATTATCTTGAACACAAGCTTTTTGAAAATGAGGACTGCGATGTTTTCAGCCTTTATGCTAAAACGGGTGCTGCTGCGAATGCTTATACCTCGTTCGACAGAACCTGCTATCTGTTTACAGCTACAAGCAATGTTTATGAATCGCTCAAAATACTTCTCGACTTTGTACAGTCGCCTTATTTCACGGAGGAGACCGTCCGCAAGGAGCAGGGCATCATCGGTCAGGAAATAAGAATGTATGACGATAATGCAGGCTGGAGAGTTTTCTTCAATATGCTTCAGGGAATGTATCATAATCATCCCGTAAAGATCGACATTGCAGGAACAGTCGAGAGCATCGCACAGATAAATGCAGACCTGCTTTACAAGTGCTATTATACTTTCTACAACCTCAACAATATGGTGCTTTCGATAGCGGGAAATGTTGACGTTGACAAGGTTCTTGAAGTTTGCAACAAGTGCCTTAAGCAGAATGAAAATATCGAGCTTGAAACTGCATTTGAGGACGAACCCGACAGCGTTTGCGAAAAGGAAGTCGTTCAGAAGCTTGAAATTGCAATGCCTATGTTCAATATTGGTTTCAAGGCAAAGCCTGAAAGCGGTCTTGCTGCACTCAAAGCAGAGATAGAAACAAACTTTGTTCTCTCACTCATCGCAAATGAAAGCTCGGAATTCTATAAAAAGCTTTATGACGAGGGAATAATCAACTCAACATTTTACAGTGAAGTATTCAGCGGTGATGGATATTTTTGCTCGATATTCGGCGGTGAATCCCGTGACCCACGCCTTGTTCGTGATAAGATCGTTGAGGAGGTTGAGCGTTGCAAGCGTGAGGGACTTGACAAAAAACGTTTTGACACTATCAAAAAAGCATATTACGGTTCGCTTATCAATGGACTTGGAAATGCAGAAAATCTTGCAACGATAATGCTCAACAATGGTATGGAGGGGCTTTCCGCATTCGACAGGATCGAAACAGTTGCAAACTGCACATTTGAGGACGTTACAAAACGCCTTATGACACAGTTCAACACGGAAAATGTTACTCTGTCGATAATTGATCCCGTAAACGGCAGGGAGGATAAGTAATGACTAACGCAGAATGGAACACCCTCTCGTTTCCGAAGCTTGGTATTGAACTGCCCGTTTACAGCACCGCTTTTACTGTTTTCGGTATTGAAGTAAAGTGGTATGGAATAATGATCGGACTGGGACTTTTGCTTGCAGTGATCTATTGTTTCAGACGAATGAAAGATGCAGGCATTGATTCCGACAAAGCAACGGACGCAGTATTCGGCGGATTTATCGGCGCTATAATCGGCGCTCGCCTTTACTATGTTTTTATGATGTGGGACGAATACAAGGGCGATATCAAAGCTATTTTTTCGGTAAGGGACGGCGGACTTGCTATTTACGGCGGACTTATCGGTGCGCTCCTTGTCGGATTGATAATCGCAAAGATAAAGAAAGTAAAGCTTCTTCCGCTGCTTGACCTTGCAGGAATGGGATTCCTTATCGGTCAGACATTCGGACGCTGGGGAAATTTCTTCAATCACGAATGTTTCGGAAGCAACACAACTCTTCCGTGGGGAATGACAAGCCCGAGGATAGCGGCGGCACTCAAAGCCAATGCAGACAGCATTTACAGCTCAACGGGCGTAACCGTAGACCCGACTATGCCCGTTCACCCTTGCTTTTTTTATGAATCATTGTGGTGTCTTATCGGCTTTCTGATACTTCATTTCTATTATAAGCACAGAAAGTTTGACGGTGAAATTTTCGCAATGTATGTTTTCTGGTACGGACTCGGAAGATTCTTCATCGAGGGTCTGCGCACAGACAGCCTTATGGTCGGACATCTCAGAATTTCCCAGTTTGTTGCGGCTGTAAGCGTCATAGCGGCATTGATCGTTATTATCGCCGCACGTTCAAAGATAAAACAGAACGGCGGCTGCACACTGTATAAGGATACCGAAGAATCAAAGGCTATCCTTGCCGAAGCAGAGCGCAGAAATGCCGAATATGATAAAAAGCGCACCGAAAAGAAACACAGAAAAGAAGCATCAGAGGAAAAGCTTGACCCCAAAGACAGATTGACTGATGATGAAACGGAGGATAACGAAAATGGCAAAGATAATTGACGGAAAAGCAATTTCCGCAGCAGTAAAGGAACAGGTCAGAGTTGAAACCGAACAGCTTAAAGAAAAGGGCATCAGCGTTGGACTGGCTGTAGTTATCGTTGGAAACAACCCTGCTTCAAGAGTATATGTAAACAATAAGAAAAAAGCCTGCGAGGTCGTAGGCTTTGAATCGTTCGAGTACGCTCTTCCCGAGGAAACAACGCAGGAAGAACTTATTGAGCTTGTAAAGAAGCTTAATGCCGATGAAAAGGTAAACGGGATCCTTGTTCAGCTTCCTCTTCCTAAGCATATTGACGAAACCGCAGTAATAAACACTATCGTTCCCGAAAAGGACGTGGACGCTTTCCACCCCGAGAATGTCGGACACATTATGATCGGCGACTATAAGTTTCTGCCGTGTACACCTGCCGGCGTTATTGAAATGCTCGATCAAAGCGGTATTTCCGTTGACGGAAAGAACTGTGTTGTTATCGGCAGAAGCAATATCGTAGGCAAGCCTATGTCGATGCTTCTTCTGAAGAAAAACGGAACAGTCACTATCTGTCACTCACATACAAAGAACCTTGCTGAAATATGCAGAACAGCCGATATCCTCGTTGCGGCTGTCGGAAAGGCAAACTTTGTTACCGCTGATATGATAAAAGAGGGCGCAGTTGTTATCGACGTTGGCATGAACCGACTTGACAACGGCAAGCTCTGCGGAGATGTTGATTACAATGATTGTTTTGATAAGGCAGGTTACATAACACCTGTTCCGGGCGGCGTTGGTCCGATGACTATTGCAATGCTTATGAAAAACACACTCACTTCCGCAAAAAAGAAAAATGGCATTGAATAAAATAATACCTCCCTTGGCAAAAATATTGTCAAGGGAGGATTTTTTATGCAAAGAAAAATTACAGCGGTGAACTATGCCGCTTTTTTTACAGCTCTATTTCTTATTATAAGAATTGCAGTTATAGATAATGACACCAAAGTCCTTGAAGCGGCAACGGGCAGGGGAAGATATGTCCTTTCGGATATGTGTGAATACGCATCAATATACGACAGAAACGCTCAAAGACTGAATAATCGAAGCGTTGAGTATGTCGCTGTTCTTGATCCACATAATGTTAATTCACTTAATGCAGCGAAGTATGCCTGTTATTCGGAAGAGTTTCATAACGGAATGTCGGGAAATCTTCCTTTTTTCTGCAAAGTGACTTCGGAAAATATACAAAACGTTGTTGTTTTTCGCAGATATATTCGGACGGAAAGCTCGCAGCCTGCACGGCATCTGGTGGGATACACTTCGGACGGAAAGGGCGTTTGCGGAATTGAGCTCGCTTATGATGATTTTCTTCATGAGAATTATACGGAGAACCGAGCGATATTCAGCGTTGATGCAATGGGCTCAGTGCTTGAGGGAATGGTTTCCGAAAAGACTATCCCTAAAGAAATGGAAAGCGGAGTAATAACAACGCTTGATATCGATATTCAGACAATAACCGAAAATGCTTTCCGAAAATCGGGATATAAGAAGGGTGCGGCAGTAGTTATGGATATAAAAAGCGGTGATATCCTCGCCTGCGCCAGCTTTCCCGAATTTGATCCGCAGGATCTTGCAGCAAGTCTTGAAAATGAGGATTCTCCGTTCATAAATCGGGCGTTTTCCGCATACAGTGTTGGTTCGATCTTCAAGCTTGTGACGGCTTCGGCGGCGCTCGAGTCGGGAATAAGCGAGGACTTTTCCTATACCTGCGATGGCTCGATAGATATTGACGGTCAGGTCTTTAACTGTCATAAATGGGGCGGTCACGGCGAAATTTCAATGGAAGAAGCAATGGTAAGCTCCTGCAATCCTTACTTTATAGCTTTGAGCGAAACACTGTCACCGAAAATTCTTCATGACACAGCAAAAAAGCTTGGCTTCGGTGAAGGCTCTGAATTTGCAGACGGAATATATTCCAAAAGCGGATATCTTCCCTCGGAGCGTGAGCTTTCTGTCAAAGCGGAAAAGGGAAATTTCTCATTCGGACAGGGAAAGCTTACTGCAACGCCTTTACAGATATGCCGTCTTACCTGTGCGATAGCAAACAACGGGATAATGCCGCAGACAAGGCTCATCAATTCGCTTCGTGATGAAAACGGGAACGAAACAGGAGTTGATCCAACAAAAAGCGAGCGTGTAATGTCCTGCCTTACTGCGCAAAAGCTGAAAAGATATATGGTGGAAGTCGTGAACGCTCAAAACTCCTATTCACGCTCGGAACTGGTTAGCTGTGCGGGAAAAACCTCGACCGCTCAGACAGGAAAATACGATCGGAACGGCAGGGAAAGCCTTAACTGCTGGTTCACAGGATTTTTCCCGACATCTTCGCCGCAGTATGCTGTAACGATACTCGTTGAGGACGGAATTTCGGGAAATGTGACCTGCGGTACTTTATTTAAAAATATAGCAGAGAATATCTGCAACACAAAAAGCCGACAGAATTAGTTCTGTCGGCTTAAATATTCCGGAAAATCAATCTTCGTCAAAATTGCCGGGGATATTGAGCTGCTTTACAGGGATTCTCTTGAGCGGAGAATACAGATACTTGTTGCATGATGAAGTACCATCAACAAGTCCGCGCTTTTCACAGAGGACTTTTCCGCCGTCCTTTGCTCTTGTGCCGTATGTACAATATTCACAGCGAGGAGGAATATTGTTACCGAAGTATTTCTTTTTTGCCATTGAGAATCATTTCCTTTCGAGAGTTCTGAATACATTTTCAATTATTTTTATTATAGCATATTTTTTCTTTGTTTTCTATAAAATTTTTTGATAACAATAAAATTGTCATAATTAACAAAAACAAGCTCGGAATTGGTGGGTTTTGACGAATACTTACATCATTTAAAATAGAAACTTGTGTATAATTTGAGATATCAAAGATTAATATTAATATTTTACAATAAAAATATGATAAAATCATTGTGATAATACGGCATAATAAAAAACAATGTGTTGACAATTCTCCTTTAACGATGCTTTCGGTCTGAAATATAACGCAAAGTCCTCCGAATGACAGTAGTGCGGTAACGATCGGCAGAAAAGAAATGTCGGACGGGAGCATGGAAATGTTGCTTATTTCAAGCATCGAACGGAGAAATATCCTGCATATTTCAGGAGAAATATTTGTTATGGATGAAATTGACTGCGAAAAGAGATCAATTATTCCCGAGGCTTCAAGAACGGCGAGAAGTGAAGCGAAAAACAAGATAGCTGCGCATATTTTAGCAATTCCGATACCGCCCGAATTTATCGATGAAAGAAAATCATCGAGTTTGAAATCAAGCCGCCGTCCAATTGTATTTTTCTGCGGCATCGGCGAACGCAGACCGCATAAAAACATTGCAGTCATATTTGCAATGAATACACTTGCAAATATGATCATTCCAACAGAGGTGCTGTTATATATCTTCATTCCTGCCGCTCCTATGAAAAAAGCAGGACCGCCCATATAGCAGAAGCCGAGCATTTTTTCGGCTGTGTTCTTATCGATGTTTCCGCTTTCGTATAAGTTCATAAGAAGCTTTGCACCAACAGGATATCCTCCGACCGAGCTTATGAGAAATATTGAAAAAAGGTCTGCTCTAAGATGAAAAACATGTCTTGAAACAGGTGAAAACGGCAAGCTTAATTTATAGTAAAGTCCCGAGGAGATGATTATCCCCGAGGCTGTCATAAACGGAAAAAGGGACGGAACGATAACGTTCACACACACTGTTATTGACGATATAATGCCCTCAGAAACTGCTTTATTGAAATACAGCAGAGCTGCTGAGTATGCTATTACGGCAGCGGCGATAGCTATTCCCGATAATTTTTTCATCTTCACAAGTCCTTTCGCTGTTTTTGGAAAACTGTTCCGCTAAAAAGTATATGTGCGTTTTTCTGTTAATATAATTAAGAAAGACAAGTGATTCGGAGGAATGTGCAGTGCTTGTAAAAGCGAAAAAAATGTACAGCTCGCTTACGGCAAAGTTTATCAAAAAGCGGCTTTATCTTAATACATATATGAATCTTACCGATAATACTCACCTTGAAATCGAGAACTGCAAGCGGATAATCGAACTGAACGATGTTTATGTTCGTCTGAAAACATCAACTGTCACGCTTCAGGTATGGGGCGAAGACCTGCGGATATCCGATTTTAATACAGCAGGAGTGGTCATTGACGGGAAAATCTCTTCGATTGAATTTGAATAAGAGGGGAGGACTGCGCTTTTCTCTGCGCATATTCTTATGAGAAATAAATTGCTTGGAAGTGTATATTTCAGACTTTTTGCGGCTGACTGCGGCGATATTGTAAACAAGCTCCGTGCAACGGGATTTGCGGTAAAGGATATAAGAACAGAGAACGGAAAATTTGTCACGGGGACTGTTGGTTGGTATGACCTTGACGAGCTTAAAGCTTTTGCCGAAGATAACAAGGCACAGTTTGAGCAGCTTGATAAAAAGGGCATAGCCTTTACAGTACAAAGATATAAAAAAAGACTTGGTTTAGCGGCAGGGTTGCTGGCGGCTCTAATGCTTGTTTTTTACCTGTCAAATACTGTGCTGAGAATAGAAGTCTATGGTAATGAAAGTATTTCGGATGAACGTGTAAAAAGTGTTCTTGCCGACTACGGTATAAAAATAGGTACGTTTATCCCAACGCTTGACCTGCGGGAATCAGAGCAGAGGATAATCACCGCCTTCGATTCATTCAGCTGGATAGGTATACGCTCATCGGGGTGCAGGATACTTGTTGATATAAGAGAACTTACGGAAAAGCCTGAGATGATACCGATATCGACCCCATGCAATGTTGTTGCCGCCTGCGATGCGCAGATAGTTGACATACGGAACGTTCATCTCGGCATGCTCGTTCCGATGCTTTATGACGGCGTTCGGAAGGGCGATATCCTTATCAGCGGAACGATAGACGGAAAGCTTGACCATGACTATTTTGTTCACGCAATGGGCGAGATAATCGGCAGGTATGACCGTGAGGTGATGTTTGAACAGCCGTATGTCGATAGTGTTATCAACTACGGTACGGAGAAAACGAAAAAGTCACTCTATCTTTTCGGGCTGAAAATACCTTTGTATTTGAACAAGGAAGAAAAGTTTGAATATGAGTACAGCGAAGAAATAAAGTATGCCCGGCTTTTCGGTCTGGAGCTTCCTGTCGGAATTGTAGAAGCGGAGCTGAAACCATACACTGTCGATGAAATAGAATACTCGCCCGAGCAGGCAAAGATAATACTTGAAAGCAAAATATCGGTTTATGAGAAAAATTTTATCATAGATAAAGATATTACCGTTGTAGGCAAGGAGATAGAATTTTCCGAAAACGGTGATAAATTAGTCGTTACGGTAAAATACTGTCTTGAAAGTGATATAGGAGTCACGCAGGAGATTCTTGCAAAAAGATATTAAAGAGAAATTTTATTGAATTATGTAAATTTGGTTAAATTGCAAGAAATATATTGACTTTTCTATTTAAGTGCTGTATAATCATTATAACTTGAAAACGATTTCTTAATATGAAAGGATCAATACAATGAAAAATCACAGCACAATAAAGAAAATAGGAGCGGCAGCAGTTTGCTTGTGCATGATGCTTGGCGTTCTGACGGGTTGTTCAGACAAGAAAAATTCAGATAATACCGAAACGACATCGGCGGCTGCCAACGCAGCTGAAGCTGATTCCTCACAGACTGTCCTCAATACCGACTGGAGCTACGGTCAGGTAGAAATTGGCGGCGGCGGATTCGTTACGGGCGTTTTCAGCACTTGTGAGGAGAATGTTTACTATGCCCGTACAGACGTTGGCGGTGCTTACCGCTGGGACGAGGCTGCACAGCAGTGGAAGTCTCTCAGCTATTGGGTAACGGACGAGGACAAGGGCTTGCTCGGAATAGACGGACTTGCGGTCGACCCTAACGATGCTTCAAAGCTTTATCTTCTTGCAGGAACAGAGTATTTCAGCGGTGGAAAGACAGCTATCCTTATTTCCGACAATTACGGTGAAACATTCACAGTTGTTGATGTTACCGACAAAATAAAAGCTCACGGCAACGGCATGGGCAGAGGCAACGGTGAAAGAATAGCTGTTGACCCCAACAACGGCAGCATCATTTTTGTTGGCGGAAGAACTGGCGGTATGCTCAAAAGCACAGACGGCGGCAGCACCTGGGAGCAGGTAGCAAGCTTCCCCGTAACTTCGACAACGAATGGCAACGGCATAAACGGTATCGTTTTTGACCCTTCATCGGAGAAGGACGGTGCTTCGCAGAAGATATATGCGTCCGTTTCGAGAAACGGTGACGATAATATCTTCGTTTCCGAGGACGGCGGTGCAAGCTGGGAGGCTATCAAAGACGGCAACACAAAGCTTATGCCTCAGAGAATGAAGCTCGACTCAAAGGGTAATCTTTATGTTGGCTATGCAACAAAGGAAGGTCCTTGGAACGCAGGTGCAGGCGCACTCTGGAGATACAATACCGACGGTTCGGTTGAAGATATCTCACCTATGAGTGTTTCTATCGGTGATATTATTATCGACCCGACAGATGATAACAAGCTCATAACCGTTTCTACCAACAACTGGAATGAGCAGCCAAACGGCGCTTTCGGTGACTCATTCTTTGTATCAACTGACGGTGGCAAGAACTGGAAGAATATTATTAAGGATATGACAATGAGCGACGGCGGGATCCCTTGGATCGCTGATTATGCAATTCATTGGTGCTGTTCACTTGAAATAAATCCATTCAACACAAATGAAATTATGGTAACTTCGGGCAACGGTATTTTCGCCTGCGATAATATCTGGGACGAGCACCCTGCATTCTATTTTAATGCAAAGGGCATCGAGGAAGTCGTTCCCGAGGATATCGTTACTATGGAGGGTTATCCGCTCGTTTCCGCTATCGGCGACTATGACGGTTTTGTACACAACGACATAAAAGAACCTGCCGAGCGTCACAAGGGACAGATCGGTTCATGCACAAGCATTGCTATCGCATATCAGAACAGAAATTACTGGGCAAAGGTCGGCGGAAGTGAATCCGAAATGGCACTTATCTACAGCACTGACGGCGGCGAAACATGGAACAATATTACAAATTCTCCCGAAGAAGGCAAGATACTCTACCGCGGAAAGCTGGGCTTCACGGCTGACGGCTCACGCCTTTTCTGGAGTGCATCAAACAGTTTCGGTGCATACTATACCGAAGATTTCGGACAGACATGGACAAAGTGCGAGGGTATCACGGGTAAGGATGTTTATTTCCTCGGTGACCCGAACAACAGCGATTATGTATATGCCTGCGGAAACGGTGCAGTTTTCTTAAGCTCCGACGGAGGAAAGACATTCTCGAGAATGCCTGTTGTAAGCCCAAGCTTCTCCAGATTATGCGCAGACCCGTCCGAAGAGGGAACTTTCTATATTCCCGGCGGTGCAGGACTTTATAAGGCAACAAACCACGGCGAGAACGTAACACTCGTTGACGGCATCAAATATTGCGAAGCAGTCGGACTTGGCAAGGCAAAGAATGACGGCGACCCGTATGTTATCTATATCTACGGTACGCCAAAGGATACCGATGTAAAGGGCGTTTATATGTCCGAGGACAATGGCGCATCGTGGGTGCGCATCAATGATGACCTTCACAACTTCGGCGGAACGGGCAACGGCGCATTCGTAAGCGGTGATATGAACGTTTACGGCAGATGCTATATGAGTACAGTCGGACTTGGAATCGCTTATTTTGATAAAAACGAAAAGTAAATCCATTGAACAGCAGATAGGCATCTGCTGTTCTTTTTTTTATGAAAAAACAGTGAAATGTCTTTTACTTCGCAGAAAAATATGATATAATGATTATATAAAATTTTTCGTCAAAAAAGGAAGTAAGAAAATGAGCTTTGTTGAATTCAAAAATGTTTATAAACGCTATAAAATGGGCGAAGTTACGATAAATGCCTCTGACGGTATAAATTTCAGCATTGAAAAGGGTGAATTTGCCGTTATCGTCGGCGCAAGCGGAGCGGGAAAAACTACCGTTCTCAATATGCTCGGCGGAATGGACTGCTGTGACGAGGGCGAGATAATCGTTGATGGTGTTGATATCGCAAAATATTCCCCGAAAGAACTTATTTCATACAGAAGATACGATATCGGCTTCGTTTTCCAGTTTTACAATCTTGTCCAAAATCTCACCGCAAAGGAAAATGTTGAACTTGCTACGGAGATATGTAAGGATTGTATCGGTGCGGAACAAATACTTCGTGAAGTCGGACTTGGCGACAGAATGGACAACTTTCCTGCGCAGCTTTCGGGCGGTGAACAGCAGCGTGTGTCTATTGCAAGAGCGCTTGCGAAAAAGCCAAAGCTTCTTCTATGCGATGAACCGACGGGAGCGCTTGATTATCAGACCGGCAAAACTATCCTAAAGCTTTTGCAGGATACCTGCCGAAACACGGGAACGACCGTTGTTGTCATAACGCATAACCTTGCCATAACTCCAATGGCTGACAGAGTTATCACCATAAAGAGCAGCAAGGTCGAAAGCGTTGTTCTGAATGATAAACCGACATCGATAGAAAGCATTGAATGGTAAAAGAGGTAGTGCTTTATGAAAAAATCAATGCTTAAAAACACATTCCGAAGCATAAAAAATACATTCGGAAGATTTATTGCGATATTTGCGATAATCGCACTCGGCTCGGGATTCTTCTCGGGAATAAAGGCTGCTTCTCCCGATATGAAAAAGAACGCTTGGAATTATTATAACGAACACTCGCTTGATGATATCCACATAATGTCAACTCTTGGATTTGAACAGAACGAAGTTGATGATATCGGATCATGCGATGATGCATTTTATCCCGAGGGCGCATATTCGTCAGACCTTTTTATAGAAAGTGATTCTGTTTCACGAAAGGCTGTAAAGGTCTATTCTTATGACCCCGAGAGCAAATTCAATTATCCCGAGATAGTCGAGGGCAGACTTCCTCAGAGCAGTGACGAATGTGTCGTTGACTATAAATTTCGCGGCACGGAGCAGCCGAAAATAGGGGAGAAAGTCACATTTTCCGCACAGAATGATGACATATCCGACACGCTTTCACGAAATGAATATACCGTTGTAGGTTATATAAAGCTTCCGATGTACATCTCATCCGAGCGTGGAACGACTTCTATCGGAAACGGAACGCTGAACGGTTATGTTCTTATCCCGAAAGAAAATTTTGCCCTTGAGGTTTTTACGGACGTTTATGTTAAGGTTGACGGAGCTGAAAAGCTTGACCCGTTCAAAATCGAATATGACGACTTTATCGAAGAAAAAATAAGCTTGCTTGAAGACTTTGGCAAAACAGAGATAGAAAAGCGTGTGAAGAAGATCACCGATGATGCTTATGAAGAAATAAATGACGCAAAAGCGGAGGTCAGCGATTCGCAGAAAGACATTGACGATGCAAAAGAAAAGCTTGCCGATGGTGAGGTTGAATATAATGACGGTTTAAGAGCCGTTGAAAAGCTTAAATCTGTTTCGGAAAAGCTTAACGAGGTTCTTTCCGATTATGAAACAGCTGCCGTTTCCGATCAAAGCGAAATTTCCGATGTTATTGACGAATTGGATCAGGGCGATTTCTTTTCGGCTGACGATGACCTCGTTCAGCTTCTGACGGGATATATGTCCGTTCCTGCCGAATATGACAATGGCACAAAGGCTGCCTGCAAAAACGGACTTGAACAGTATATTTCGACGATCAATGATTGGATAACGGAGAATTCGGACAAGCTTGCCGAGGCACGTTCTGAGCTTGACAATGCCGCTGACGAAATTACAGACGGCGAAGAGAAGCTCAAAGATGCACAGACGGAGATAGCCGATGCCGAAAAAGAGGTTGCCGACAAGACAAAAGACGCAAAATGGTATGTGATGAACCGCAGTGATATTTATCCGTCATTCGGAAATTATGGTGAAGACTGCGATAAGGTCGATGCTATCGCAAAGGTATTCCCTGTATTCTTTATTCTTATCGCAGCACTCGTTTGCTGGACGACAATGACACGAATGGTCGAGGAACAGCGTATCCAGACGGGTACGTTCAAGGCGCTTGGCTACGGTTACGGCGAAATAATGGGGCAGTACATTCTTTATGCTGTTCTTGCAAGCATACCCGGAGTTATCGCAGGCGTTGCGCTTGGACTTGGGACAATCCCGAAGCTTATTTTCTCCTGCTATAAATCAATGTACTCCTTTGAAACCTTCAGTGCATCATTCAGGTGGGATTATGCGCTCTACTGCGCAGTTGCCGCCTGCCTTTGCACGGGACTTTCGTCATTTATGGCATGCCGTGTGGAGCTTATCTCAAAGCCTGCGGAGCTTATGCGACCCAAGCCGCCGAAAAACGGAAAGAGAATTTTTCTTGAAAGAATAACTCCGCTCTGGAGCAGAATGAAGTTTACCACAAAGGTCACATTCCGAAATCTTTTCCGATACAAAAGCCGTGTTATAATGATGATAATCGGTATTGGCGGCTGTACAGCACTGCTTGTTACGGGCTTCGGACTTCGTCATTCGATAGTGAGCATTGTTGACAGGCAGTATTCAAACGTTTTTCTATATGATGCGGTCACTGCGCTTGATGACAGCAAAGCTGATTATGCCGAAGTCAAAAAAGCCGCCGATGATACCGGGCTGGTTGACAATTCGATGTTTGCAATGCAGAAAGTCGATGATCTTTACTCGGAAAAAGGGTCTGCGGAAGTTTATCTCATCGTTCCCGATGATGAGAACAGTATTTCCAACTTTTTTGATATCCATAACCGTGTGACAAAAGAACATTATGACCTTTCGGACAGTGGTATTGTCATAAATGAAAAGCTTGCCCGTCTGCTTGATGTAAAGCTGGGTGACAGCGTTTATTTTGAGCAGGGACATTCCGTTGAGATTATCGGAATAATGGAAAATTACACGTTCAACTACGTTTTTATCACTTCGGGTGGCTTTGACAAGCTTGGGCTTGACTATGAGCTGAAAAACAATGTTATGTACATCAATATGAACGATACATCAAAGGAAAATGAGCTTTCCGAGGCTCTTGTCGAGCGTGATGATGTGCTTGCGGTGAACTATTCCTCGGGCGGAAGTGACAGTTTCCGAACTCTTGTCGAAAGTCTTTCATTTATCGTTATTCTTGTTATAGTCTGCGCAGGAGCGCTCGCATTCGTTGTAATGTTCAATCTTACGAATATAAATGTAAATGAACGTCTGCACGAGCTTGCGACGATAAAAGTTCTTGGATTTTATGACGGCGAAGTTGCGGCATATATTTACCGTGAGAACACGATATCCGCACTTATGGGAATGATCGCAGGACTTATTTTCGGAGTTTTTTTCGAGGGTTTTGTAATACATACCTGCGAAGTTGATTCGGTAATGTTTGCACCCGATATCCCTGTATATTGTTTCTTTGCTGCCGCAGCTCTGACGATAGTATTTGCTGTTTTTGTAAACTTGATGCTCTATTTCCGTCTGAAAAAGATAGATATGGCGGCTTCTCTCAAATCAGTTGAGTGATCTTTCCAAAAGGAGGGAACTTTAATGAACAATAGAAATGAAAAGCTTGTCAGTGTTATAATAATCATACTTTCGCTGATATCATTCGTTGTGGTCGCCTGCATCGTGATCTTTCGCAAGCCTGCCAATGTGCAGGAGTTAATGCCGAAGATCGTCGGTTATACTGTCGATGATGTCAGCAGCTGTTACAGCAGATTTTTCACGCTTGATGTAGAATATGACTATGATACTGACTATGAAAAGGGCGTTATCCTTTCGCAGAGCATCGCCCCCGAGGAAGCATATACTCCGGGTGATACTGTGGTTAAGGTAATAGCGAGCGGAGGAAAGCGGCAAGCGGAAACAACGGCGGAGCAGACCGAGGCAGTGACCGAAACAGAGCCTGCTGAACCCGAAACGCCGAAGCTTGCGCAAACACTTCTTGTTGATGAGCCTCATTTTGATTTTGAAACAATGTCCGAGGGCGAGCCTTCAACTATAATCACATCGGGCATCGATAACGACAATGAGGAGATCAGTGCTGCCCTCGACGATCTTTACAATGTACTTATAAAAAAATACGGTGATGCAGGATTTATGTATGTGAATCTTGAAAGCGGAGCATCGGTCGAATACAACGCAGATGTTTCATTCTCGGCTGCGAGCATCATCAAGGCACCTTATGTAAGAGCAGTCCTCGGCAGCGAAACAGACCTTACTCAAAGCTATGAAATGACCGAAGACATGCTCAATTCAAGTTCTGAACTTATCAATAATCAGCCTGTCGGAACAATGTTCACCATTGAAGAGCTTGCGAAAGCTGCTATTGAAAAGAGTGACAATACAGCCTATAAGATGCTTTATAACTATATCGGCTACGACTGTTTCAATCAGCTTGCAGAGGGACTTGACCGTGACGAGCGAATGACCGATGACAACTACTGGTTCAAGCTCACCGCAAGAGAAACCGCAGTTTACTTCAAGGATATTTATTTCTTCAACGAGGAGCATCAGAACGGTGCGCTTATGAAGGAATTCCTTGCAAACAGCGAGCATAACGATCTTTTCTCGGACGAGCTTGAAGAATACACGGTCTGCGAAAAATACGGCTTTCTTCCGCAGGACGATTTCTATACGCTCGGTGCGGCGGCTGTTGTCTATACCGATTCGCCGTATGCTATCGTACTGTACATACGCAGCACTTCATCAAATATCAAAACGCAGCTTTTCCATGACTGCGCACGATATGCAGATAATTTGAACAAGCTTATTTCGGAATAAAAAAATGCGTGACTTTTGCAGAATGAAAGTCACGCATTATTATACTAAACACCAATTAAAAACTATACAAAAAATCAAGCAAAAACTCTGATAT
>URTF01000011.1 GCA_900550695.1 uncultured Ruminococcus sp.
ACAGGCTGTCGCCTGACAAGGGAGCTTGACGCTGAATGAACTTATTATAGCCGAGGGTTTGTCTATAGGTTGATCGAGAATTAGTATTAGTAATACCGGTGTTTGGAATTATACCACATCTAAAGGAAATTCGCAAGATCATATTTTAATTATGCAAAAATTTCTGCAAGCTGTTCAAAGCTTTCCGCCGAAGCCGCAATAAGGCCTTCATCGGAGATGCTCCCGAAGCCGTAAGCCGCATGAACGAACGGTATAGCCGCCTTGAACGAAGCTGTGCAGTCACCGTCAGTATCACCGACATAAGCCGCACTTGTACAGCCGTGCTTTTCCATAAGCAGACGTATCGTTATGCTCTTCTGAACTCCCGTATCGCCCCAGCAGAGAAAACCCGAGAAGAATTTTCCGAAGCCGCTTGCCTGCAAAAATGCCTCGATATAGCCTTTCTGGCAATTGCTGACGATAAAAAGCCGATGCTTTTCCGAGAGTGTTTTCAGCACAGCTTCTTCATTTTCGTAAAGCCTTCCGCCATGCTCGGCGACATATTCATTTTCTGTTTGCATACATTTATCAAGAAGCTTCATCTGCCTGTCCTCGGACAACATTGGGAAAAAGTGACGTGCAAGCTCGTCCATCGGCTTTCCCATTGCACTGCGAAGCTCATCTCCCGTTATCTCAACGCTGTCAAGGCACGGGATATCAGAGTTCTTCACCGCAATATTCCACGAAGTGGCAACATTGTCCGCACTGTCCCACAGCGTTCCGTCAAGGTCAAAAATTATGCTTTCAACATCAATACTATTCATTTTTTCAGGCTTTTCCTTTCGGTAAAACATTATCTAAGCGTGACTTCAGCAGCTTTATCCCGAGAATTATATCGTCAGTGTAAGCGGCAGCATATTCAATAGTTCTGTCAGCATTCGGCGCTGACTTTTTTATCGCCTCAAAAATCCCATTCCAGTCAGCCGTGCCGCTTTCTATCGGTGAATGGCTGTCGCTCACACCGTCATTATCGTGAAAATGGAAACCGACTATCCTCTTTCCAAGCTTGTTTATGAGTGTGGGGATATTCCAGCCGTTCGCGTTTGCGTGACCGATATCGATAAGAAAATCAAGGTCGGCATTTTCCGCAAGCGAAACGAAATCGTCATACTCTGCAACAAGGCTGCTATTGAATTTGAAGCCGACATTTTCAACCGCAATGCGAAGATCGTACTCCTCCGCTTCTTCGGCAATCACAGCCATTCGTTCGGGTAAGATCGCCCTCTGCTCAATGATATCTTTCTCATTTCTCGGAGAAAGGCTGTTCGTGTGGATAACGACATACTCCGCACCAAGCTTTTCCGCAAGTGAGAAACATTCCCTGTGCTTTTCGAGCGTGTATTTAAGCTCCCCTGAACCTTTCGGCGCAAGCAGACAGCAACCCTCCATAGGGCAGTGCATGCCAAGCCTTATCCCGTTCAGAAAACGCCTGTAAGCCTTCGTCTTATGGAAAGGGATATTGTCATAAAAAAGCTCAAAACCTATATCTTCAAGCTTGTTTTTCTTTAACTCATCGGCGAAATCAACAAGCTTTTTTCCGCCGAGAGGATATGTGCTGATATTATACATTTTGTCCTCCTATGGGAACCTCTAAAAACCTCCCTCACGGCAAATTTTCTACGACTTTGCTCGTGTTCCGGTTTTTAGAGAACCCCTTATTTTATACCCGAAGTTGCAAAGCTCTGCATAAACTGCCTCTGGAAGATGATGAAAATGATGAGCAGAGGCGCAACAACTAAGAGCGTAGCAGCGCAGGCAGCACTCCAGTTTGCTCCCGTTTCGGTTGACATTGCGAAGATTGCAAGACCGAGCGTGAGCGGACGCTTACTCTCGGAGTTTATCATTACGAGCGGCCAGAGGAAGTTGTTCCACTGGTACGAAGCGGAAACAAGTCCGAATGCGATATAAACGGGTTTCAGCAGCGGAACATATATCGAAGTGAGCATACGGAGCTTTCCGCAGCCGTCGATCTTTGCGGCTTCTTCAAGCTCATACGGGATCGTCTTTACCGTCTGACGCATCATAAGTATTCCCATTGCCGAAGCGAAAAACGGCAGGATAACGCCTATCCTTGTGTCGGAAAGACCAAGACTGCTGATGAACTTATAGTTCGGCATAATGAGAACGTCCGCCGAAACCATCATCTGCGTGAGGAAAAGCATAAAGAGGACATTTTTTCCGTAGAAATCGATCCTCGCAAAAGCATGGCCTGCAAGCGTTATCGAAATGAACTGCACAAAAAGCACAGCCGCCACCATTACTATAGTGTTCACATAATACTGTCCGAACGGCGCAGAATCGAGGATAGCTTTTACATTATCGAGCGTGAGCGCAGAGATATGGAAAAGCCTGAGTGCGTCCGACTGCGGAACGAGCGCTGTTTTCACGAGCCATATAAACGGAACGAGAGTAACGGCCGCAAACGCAAACATTACTATATAAGATATCACAACGAACGGCGTTACCTCGAATTTCTTCATCGGCTGAGCCTTTTCCGCTTCACGCTCAGCTCTCATTTCGTGCCAATGCTCCGAAATGCGTATCGGTAGCGGCTTTACCGCTGTTTTTTCATTTGACATAAAATTTTACTCCTTAACTGTAAAAGGTGTTTCTGTCCTGTGCGAAGAACTGAACGCCCGTGATAATGAGCAGCATAACTACAAGAACGACTGTCATTGCAGAGGCTCTGCCTGCGTCCCAGAAGTCAAAGCCCGTCTGGAAAATGTAGTAGAGAAGCATATTCGTGGTGTTGTTCGGACCGCCCTTTGTCATAATGTAAAGGTGATCTACCATTTTATAAGCGTTCGTAAGTGAGATTATCGAAACATATATCGTCGTCGGGCGGAGCATCGGCCATGTTATCGAGCGGAATACCTGCAGAGGTGAAGCACCGTCCAGCTTTGCGGCTTCGTACAGTTCTTCCGAGATGCCCTGCAAACCCGAAATATAAAATATCATCAGATAGCCTGCCTGCTTCCAGATAAGCATCACTATAATGCCCCATATAGCCGTTTTCGGGTCGGTAAGCACACGCAGGTTCGAACCGAGCTGTCCGAGAAGTCCGTAGCTTGGCGTATAGATGAAAAGCCAAATATTCGCAACTGCGACCATCGGCAGGATAGTCGGGTAAAAGAACGCTGTTCGTGCGCAGCCTTTGCCGAAGCGTATCTTGTCTGTGAAAACAGCCATTGCGACCGACAGCGCGATGCTCACAGGAACGTTCACTGCGGCGATGAGCAGATTATTTTTGAACGACTGTATAAAAACAGCGTCCTTTGCAAGTCCCGTATAGTTTTTCAAGCCGATGAACTGCGGAGTTATGACCGAAAGGTTGTCCTTGAAAAAGCTTGACCATATACTGTTTCCTATCGGATAAAGCGTAAACATTACAAGAAATATGAACGCAGGCAAAAGCATTGCATAAGCGATAAAGGAGTTCCTGACTTTGCGTTTTCTGTCGGCTTTTGTGAGAACGATCTTTTCCTTTTTCGGCTTTTTCGTGCGTCCGAGAGTTTTTTCTGACATATATCGACCAACTTTCAAAAAGTGTAATACTTTGCAGAAAACGCCGACATTGACGCGGTAATTTCTACCGTAGCAATTATCAGCGTTTCCCAAAAAGGAGAGATTATGAAAAATTCAAAAAGGGGAATCATTTGAAACTCGCAGTATCGATCTGCGAACTTTTGAAAGAATACCGCTCGGTGACGTTACTCTTTCCGATCTATTGAAGAAGAATTTCAGAGAAAGGAGGTTTTACTTATACTGTGCGAGGATAGCGTCAGCCTGCTCCTGAGCCTGCTGCATTGCTGTTTCTGCATCCATCGAGCCTGTCATTACAGCTTCAACAGCGGTGTCAAGGATATCCTGAACGCTGCCCTGATCGTAAACGGAGAACTCTGCGTGACCGTATTCAAGCTGATCTCTTGCAACGAGTGCCTGCGGGAAATCTGCGGTGTAGTTCTTCATACGCTCTGTTTCATAGGCTTCGGGTCTTGTTGCAACGTAACCCGTGTCGATGCTCCACTGTGCAACTCTTTCGGGGTCGCTCGTCATCCACTTGATGAATGTGTAAGCTGCCTGTGTCTGCTCTTCGGGAACGTTCTTGAAGAGGTAGAAGTTTCCGCCGCCCGTTGGTGAGCCATAGGATTCATCGGCAGGAAGCATTGCTGTGCCGAAGTCGAATGTTGCGTTCTTCTTGATGTTTGTGAGGTTGCCAGTTGTGTGGTAGATCATAGCTGCCTTGCCCTCGAGGAAGTCGGTAGGTGTTGTTGACCAAGCTGTTGTGCCGGGAGCCTGATAACCCTTGTCGGAAAGGCTCTTCCAGAAGTTAAGTCCCTTAATGGTTCTCGGATCGTTGAAGTAGACCTCTGTGCCCGTATCATTCATAAGGTTGAAGCCGTTCTGCTGGTTGCAGAATGTCTGAAGCATCCAGTAAGCATAGCCTGCCTTGTCAGAGGGGATCTGGATACCGTATCTTGTTGTCACGCCGTTTTCGACCTTGGTGAGCTTCTGAGCATAATCTTCAAGCTCTGCCCATGTCTTTGGCGGTGTTTCGGGGTCAAGTCCGACCTCCTTGTAAGCGTCCTGGTTGTAGTAAAGGATAATCGTGCTTCTCTGCCACGGGATTCCGTATGTGAGATCGCCGCAGCGGCTGTTTTCCATAAATCCGTCATAGAATCCGTTCAACCATTCCTTGTCCTCGTCCGATGTTGCGAAAGTATCAAAGTCATAAATTGCGTCCATTGAAAGCAGCGAATAAAGATCGATCGAGAACATGAGTGCGATAGCAGGTGTGTTGCCCGACTTTATAGCCGCCTGGACCTTTGTACGCGTCTCGGCATAGGTTCCTGCGTAAACAGGGTTTACGGTGATGTTCGGGTATTCCTTGTGGAATTCATCGCAGAGTTTGCTGATGAGAACGTCAGGACCGCCGCCTACGGAAACGGGGAAGTACATATCAAGTGTTACATTTTCTGATGAAGTGTCAGTGCTGTCAGCTGTCGTGTCTGCCGAAGCGGCTTCGGCTGTTGTCTTTTCCTGCACAGAAGCAGAAGCTGCCGAATCTCCGTTTGAGCTTGAGCAGCCTGCCAGAACGGAAAGGCTCATTATGCCTGCGAGGACAGAAGTAAGTATCTTTTTCTTGTTCATCTTTGGATTCGCTCCTTAAATTATTTGTAGTCGTTTTGAACTTACGGGCTTATAATATCACCGCAGAGAGCCGAAGTCAACGGATTTTACAAGCATTTATCCCGTGTTTACTTACATTTTAAACCGATAAAATGAAGTCTTTTTTGAAAAGATCATCGCATTTACGATATTTCGCCTCTCACTCTGCGCATATCTTCCAAAAACTTACTTTACCGTGGCTTTACATAGATTTTCACTTTTCTATTGGATATAAAAGCCGCTCTGCAAACTCTAACGTTGCGTTGTTTGCAGGCGGCTGTATATCTTATTCAACTATAATGCTAAACACCAATAAAATAAAGAAAAAAATCTGCGCCGAAATCCAATATATTCGAGATTATCGGCTTGATTTTTTCCAAATTTTAAATGGTGTTTAGTATAATACTAATTTTTAATCAAAGTATAGACAAAAAATCGGCGCAAAAGCCATATAAAGCTATTTTCAATAGCTACGAGCTTTTGCTTGATTTTGTGCAACATTTTTCAATAATACGCTTTTTCTACGGTCATTTTATAGAAGCCTTGTATTCGGACGGAGTTATTCCCGTCACTTCCTTGAATTTTTTCGTGAAATAATCGGGGTCGCCGAAACCGAGCTTTTCGGAAATTTCATAATTGCGGAGCGTTCCCTTTTTCAAAAGCGACTTTGCAAACTCTATGCGCAGACGGCTGTAAAACTCGCCGAACGTTATCCCCGATTCTTTTATGAAGCATTTTCCGAAATAATCTTTGTTGAGGTTCATAAACTCGGCAGCATCGCTCATCGTCACGAATCGATAGATATTATCGCACAAATACGCCGAAACCGTGCGTATAAACCTGCTTCCCGAGCCGTTTCCGATGCTTTTGAGGACATTTTCCGCCTGCTCGCACAAAACATCACCTTTTTCGGCATCAAGCCGAGCCTTTACCCTGGAAAGCATCTGCGAAAGCTCCCTTTCGTCCACGGGTTTCAATATGTAGTCGAGAACGCCCAGCCTCATTCCCTTTCGTGCTGTTTCAAAATCGGGGCGCTGGCTGAAAAACACGACGCAAGTGCCGCTGTACAGCCGCTTTATCTCCTGCGCAAGCCTTATCCCGTCAAGCTGAGGGCGGTTCACCTCCGTCAGAACGAGATCGGCACCGTTCTTTTTGAGGAAATCGGCAGCCTGCCGCTCGGTCTGCACCGCCGCAGCGACCTCGAAGCCGAATTTTCCCCATATTTCCATATTCATATATCTTACGCCAAAAAAATAGTCATCATCAACTATCAGAATACTGTACATTCCGAAATTCTCCTGTTTTTATGTATCAGCGTCATCGGCAGGATTCACATGTACCATAACGTGCTTTACCTTCGGGAAATCCCGCTCGATCGCACTGTGGACATTTTCCGCTATCGCATGGCTTGCACGGAGTGTTTCATCACCGTCAACGCTTATCTCGATATCAGCATAGATCTTGCTGCCGAAAACACGGGTCGAAAGCATATCTATGCCCCTGACGCCCTCCTGTTCAAGAACACATTCCTTAAGCGCCTTTTCCGTGCTTTTATCGCAGGAATGATCGACCATTTTGCCAACGGCGTCCTTGAAAATGTCATAAGCCGCCTTTGCAATGAAAACGCATATCACAAGGCTTGCTATCGGATCAAGAACGGGCATACCCATTCGTGCTCCCGCAATTCCTATCAGCGCACCGACCGAGGACAGCGCATCGCTCCTGTGATGCCACGCATCAGCCATAACAGCGCCCGAGTCAAGTTTTATCGCATAATATTTCGTGTAATGGAACATTGACTCTTTGACAATGATAGAAACCACTGCCGCAATAAGCGCAAGAATCCCCGGAACTTCAAGTTCACTGAAATTGCCCGAAGTGATATTTTCAACGGCTGTATGACCGATAAAAAGTCCCGTTATCAGCAGCACAACAGCAAGAACTATCGCTGCGACACATTCGAGCCGCTCATGACCGTAAGGGTGATCGTCGTCCGACTCACGGGCGGATATCTTAACTCCGATTATGACGATAATGCTGCTGAAAACGTCCGATGCGGAATGTACGGCATCGCTTATCATTGCGCCCGAGCCTGCGATAATACCTGCGATCAGCTTAAAGAGCGAAAGCACGATATTTCCGACAATGCTCACCATAGAAACCTTTACGGCGTCCTTTTCAGGATCAGTTCCGTATGAAGGGGGTGCTTTTCCGATCATAATGATACCTCCGATAAAAACGGCCCGCAGATACAAAAATACCCACGGAACCGGTAATTATTACTACTGTCCCGTGAGTGAAGAACACCACTGTCACTGTTGTGACCCGACTTCGGAGCAAAATGCTCCCGTCTGTTCAGATCGTACTGTAGAAAAATTGCAGTGCAAAGAGCTTTGACTTTTGGTTATTATATCATTTTTCTTAATTTTTGTCAAGCTGTTTGTTAATATCCAGATAAAAAAATCACCGCAGCGGGATTTTCATCCGCTGCGGTGATAATACCAAACACCAATAAAACTATATTGTATAGTTTTTAATTGTTGTTTAGTATAAATCGTCAGAACCACGCTGTCAGATAGTTACGTCTTATGACACGATTGCGCCTGTGCCTTCGATCTTGCCGTTACCCTCTTCCTCAGCATTGAAACCTGAACCCTTTGGTGCTGTGATCTTAAGAGTTCCCTTTGCTTTCCTGAGTGTTACATTATTGCCAATAACAAGGTTGCCGGTAAGAGTGATATCGGAAGAAACTGTGATATAAATTCTATCTACTTCGCGGGAAACAACAAACTCAATAACCGAATACTTACCCTTTGCAGGGAACTTGATCGATTTAGGTGACCAGCTCTCGGTAAGACGGATTGTAAATCCTGCATTCGCATCGTTGATCCTTGTGATATCTGCAAGAGCGTCCTCGGGTGAGCTGTATGCACGTTTTGTAGCGGATCCGTTAGATGCGCAAGTCACGATAACAGCATCGGATCTATAACTGATATAGATCTTATTGCCCTTGCGGACTGCTGCGTAAAGTACATCGAGTTCTGTTTCAGCACCTTTCACGCCGAAACGAATTGTTCCGTCTGGGAAATCACCTGTGATCGCTGCAAGATACTTGCCTTCACCGAGCATCGGGAATGTGATAGATTTTCCGGTGTTTTCGATATTACCGAGTTTGACCTTTGCAGCGTTCTTTTCGGCATAAACGAGCTTACCGCCTTCCGGAACGAGCTTTGCGCAGGTGAAACCTGACTTTTCGGAAAGTGTAACAACCGAAGAAATCGTGAATGAACCAACATTTACATTGCCGCTGATATTAACTGCAATATTTTCATCGAATACTGCGCTGCCCTTGCCTGTGATATTTGCGATATTGCATACCTTGCTGTCCTTATCGGAAAGTGTTCCCTTGCAGGTAAATGTGTATGCACCTGTGTTGATGCTGATAGGAACGATAGTACCGTTCTTTACCTTGTTGATAGAAATGCCCGAATTAATTGTGGTATCACCTGTGAGAACGAGGTCAGATGTCGTTTCAACAGTAACACTGCCTGTAAATCTGCTTGTGAATTCGATCGACTTATACTTCTTTGCAGCAGGCATTGTGAGCTTGTTTACCTTGACTGTACCTGCGTTATCGAGGATATAGAATTTGTAAATTGCCTCCGGATCGTTTGCAGCTGTGATGCCTGCGATAGCATTTTCAAATGTATCGTAGTAGCAGCCTGCATGAACATTCTCGTTCATAACGAGCATTGTATTATCGTAAGAACCTGCGATAAGCTTATTGCCCGAACGAATTGCGTAGGCAGTATTTTCACCGGAAGATACTGCGATGCCGCCGAGAACTGCACATGTAATGTTTGCAAGATATGTGCCTTCGGAAATCGATGCATTGTCTGTGGAAACGAGCTCAAGTCCTGCTTTGTAGATCGTGCCGAACTTGATCTTTGATGCGTTTGCGAAAGCATACTTGATCGTTGCAGCGAACTCGTCCGATTCCAATGAAGTGAGCTTGCCTGTAAGTGTGAGAGGTGCTTTGCCAACGAGTTCAAGTGTGCCGTTGAGCTCCATGTTGTCTGCGGCAACGGATGTGTAAACTACATTCGTTCCTTTGAGCGTAATGCTGCTCTTCTTCGAGCCTGAAAGCTTGCCGAAGTTGTTTGCGTTGTCCTTGTATGAGATCTTGCCGCTGCAAACAAAGGCATAAGTGCCTGCATTGACATTCATAGGAACGATCTCATTGTTCTTGTCAAGCTTGTTAATAGTAACATTGGTGCCGATCGTGAAGTTGCCCGTAAGAGTAAGGTCACTGTTTGTCTTGATAGTTGCCGATTTGCCTTCACCAGCGAAAATAAGCTGTTTGTACTTCTTTGCTCCCGGAAGAGTGAGCTTTGAAAGTTCAACTTCTTCGCCGAAGAAAATTTCATATACTGCCTCGGAGTCTGCAACTGTGTTAATGTCCTTGATGATGCTGTCATAGCTGTCATAGTAGCCGATCCTGCCGTTAACGCTTACCTTGATAAGGTTATCGGTGTTCTTTGGCTTTGCGATAAGCTGTGTGCCGGACTTAACAATGTAGTAGCCGACTTCCTGCTCATCTGTGTCAATGTTTTCATTAACAGGGATAAAGTGATCTGCGTATTTGCCCTTGATATTTGCGATAGTTTTGATAGTTTTGAGTTCAAGAGTATTGCCCTCGGAGTCAAGAAGAACAAGTTTAACTGTCTTATTGCCCACAAAACCTGTCTTGCCGATATCCGCAGGCTTTTTGCTCTCATAGAGGTAAAGCTTTGCGTCTTCTCCGCGAGATTCGATACCCACTGCGGAGAATGTGCCCTTTACTGCGAGCGACTCGTTGATCTCGAGCAATGCCTTTGCAGTGAAATTGCCGCCGACCATAACATCAGCTCTGACGTCAAGCTTATCACTTACGAACGAATTTGCTGCCTTTTCGGAATAGCCTGCATTCGGAACTGCTATATCGTAGTCGATCTCGTCGAGAATGATATCTGTTGCTGTTACAGAACCCTTGATTTCAGCATGAGAGATATAAAGATCGTTTGCTGTAACATTGCCGTTTACTTTAGACTCGTCAAGGTTGACCCTGCCGCTTGAAGTAATGTTTGCAAGACCTGCATTAGCCGCATTGCTGTCAACAATGCCCTCAATTACAAATGAATGAAAGAGCAAGCCTTTAAGTGTGAGAATATTTTTACCTGCCGCAATGTTATATGCAACGCCCGTGTACTTATTGGTTTTATTATCTTTCTTTACACTTGCAAGGATAACATTATCAAATGTTGTATTGCCCGTAAGTGTGATATTGCCTGTGAACGAAAGCACCTTTGCTCCCTTGAATGTGAGCTCGCTGTATGTGCCTGCCTTTGGCATCTTGAATGTTCCGACATTAACGTTGTCAAGAAGTGTTACCACGTAAGGCTGTTCGTAACCCAGTGCTGCCTTTCTTGACTCGATCGTGCTGACAACATCCGTCCATGATGCGAATTTAAGTTCAGAAACATCATGTGTTATTTCAACACTCATTACAACTTCGCCAACGCAGAGGTCGCTGCCTTTTCTGGTAAGAGTATAGCCGTTATCGTTCTCCTTTTCTGATTTGACTTTTTCTTCATCAAGCTTGAATACGGACATATCGGCTGTCTTGGCTGTGATGATCTTCTGTCCTACTGTAAATCCGTCAGCGTTTTCTGTCGTTACAGTGATGCTGCCCTTTGCTGTTCCTGTTACTGTTACAGGCTTTGTGTTCTTGTCATAAACAATAGCAGCATCGTCATGCAGGCCTTCAATATCCTTTACAGTAACGGAAGAACCGGCGTTCTTAACGTTGAGCTTGCAGTCGCCTATAAGAAGCTTTCCGACATTGATCGTACCGCAGTCAAGGTCAGCACTGATATGCATTGTGCCGAAGCCTGTGACAGCGCATGGAGCCATATTGGTTTCAACTCTCAAAGTTCCCTTTGCAGTACCTTTGATTGTTTTGAGATCAGCTGATTTTAAATTGGAAACAAGCAGATCCTTTGCCGCAGAGATCGTAAGTCCCTTTGAACTCTTTGTTGTGATATTGACTGTATCTATACGAACTTCGGTCGGGAATGTTACTGTGTCTGCATCAACAGTGATCGTGCATCCCTCAGGACCGCCGCCGACAGAGCTGATATAAACAAGACCTGCCTTTGAAGGCATTGTCATCTTTGCTGTTTCAACATCATCAGCAAGCAGAATAGAAATAGACTTGCCTGCAAGGTTCTTGTCAGCGTTGACAGCTGCAACAGCCTCATCGAATGTTGCGAAAGAACCTATAACCGTCGGCTCGTCCATAAACTGAACATGAACTCTCGGCGTTGTTACCTTAACTTCTGTGCCTACCTTATAAACAGCATACGCTACTGTATCGCTTTCTTTGCCGGGGATTATTTGACCGTCTTCAACCGTATCGGGTACATAGACCGACTTAAAGCAGGTCGCAGGAGCTGTCTTTGCATTTATGATAGTTGTGCCGTTTTCAGCAGCGATACTTCCTATCTTTGTGCCAACGAGAGTATCTGCAAGAACAAGGTTGATCTTTGCAGTACCGTTGCAGGTGACCTTGCCCGTGATAGTTACGTTTGCACCATTTTTAACGCGGAGATCCAAATCGCCGGTTACTGTGACCGTACCGATAGTTGCATCGGACACGAGGTCAAGTGCAGCATATTCTTCAGTTGTTGCTGTAACATTGCCAAGATCGATGCTCTTTGCGCCGTTATTATCAACAGATGCTGAAATTCCTTTAAGAACAAGTGACTTGAGGTTTATCTCGGAGTCCTTATCAAATGCGATCCATACATTATTGACTGTAACAGTCGCTTTTGCAGCGGTTACCTTTTTGGAAAGAATTGCTTTTGAGTCAAAGATAACGTCACAGTTAGCTGTAAAGCCGTTTGTGAAGTTGTAAGTTGCTTTGATGTAAGAAGTGGTAGTTGATATGCTGTCAAAAGTGATAGACTTCGCATTTTCGAGCGTTACATTTTGGGAAATGACAACAGAGCTGTCACTTTCATCGCCTACAAATTTGATGACATAATCAGCCTTTGTGTTTTTAAGTCTGCTGATATAATGGATAGCAGCCTCGACGGTCGCAGTCTTGTTAACTACAGTTCCGTCAACGCTTACAGTGAACTTTACATCCTCTTCGAGAACATAGTTGTCATCGTGATTGTCATAGGAATAATCGGTCGAGGTACACTTGCTTGTGGAGTAAATTTTGGAATAACCCTCAAAAGCGTGGTGTTCCTTTGTGAACGGGTCATCGGTAACGTTGAAGAAATCGTAAGTATAGTCACCCAAAGTCGCCTGATACTTTGGTTCAACATCGCTCCATGTTGCGTCCAGGTTATACCACTGACCGTCAATTCTGATCTGGTTCCATGCGTGACCGCCCATGCGGACATAGCTCTTGCCGTTGTAGCCGTAAGCCATACCAACAACGTATCTTACTTCAAGGTCGCCGAGATCGTATGTTTCCGTAACAGCATTGATAAGGAGCTGTGTACATTTTGCGTAGGATTCACATACGCATACGCCGTGAAGAAGAAGTCCCGTCACGTCATGGTCGAAAGGACTTTCGCCGCTTTTGCCAAGTTCGGGATCGTAGATGGTGTTTTTGCAAAGGTAATCATGGATATACCATTCTGCACTGTAGCCGTTTGCATAAACCGCTGCACCGTCAACGATCTTATCGATCTTTTCATAGAGGGCTGTTTTAGCAGCCTGACGCTTTTCGCCGTTCGCATAATCGGGAACTTCAGTTTCCATAACAACGGCACAATATACCTTGCCGCTCGAATTTCTGAAGTTATAGCCCTGCATTGCATGACCGAACCAGAAAAGCTGCGGATTATCATACGTCAATGCGTTGTAAGCTGTCCAGATATCATTGAACGAAGTACCCGGTTCGCAGAATACATATCCCTGAAGATCCTTCGGATATACATAATCGGAATTCTTCGATAAGTTTTTGCCGAAATAGTAAGCGGTGTTTGTCGAACCGTCATTATATGTATATGTATATATATATCCATAATCTTCTTCGTTGGAATCAATTTCTTCAGCACGAGCCAAAAGCGTTTCATATGCCTTTTTCTGCTTTGCGTTAAGCGCATTGTAGCCCTCGGACGATGAATAAATTGTCGGCTTATAGGAATTTACCGAAAGGTTTTCGCTGATCTCAAAGCCTTCGGGAAGACCAAATATATCACTGTTGACAATGATATAGTTTGGGAGTACCTCATCGCCGTATTTTTCGAGAACGTCGGTCGTTCCTATTATTTCCGTGTTTGAGGCATTGAGTAAATTATTTCCGTCAGTTGTTTCGTCAGCTGCCGCATCTTCGGCAGTTCCTTCCGTCTTGTCTTCATCGCTGTCATTTTCATCACTGTCAGGGTCGGTTTCACCGTTGTCGGAGCTGTCCTCTCCGTTATCGGTGCTGCCGTCTTCATCTTCGGGATCGGTTTCACCGCCGTCAGAATCAGAGTCACCCTCTTTGGTTTCATCGCCGTCTGTGCTGCCGTTTCCGGCTTCAGCACTTGCGCTGGTTTCAGCGAACGATGGTATTGTTGTAAGACCTGCACCCGACGGGGAAAGGATCATTCCCAGTGCGAGAAGACCTGCAACAATGCGCTTTTTCATTGTACCGTTCATACTTCTATGACCATTCCTTTCTTGATTTTGCCCCGACAAAAATATCCCCGATGTCAAAGGCTTGATTTTACAGTATTACACCGCTAAAGCACAGTGCATACTGAACATATTACTATTATATCACAATATATTCATTTTTTCAATCCTTTTTTTGCTCAATTATAACCGATATATTGACAAAAAACGTCCCTTGTTTTGTTAAATTATTCAAAAGATACACAACTGTCCATATTTTGGGACAGTAAAATCGGCTTTTTCGTTACTTTCTGAGAAATTTATTAAAAAATCATAAAAAATATATTATGATCATTATAAAAGAGCAATTGTCTACCGAAACAGTCCTTCCGTCAAGGCAGTCCTTTGCCGAAAGCATCGGAGATCAGCTCTCTTTTTTATCCGATATTTCAAGCAGCGCCTGACAGCTCGGACAGCGTGTATCTCTTCCGGACATATAAGACGCACCGCAGTAAGGGCACTTCTCCTCGTGAAACGCCTCCGCAGGCTGTTCTATCGGACATTCCACCGCATTTCTGTACTTTCTGTTAGGGTCGTGGAAAACCATAAGATACGCATGAACGCCGATAAATCCGACAAATATCATCAGTATCAGAATAGCTGTCGGGTCGATCTTTACTTTCATTATCCTGTCGGAAAGCTCATCGAATGAATCGCACAGCGCATCATTTACCGAAACCGATCTGTCGGTAAGAAGATGCTGGAGCCGCAAAGTAAAGCTGTCCGCCGTATTTACGGTAAGTATGCTGTCCGTGTCATCGCCCTGCATACCCTCCCAGTACCAGTCGCTGAAATCGTCATCGGGCATTTTCGGCTCGGAATAAACTATCAGCCAGTGCTTTTCGTCACGGAAAGAATTCACATAAAGATCATAGGCATAATTTTCAAGTGAATCGTATTTTTCCTGCCATTCCTCATTGCAGACCGTAAAAACCGCAGGTGTGATGCCGGTTTTGTCCAGAAAATTTTCAAGCGAGCTTTTCAGCCTTTCCGTATCATCGAGTACATTTATCCCGTCCTTCACGACCACAGCGGTATTATAGTCAGCCGAAATCTTCTGCGGCGGCAGTATCGTTCCACGCATTATAAGACCTATGCCCAATATGAACGGAAGGTAGAATATCAGCATCAGAAAACGCAGCGGACTGCGCTTTTTTGTTATATCATAGTCGGCATAAATATATGTCGGCGTATTTCTGTGCAAATACACAAATCTCCTTGAACCCGAAAAATAGGACGAGCGGACGTGCCGTCTCGGCGCTGACCCTGAACCCGAACGGCGGGATCTGTGCGAACTGCTGTGAGAACCGCCTCTGTGAGAGCCTCCTCCAGATGAATGCGGCATAAGCTATACCTCCTTATATCAAAAATTGTAATTTTTCAGATAAATTGTAACATACAATTCACATAAAATCAAGGTCACATCTAAAAATATATACATTGTTTCAACGGGTGAACGTAGTCCGAAGAACTTGCCGACAAAAAAACACACCCGTTCGTTCGGAAGTCAGAAAAATTATAAAATCAAAGAAATTTCCACCTTTTTTTCTCTTTATCTACTGACAAACGGACTATGATGCTGTATAATATGTAAAGATCAATATGTTTCCGATTTTTATCCTATCAATTACGGAGGTAAAGCCTATGCCAACAAGTATAAACGCAAAAAATGCCCGTCTTCTCCCGGGACTTTTCAAGGAACGGGCTGACGTGAACAGAGCTTATCTTATGGAGCTTAAAACAGAAGATCTCCTGCAGAATTTCTACCTTGAAGCAGGAATAAGAACAGACCGTGACGTTACCGAGATGCACCTCGGCTGGGAATCCCCCACCTGTCAGCTGCGAGGACACTTCCTCGGACACTGGCTTTCCGCAGCATCAATGCTCATCGCCCAAAACAATGACCGTGAACTTAAAGCAAAGCTTGACATTATAATTGACGAGCTTGAACGCTGTCAGAAACTCAACGGCGGAAGATGGATAGGCTCGATACCCGAAAAATACTTTGATAAGCTTGCGAACAACGAGTATATCTGGTCGCCGCAGTATACAATGCACAAGACTCTGCTCGGACTTTACCACAGTGCAATGTACGCAAGGAACGAAAAAGCTCTTTCTATCCTTGACAATGCCGCAGACTGGTACATCGACTGGACAGCGGAAATGGAAAATAAAAACCCACACGCCGTTTACAGCGGTGAGGAGGGCGGTATGCTCGAAGTCTGGGCAGGACTTTATCAGCTCACGGGCAGCGAAAAATACCTTACCCTCGCCAATAAATATTCTCACCCGTCTATCTACAAAAAGCTCGCCGACAACGGCGATCCGCTTTCCAACTGCCATGCGAACGCAAGTATCCCATGGGCGCACGGTGCCGCAAAAATGTATGAGATCACGGGCGATGAAAATTGGCTCGGTCTTGTAAAGCTTTTCTGGAAATGCGCTGTCAGCGACAGAGAGTCATTCTGCACGGGCGGTCAGAACTCGGGCGAATTCTGGATACCGCCTCACAAGCTCGGAATGTTCATCGGCGAGCGCACACAGGAATTCTGCACGGTCTACAATATGGTACGCCTTGCCGACTACCTCTTCCGTTTCACGGGTGAAAGCGAGTATCTTGACTATATTGAGAAAAACCTTTATAACGGTTTTCTTGCACAGCAGAACAAGTTCACGGGTATGCCTGCATATTTTCTCCCGATGAGATCGGGCAGTACAAAAAAATGGGGCAGCAAGACCCACGATTTCTGGTGCTGCCACGGCACGACCGTTCAGGCTCATACTATCTATCCGCAGCTTTGCTGGTATGAGGACGGCGACCGGCTTATCACAGCACAGTATATCAATTCCGAGTACAAAAAGAACGAAAACGTCACCGTTACACAGAGCGTTGATATGAAGTATTACAACGACGGTGCGTCCTTTGACGAACACGATGACAGCAGAATGTCCCGCTGGTATATAAAGCTCAATGTAAATGCCGCCGCCCCCGAAAAGTTCACCCTTTCTCTCCGTGTCCCGAGCTGGACTGACGGCGAACCTGAGATCTATATCAACGGCGAACGTTGTGACAAAAAGGCTGAAAACGGATTTATCAGCTTTGACCGCACCTGGAATAATGATACGGTAAATATATACTTCCCTGCTGCGCTCTCAACGTCCTCGCTCCCCGATATGCCGCAGCTCACAGCCTTTTCGGAGGGTCCGATCGTTCTTGCCGGACTTTGCGGCAAGGACTGCGGAATATATATGAATGACAGCTCTCCCGAAAGTGCGCTCACTTACACCACCGAGCATACCTACAGCACGTTCCCGTGGCAGCAGAGCGTTTACAGAACATTGAACCAGCCCGAGAACTTTGACCTTGTGCCGCTTTATGACATAACCGATGAAAAATACACAGTTTATTTCACAAAGAAAAGCACTAATTAATATTTCTCCGTTCAAATGAATGTTTGTACTCAGTCGGGGTCATGCCCTCGAGTACCCTGAACACCTTCATAAAATATTTTTCGTCTGTGAAACCGCATGAAAATGCGGTTTCTTTTATTGTTGCACCGTAATTTGAAAGAAGTGTCTTTGCCGTCCTGACTCTGACTTTGTTCGTGTATCGGACGATAGAAACGCCCATGCTCCGCTTGAAAACGGAAGAGAGATACTCCGCACTGCAGCCAAGGGCATCCGCAAGCTGCGAGACCTCAAAGGTAAGATAATAGTGATTGTTGATCCATTCCCTCGCCGAGATCACAAGCGGCGGAAGCTCCTGTGTACAGCCGTTTCGGAAATGTTCCTGAGAAAGCTCCATAAGAAGCAGGCTCATAGCATAATCGGGCATACTCCGTGTGTATGAATTTTCATCAAGGGACATATCCATAAGCTGATGAAACAGCTGCGCAGTACGTCCCGATGAAGAAAACGCCGCCGTTTCGGGAAGAAGATATGTGTATTCGCCCGTATTCCCGGCATCAGCCGTTTCAAAGCCGCAGTCCGCATGGAAATGCGTCCAAAGGTAGGAAGGCCTCCCCTCTGCAGAACGTGATCCGTAGTGTTCCTCACCTGCCAGAAGCAAAATATACTGCCCTGCGGAAACAGTGCGTTCCGTACCGTTCGCAGTAATGTACAAACTGCCCTCCGTTACCATTATAAGAACGTTCTCGTCAAAACGGCGGCGGTGATGTATAAATCCCGACGGACTTATGAGCTGTCCGCAAACCGAAAAAGAAAGCGGCGTTTTTGTTTTGCATCCGAGCAGCCTCGGTTCGGTATCAGATATGTATGACATTTTTTCACTCCCTTTTTTCACTTTGACCGGATATTTCATAAAGCTTGTCTGTCGGTTGGTCAGGAATGGCTGACCTTCTCCATAACGATTATCTTGTTGGAAATATTGCTTACGAATTTTATTTTGCCAAGAAATTTATATATCGGTGCGAAAACTGCCATTCCCTCGCAAAGGCTGTGTTCCTCAACGCAGCGGAAGCCCGGGATGATCTTGTCAAGCTCTGCGCCGTTCTTCACGCCCCATGTGAACTTAGCCTTGCTGCCCTCTATGGATTTTTCCTTTATGCGCTTTGCGACCATCGGGTTCATTGTTTCGACAAGCACAACAGCGTGTTCAAAGTTCTTTTCGATGACTGCGAATATCTGCTTCACATCGCTCTCGGAAAGGTACATTGTCAGACCCTCGATGATAATGAGTGTGGGAACGTTTTTCTCTGCGATCCTGCCGCCCCAGTCGTCCATTGCGGACATTGGTATCTGCGTTATCTTATCGGTCGGGTTAAGTATCCTGCTGCGGACTTCAATAGTTTCGGGCAGGTCGAGGTTATACCAGTGCGAATAATTCTTCATTCGATAGCAGCGTGTATCAAGACCGCAGGCAATGTTCACGACAACTGCGTTTTTGAACTTTGCGAGATATTTTTCCGTAAGCCTGTCGAGGACTATCGTTCGTGCGATAACACCGTCATGCATTGCCTTGTCCTTATCGGCGAGTGAGAAATCGTAATTGAGCTTTTCAATGATCTCGACAGCCTTTTTATCCGAAATTGCGCCCCTCGTTTTTGACTCCTTTGCTCGTGCATAGATCGTTTGCAGCATGGTTTCGGGAACGCCCGAAAGTGTTATTTTTTCACCCATTTTTGATATCCCTTTCTTATATAAAGTATTCTGCCCGACAGCATATTAGCCTAAGCTAACCAACGGTCATAAAACAAACAGAAATTCTCTGCTGTTTTATATTATCATATTTACATAAAAAAATCAAGGTCTCCTCAAAAAACCATCACGATATTTGAACGAGTGAATTATACTAAACACCATAGCGTTTCAGATGCGCAGTCAGATTTCTCATCAGGAGATACGGGCAAATTTTTATCTTCCGCCGAATTTATACAAAAGCGCATTGCATATTGCCGCCGCAACATTGCTGCCGCCCTTTCTTCCCTTTGCAACGATGTAAGGAACTCCCGATGCCATTATAAGCTCTTTCGACTGAACAACGTTCACAAATCCGACGGGAACGCCTATCACAAGCGCAGGGACAAAGCTCTTGTCACGAATAGTTTCGCTTAATCGAACGAGCGCTGTCGGTGCGTTTCCGACTGCGTATATCACAGGCTTTCCGAGCCTTGCCGCCTTTTCCACAGAGGCTGTCGCTCTGGTCGTCCCGTTTCGCTTTGCATCGGCGGCAACGTCCTCATCGGACATAAAGCACATCACCTCACAGCCGAGCTTTTTCAGTGCGGACTTATTCACGCCCGACTTCGCCATATTCGTATCGGTGACGATGACTGCACCGCTTTTCAGCAGCTTTTCCGCAGTCTGCATAACATTTTCGGAAAAGCAGAGGCTGTCGAGATAGTCGAAGTCCGCAGTTGTGTGAATGACACGCATCACAACGGGTTTAACATCTTCGGAAATGATCCTGCCGCCGAGTTCGCTTTCGATTATCTGAAAGCTCCGTTTCTCGATATCCTCGGGCAAAACATATTCAAGGTTCAAAACTCTATCCCCTTTCGTGCGGTGATGCCCTTTTCGTAAGGGTGCTTGACGCACTTTATCTCACTGACATAGTCGGCTTTTTCAATGAAAATTTCATCGGGGTCTCTTCCCGTGAGAATGACTTCTGCGTTTTCCAAGCCGTCAAAAATAAGCTTCTGCGCACGTTTCTTATCCATAAGTCCGTATTTGTAAGCCGCATTGAATTCGTCGACAATGACCATATCGAAACCGCCGCCGAAGGCTTCTTCAAGCAGGCTGTTATGGCAGGCGGTGATGTCGTTTTTGTCCGCTTCGGTCATATTTTTGAAAAACGGATAGTGCCTGTCACAGCGGATAACCTTTATGTTCGGCAAAGCTTTGAGCGGCGCAAGTTCGGACGTTTCTCCGCCTTTCATAAGCTGTAAAAAGCAGACCTTCATTCCCGCCCCCGATGCACGGAGCGCAAGTCCGAGCGATGCAGTTGTTTTGCCCTTTCCGTCACCGCAGTAGATATGTAAAAGTCCCATTATTTTTCCTCCTTTGAGCGTTTGAACCCGGCGCATTTTCGTGCGAAGTTTGCCGCAGTTTCAATGTTTGAATAAAAATACAGATGCGGAAAGCCTGCGTACAAATTCTCATTTGCGTGAGCGCATCTCCAACTCCGACCGTCTGTTTTTTTCGCTGTAAAAGCTTCTCCGCAGTTCGTACTGTCCCAGTAATGGAACTCGTGCGCAGGAAAAGCTTCGCCATTTTTGCAAAGCAAATTGTCACTTTGAGCGGCCATTTTCACATAGCCGAAACGATTCAGCTTCGGCGTTTTGTAAGCCTTTCCGTCAATTATCCCGACAAGCTTATGCTCGCTGCCGCCGTTGTCCTCCAGCGTTTCGTGAAGATACATAAAACCGCCGCACTCGGCAATTGTCGGAATCCCCGACCGAATCATTTCACGGATATTTTCAAGCATAGCCTTGTTTTCCGCAAGCTTTTCCGCATATAATTCGGGGTAGCCGCCGCAAATGATAAGCCCGTCCGCATTTTCGGGAACGGCTTTATCATAAAGCGGTGAAAAATACTCTATTTCACAGCCGAGCTTTCGCAGAAGTAAAATATTATCGGCATAAATGAAGCAGAACGCACTGTCCTTTGCAACTGCGACAACGGGGTGCTCACTTATTTTCGGCAGGCTCGGAGGGGTGAACTTCGGGAGCGGACTTTCCGCAAATCCGAGCAGCTTATCAAGCTTCAGATTTTTCTCCGCAAGCTCGCCGAGCCGTGATAATTTTTCCTTTATGTCCGAAATCTCGTCAGCCGTAACAAGTCCGAGGTGGCGGCTTTCAAACATCAGCTCATTCCTTGGAATGAACCCGAAATACTCCGTTCCAAGCTCACGGCAAAGGCTTTCCGCTTTCTCCGCAAGCTTTTCGGGCAGTTGGTTGAAGATAAATCCAACGATATTGTTCGGCTTTTTGTATTCGAGAAAGCCTTTCATAACCGCACCGATAGAGTCACTCATTCCCTTGCAGCCGATGACAATGACCGCAGGCGTTTCGGTTATTTCGGAAACGGAGTGTGCCGAACCTCTGCCGTTTGCGCCGTCATAGAAACCCATCACGCCCTCGATAACGGAAATATCCGCACCGCCGCCGTTTTCGCAGAGCAGATATTTCAGCGTGTTGTCATCGCAGAAAAAGCTGTCGAGATTGAATGCCGATGTGCCGATTATTTTTTCGTGGAACATCGGGTCGATGTAGTCAGGACCGCACTTGAACGATGCAACACACATTTTTCTGTTGACGAGTGCCTGTAAGACTGCGCAGGTCACTGTCGTTTTTCCGCAGCCGCTGTTTGTGCCGCCGATGATGATCCTTTTCATCGCTTTTTACCTCTTATTATGAACACTGGATTTTCCGCAGAAAGCATCGTGTGTGAGCCGATTTTTTTCGTTCTTGTAACGGCAAGCTGAACGATCTCGGGTTCGATTTCATACCGTTCAAACGCCGAAACAGCGTCATTCAGCGTTTCAAACGAAACTACCGTCACAACGATAACAGCGTTCGGATTTTTTTCAAATGCAATGTCGGCTATCCCGCCTATTTTGCCGCTTGAACCGCCTATAAAAACGCTGTCAGGCACAGGAAGAACAACCAACTCTTCGGGCGCACTTCCGCTTATGATCTCGATATTGTCACAGCCGAATTTCAGCGCATTTTCACGGGTCAGCTCGACCGCTTCGGGGTTCTTATCGACAGCATAGACTTTCCCGTCAAAGCATTGCAGAGCCGCTTCGACCGACACCGAACCCGTTCCGCAGCCAACGTCCCAGCACACGCCGTTCCTGCTCAGTTCAAGCTTTGAGATTACCGTGCTTCGGACTTCCGATTTCGTCATAGGAACTTTTCCTCGGGTGAAATTTTCATCGGGAATACCTGCCGCTGTCCCCTTTTCAAAGTCGGGATTTTCCGTGACCGCAACAGTCAGCTTTCCAAGCGAAATATCGGTAAAATCGGACGCTTTTCCAACAAAGATCCGCTCATTTTCCGAAGCTAAATTTTCGCCGATGTAAATTTTGGTTTCGTTCATTTTGTATTCGCAAAGCCGCTGACAAAGCTTCGCAGGAGTGATTTCTCCGCCGAGCAGAAAGAAGCAAAATTCGTTACGTCTGACGTTTCGCACGATGCTTGCATTTTCACCGTGCAGGCTGACAAACTTCATATTTTTCCACGGCTTTTTTATCTTTGAGCAGAAATAAACCGGCGAGGAAATCCCGCTTATTACTTCGTTTTCGATATCTCCGATAAGTCCGAGAAGCTTCTCCGCACCGCTGTAAAAACCGCAGTCGCCCGACATCAGCACCGCCGCATTTTCGTACTTTTCACTATGCAGAAATGCAGCTATCTCTTCGCTTCTCCAACTGCAAAATGTCGGCTTTCCAAGGCTCTCGAACAGCGCTGTCATTCGACTTGCTCCGATAAGGATATCGGCTTTTTTTATTGCCGAAAGTGCTTCCGCCGTGAGCGTTTTTTCGCCGTCCATTCCGATTCCGATAATGCTTACCATTGTTTGTTCTCCAAAAGAATTTTTTCCGTTTCCAAGAGCGTGTTCCCCGTTTCCGCAGGGCGAAGCAGCACAGCAAATTCAGCACCGCATTTTTTAGCCGCAGATGCTTTCTCGGGAAAACCTCCTGCCGCTCCGCTCTCCTTCGTGACGAGAATTTCCGCACCGCTTTGACGTATGTGTTCGATGTTTTCTTCCTCGGAAAAAGGACCTTTACCGACTATGATATTCGCAAATCCAAGCGAGCGGCAGTGTTCCTCTATCCCCTCAGCGGGCAGAACTCTCACACAAATTCGCTCCCGATATTTTTTCACTTTAGTCAGTGCAGGAAGCTCCTTACTGCCGAGGGTGCTTAAAATTCGCTTTTCGCTGCCGTTGAGATATCGGATAAGTCCGTTCATATCCGTGAAAGTCCTGCCCGAAATATCGGTGCTTTTTTCACGGATAAGCCTGTAATATTTTCTGCCCGTTTCGGCGCAGGCGGCTTTGATATTTTCCGTTGCGGCGGTCGCATAAGGGTGAGTTGCGTCAATTACGGTTTGATAGCCGTGACTTTTTATGAGTGCGGAAATTTCCGCTTCGTCAAGCTTTCCGTTCAGCACATTTATACAGCCGCTCTCGGGGAGAAGCTCTGCACCGTAATCGGTCGTTACGGAAACATCAGCGCAAATTTTGTTTTCGGCGCAAAATTCCGCAAGAAGCCGCCCCTCGGTCGTTCCTCCGAATATCAGAATTTTAGACATCATATCCCCTCGGTGTTACCATTTTTCCGTTTATGATCTTCGTCAGACTGTTGCCGATGAAAACCGTTGTGAACATAT
Organism: uncultured Ruminococcus sp.; assembly: GCA_900550695.1. Taxonomy (GTDB): domain Bacteria; phylum Bacillota; class Clostridia; order Oscillospirales; family Ruminococcaceae; genus UMGS363. Next base: position 23,781 of record URTF01000011.1, read on the forward strand.
CCGCTTCAAAATCCGCAAGCTCCGAAAGCGTCAAAATACCGTATCCTTCGCCGACTCTGCCGATGTTTTTCGCATAGCCGCAGACGGTTTCGGGAGAACGAAATTTGAGGACAATTTCACAAGCTTTTTTAAGATGATCGGGGCGCTGTTTCGATGACGGATTATAGAGCGCAATGACAAAATCCGCTTTGGCGGCACACTCCAATCTCAACGCTATCTTTTCGGCAGGAGTAAGCAGATCGGACAAACTTATCACCGCAAAGTCGTGCGTGAGCGGTGCGCCGAGCAATGCACCGCCGCTGAGTGCCGCAGTCAGACCTGCGACCGTCCGGATATCAGCCTGCGGAAACCTCGCCGAAAGCTCATAAGCAAGCCCTGCCATACCGTAGACCTCGCTGTCGCCGCTGCAAACGAGCGAGACCGTTCTGCCGCTTGCCGCTTGTTCAAGGGCATACAGAACACGCTCTTTTTCCTGCCTCATTCCCGTAAAAAAATATTCTTTCTGCGGAAAAAACTGCTTCAAAAGCTCGGTGTAGACCTTGTAGCCGACTATCAGATCGCTGCTTTCTATCGCCTGCCGAGCCTCCTCGGTCATTCCGCCGAAGCTGCCGCAGCCAAACCCAACAACATAAAGCTTCATAACATTTTCCTTTCAAAATCTATGCTTACGGGAAGCTCGCCGAGTGCCGCAGTTACGCCGTTTTCCGCAGTTTTCGGCAGGATCGGATCTGCTCCCGAACAAACGACGCTCCGCTCGCAGACGTTGTCCGTCCCCGTTGTTTTCAGCACAAAATCAGAACTTTCAAAGTCACCGTTCACGCTCATAAGCTCCTCTGCCGAATAGGTCAGAAGTCTTATTTTTCGCTTTTGGCAAAATTCAAGAAGCCCCTTTTCATCGGATTTTATATCTATCGTTGCCGCCGCACAAAGTCTTTCTTCCGAAATTTTTGCAGCTTCAAAGCAAGCCTTAACGTGTGCTTCGATCATTTCACACGATGTTCCTCTTTTGCAGCCGATGCCGACAACGATATTTTTCGGCGGAAGAAAAAGCGTCGTTTCAAACGGCTTTTTTTCATCGTCAGTGCCTATATAAATTCCGATCTTGCAAGCTTTGTCTAAGCTGATTTCGGGTGGGATATTTTCGCACGGATATTCGCTCAGAAGTCCGATTTTTTCGCCGTCAAGGACAGCCGAAGCTATCTTTTTCGATGCGTCCAAGTCAGTGATAACAAGCCCGTTCGCCTTTGCAAAGCTGTCGGGAGAAAATCGTCCCCCAACGTCCGTGGCCGTTGTTATCACAGGTACTGCACCGATATTTTCTGCGATAAGCTGCGCAAGCCGATTCGCTCCGCCGATGTGTCCCGACAAAAGCGGTATGACAAATTTTTCGCAGTCATCAATGACGATAACGGCAGGGTCGCTTGCTTTCGATCTTATATGCGGAGCTATCGCACGGACGGCAATTCCGCTCGCACAGACGAAAACAAGTGCATCGCAGGTGTTGAAAAGCTTTGCGGAAAGTGCATAAACATCATCGAAGCTTTGCGATTTTTCATCGGTGTGTGTGTGAAAACAGAAGCGTTCGGCGGTGTTTTTTTCGTTCAAAAAATCAGTGACTTTCTGCGACAAAATCCGTCCCTTTTCCGTGAAAGAAATAACGGCGGCTCTCATTTTTTCGCCTTTCTGAAACCCGTTTCAAAACTTGGGTCGTAGAGCTTTGAAAGGTGTCTGTTCTCGCCGAGAAAGTCGCCGACAACAATGAGGGCAGTCTTATTTATGCCGTTTTTCTCAGCAGTTTCGGCGAGCGTTCCGACCGTACAGCGACAGACCTTTTCATCTGCCCACGTTGCTTTGTAGACAAGAGCGGCAGGAGTTTCCGCCGTGCAGCCGCCATTTTGCAGCCGCTCGGAAACCTCGGCAGTCATTCCTGCGCTCAGGAATATCACCATTGAAGCACCGTGCGAGGCAAGGCTCTCAAGGCTCTCCTTTTCGGGTACTGACGTGCGCCCTGCCATTCGGGTGATTATGACCGACTGCGACACCTCGGGCAAGGTATATTCGGCTTTGAGCGCCGCTGCTGCGCCGCAGAACGAGCTTACCCCGGGGCAGATTCGATATTCTATCCCGAGTTCGTCCAGTCTGTCCGTCTGTTCACGGATCGCACCGAAAAGTGACGGGTCGCCCGTGTGAAGCCGAACGGTGTTTTTGCCCTCGGCTTCGGCTTTCTTCATCACATCGATAACTTCGTCCAAAGTCATATATGCGCTGTTGTATATTTCGCAGCTGTCCTTTGCATATTCCGTCAGTTCGGGATTGACGAGCGAGCCTGCATAGATCAAAACGTCCGCATTTTCGACAAGCTTTTTCCCCCTTATGGTTATAAGGTCAGCCGCACCGCAGCCGGCTCCAACAAAATCAACCATTGTATTCCTCCGAAATTATTCCGATAAGCTCGCAGGCACGGGAGGTTTCGACTGTTATCCCATGCTTGTCCGAGAACATCACAGCACCGATATTTACAGCATTTTTCACCTTTGCGTCAAGATAATATTCCGCTCTTTTTGCAAGGATATCAAGCGTTTTTTCCATATATCCGTGTTCTTTCAGAATGTCGAGCGCCGCATCGACCGTTGCACATTCGGGTATATTTCTCAAAGCTTCACTTTCCGCTCCGGCAAGCACTCCGCAGGTCACAAGCACGTCCATTCGGCCGTCAGCCTGCGCAGAATGTGTGTTCATAATTCCTGCACCGAGCTTAACGAGCTTTCCGATATGACCGATGATAAGAATATTTTCAAAGCCGTATTCGAGCGCCGAATCTATCGCTTCTCCGATGAAATTACTGCACTTCACGCTCTTTTCAAGCGCAAACGGCATTGACTTCTGAATGAAATTTTCACTGTAATTTCCGAGCGTCAGCAGGAGCGCATTGTGTCCCTCGGCTTTTCTCATTCGCTCTTCAAGGCGTATCGTATCGATAAGTGCGGAATTGCTCATCGGCTCGACAATGCCGCTCGTTCCGATTATCGAAATGCCGCCCTCGATGCCCATTCGTGGGTTGTAGGTCTTCTTCGCAATTTCTTCGCCGTTCGGAACGGAAATTTCTATGCGAAAGCCGCCGTGATAGTCGTGCATTTCGGCAGTCTTTTCCACTGCTGCCGCTATCATTTTCCGTGGAACGGAGTTTATCGCAGCTTCGCCTATCGGTTGGTCAAGTCCTGCTTTTGTGACCTTTCCGACACCCTCGCCGCCGACTATCTCAACGCCGTGCGGAATTCGGCTGACCTTTGCATAAACGAGTATCCCGTTCGTGATATCGGGATCGTCGCCGCTGTCTTTTTTTATCGCACATTCCGCATAGTCCGTGCTTATAGCCGCATCAAGAACTTCCAGTTTTAACAGTACTCCTTTTGGGGTCATTATCTCCGAAAATTCCGATATTTCACCGCTTATAAGCATTTCCGCAGCTGCACCCGATGCAGCTGCGGCGCACGAACCCGTCGTATATCCGCAGCGGAGCTTTTGTCCGCCGCGGTAAATATACTGTTCTGCCATAGCTTATTTTACCATATCTTCTATGGAAACGCCATAGTTTTCGGTGAAATAATTCTGGAAAGCTTCAACATCGCCCTTCATTCTGTCGTTTGCACCGTCATACCTTCCGCTGTCCTTTGTGCTCTGTGTGGAATCGTTGTGTTCGGAATCCTCAACCTTTACGATCTCGTTTGCGGCAAGGTCAAATGTGTAGTAGAAGCCTGTTCCCATCATGGAAACATAGTAGTATTCCTCAACTGTGTTGCTGTTGAGATCGAAGTTGTAATACTCAACAGTTTCGTTTCCGTCAAGATCGGTCTTTACGAAGTTTACAGTCTTTGCTGCCTTGTCAACCGTGATCTTAAGACCTGCGCCCTCAAAAGGAGCGTTAGCTGTGTCAAGGTATGTGAGAACGCCGTTTTCATCGGTAAATACGTCTGTACCTGCTGCGCTTTCTGCTTCTGTTTCAGCCGCTTCTGTTTCTTCTGCCTGAGTTTCCTCTGCCTGAACCTCTGCCTGCGTTGTTGTTTCGCTGTCAGTCGTTGTGCTGCCCTGATTTGATGAGCAAGCCGTCATTGACATTACTGCTGCGAGTACAGCGATCGCAAGAATTTTCTTTTTCATTTTTTCTTCCTCCAAAAAATAAATTTATATGAAAGCCTTTCGGCGATCATTCGTTAATAAAGTTTCGGACGTTTTCTTCCACAGCCGAGCCGGTTACTTCGTCAAGGCTTATGTACTGTGCGTCCATTCGCTCGGCTATCTGCTTGGCGAAGCCGAACCTTATGTAGCTGTTCTCGGTGTCGAGAACCATTGCGCCAACTCCCGATAAACGGACTTGTTCGGCGGCTGCGAGTGCGTCCGCAAAGGGGTCATCACTGCGGAGCGGAACGTTCGCTTTCCCGTCCGAGATCAATATAAGATACTGGAGCGCATCGGGAGTTCGGATACGCTCGGCACGGAGAAGCTCACACGCCGCCGCTATTCCTGCGGCAAGCGGAGTTTTTCCGCCCGTCGGAAGCCCGTCCATACACTTTCGTGCAAGCTCGGGACTACCCGTTATGTTAAGCAGGGTTTGCGCACCGTTTCCACGAAATGCCACAACTCCCACACGGTCACGCTTTCTGTAAGCCTCGGAAAGCAGTCCTTTTACTGCGCCTTTTACCGCACGCATACGCCGCTTTGCACCCATTGAACCGCTTGCGTCGACTGCGAAAAGTATTGTCGCACCCGTGCGCTTTTCGCGGATTTTTTTGCGGATATCGGACGGGCAAACCGAAAGCTTCATTCCGTTTTCGGGCGTTCGCTGACGCTGATTCAAAGCGGCATTGCAGAGCGTTGGAATGACCGCAATATCGGTGCATTTTCCGTGCGGAACTGTGCTGCGGACATATCTTCCGCTGCTTTCGTTCGCTATGGTCCTGCTTCGCTTTCCGCTGCCGCCGTTTTTGCCTGCGGCTGTTTTTATCCCCTCTGCCGAAAGCGGAAGTTCATCTCCTGCGGCTTCGGCTTTTTCTCTCTGCTCGACAGAATTTTCCTCCTGCGAGGTGGTATCCTGCGGCGGCTCGGTTTCAGTCTGAGGGCTATCCTCCGTATTTTCGGGTGAATTATCGCTGTCGGGAGTTTCCGTATTCTGCGAAACGTTCTCCTCCTGCGGAGCGTTCCTCATTCGGTGCGGAAGAACGAACTTTGCCGCTTCGGAAACATCATCGGCGGAAACCTCCGCACCGTTTCGCCAAGCGCACAAGGCTTTCGCAGTTTCGGCAAGGATGATCTCGCATCGGTTTCCCTCGCATAATGCGCTGTTCGCCGTGAGGGCGCAGAGCCGCAGTATTTCCTCGGAAATATCAAGCTTTTCAAGCCTTTTTTTCGCATCGGAGATCTGCTGTACAAGCCTTTCTTCCTGCGGTCTGAATTTTGCGCAAAAGCTTTCTGGAGCAAGCTCATATTCGAGCCTGCGGCGTATGACCTCGGTGCGAAGATCGATATCTTCCTCGCCCGAAACGTTCACGAACAGACTGAATTTGTCAAGCAGCTGCGGTCGGAGCGTTCCCTCTTCGGGGTTCATCGTGCCTATCGGTATGCATCGGCAGGGGTGACGATACTCTATCCCGTCACGGCTCACGATATTCTCCTGCGAAGCGATCACTTCCGCAAGAATCCCCGAAATGTGCGTTCCGAGCAGATTTATTTCATCAACATAGAGAAAATTTCCGTCCGCTTCGTACAAAAGTCCCTTTTCAAAGCGTTTTTCGCCGCTGTTCACAGCGTTGGTGAGGTCAAGCGTTCCGACAAGTCTGTCCTCGGTGACGTTGAGTGGTATCTCGACCGTTTTTCGTCCCGATAAAGCCGCCAGCGCACGGACAGCCGTTGATTTCGCCGTGCCTTTTTCGCCCGAGATAAGCACACCGCCGACCGCAGGGTCTACCGAATTCAGGATAAGCGCAAGCTTCAGCCTATCCTGCCCGACTATTGCGGTGAAAGGGTACGGGATCATATTCCCTCACGGCTTTCTATCATCTCAAAAACGGAGTTGATGTCCATTCGCTGTTCCTCGAACGGCTTTCGCCTCATTCTGTGCGGAAGAACAAGCTCCGCCGCAAGCTTCATATCCTCGCCCGAAACATGATCTCTTCCCTCATAAGCCGCATTGGTGCAGGCTGTTTTTATCATCGAAATATCGGCACGATGTCCGTCAACGCCGAGCGAAACGGATATCTCTGCGGCAAGACGAAGTATTTCGTCCGAGTAGGTCACGTTTCGGAGAAGCTTCTGTGCTTCACTTATTTTATTGCGGAGCTTTTCCTGCTCGGGTCGCCATTGTTCGAGAAAAGCTTCGGGGTCAAGCTCATATTCAAGATAGCGTTTCACAACTTCGGTGCGCATTTCAATGTCGGTTTCGCCCTTGACATCGACAACAAGACCGAAGCGGTCGAGCAGCTGAGGACGAAGATCGCCCTCCTCGGGATTCATCGTTCCGACGAGGACAAATCGTGCAGGGTGACTGAACGAAACGCCCTCACGCTCGACCGTGTTCACGCCCATTGCCGCCGAGTCGAGAATAACATCGACAACGTGATCGTCAAGCAGATTTATTTCATCAACGTAAAGAATATTTCGGTTGGCTTCGGCGAGGATACCGGCTTCAAAATGCTTTTCGCCCGTTTTGAGCGCCCTTTCGATATCGAGCGTTCCGACAACCCTATCCTCGGTCGCACTCACGGGGAGGTCAACTACCCTCATTCGCCTTTTTACAGCGGTGAGATGTTCCTTGCTTCGGCAGCTTTCGCACTGACAGCTTCTGTCGTGTGGGTCGCAGGAAAACGGACAGTTCTCGACTTCATCACGCTCGGGAAGAACCTCGGTCAGCGCACGGACAGCCGTTGACTTCGCTGTTCCCTTTTCGCCCTTGATAAGAACGCCGCCGAGCGCAGGGTTTATAAGGTTGAGTATCAGCGCACGCTTCATTTTTTCCTGTCCGACTATCGCAGTGAACGGAAAGTATGCTTTTTTATCCATCAGCTTTCACCCTCGATCGTATTTTCTGTTTCAAGATAAGCTTTGCGTATCGCTTCAAGCTGTTCTTCGGTCGCATTCCAGTAGCCTCGGCGGCTGTATTCCTCCATCTGCTCGAGGATATCCATATAAGCGTAAGGATTGTTTTCAGCCATTCGGCGGCGCATCTCTTCGTCCTGCGCATATTTTTCGCAGAGGTCGTTGTAGACCCACTGCTCGACTGCGCCCGTTGTTGCGGCAAGTCCCATAACATTCTCGAAGCGTTCGGCTATCTTCTGCGCACCGTGATATTTATGCGCCAACATTCCGTCTATCCACTTCGGATTCAGTACCCTTGTGCGTATGCCCTTTGCAACGGCTTTTTCTGCCGATTCCGTTATGGGAACTGCGCCCGTTGTGTCGGTGACGAGCATTACGGCTTTTCTGCCCTTTACCGTTTCGACCGACTTCGCCAAGCCGCCGAAAAATTCATAGTAGTGGTCGAGGTCGGTGATCTCATATTCGTTGTTGTCACGAACCTGCGAAACGATCTCAACGCTTTTCAGATTCTGCTCGTAAAGGTCGGCTGTATCGCCGCCGTGCATCTTGCGGCTGTAAGCATAGTGGAGCGAAGTGAGGAATTGGCTTCCGAGCTGTTCTTCCTTTTCCCAAGCCTTTGTTTCGATTATCGAAGTAATACCCGTGCCGTACTCGCCCTCACGTGGTCCGAAAATTCTTGTAACGGAGAGCGAAGCGGCTTCTTCCTCGTCATAGCCTTTGTCGAGGAGATAGGAATAAAGCTTCGCCGAGTTTGCTTTCATAAAGTTCTGTTCGGGCATTTCATCGGCTTCGTTCACAAGGTGAAGCAGGTCGTCAAGATTGTCGATGAGATTCGGGAAAAGGTCACGGAAAAATCCGCAGATATTTATTGTAACGTCAATTCTCGGTCTGCCAAGTTCTTCGATCGGGATAAGCTCGTACTTCGGGTTCCAAGCGGAATTGCCCTTTGCAAGACGTGCGCCGAGGTAACCCATTATCTGACCGATTGTTTCGCCGTGTGTGCGTGAGGTCTCCAATCCCCACAAAATGACCGCCGTTGAGTTCGGGTAAGCTCCGTACTCGTTGAAATAGGTCTTTATCGTATTTTCAGCCGTTCTCACTCCACGCTGATACGCCGTCAGAGTCGGAACAAAACGCTGATCGAACTGATAAAGATTATACCCAGACGGCAGAACCTCGGGACTGCGGTAGATATCGCCTGCCGCTTTTGCAGGGATATATCCGCCCGAAAGTGCGTTCAGCAGCTGCTCATTTTCGGCATTATGCTTTATCTCGTTATACTTTTTCCGTCCGAATTCAATTGCTGTGCAAAGTTTTTCGGGAACATTTCCAGTGCTGAAATTTTCATCGAAATATTTCTCCGCAAGCGAATTTATCCTGCGCATCTTTTCTCCGCCGCTCTCCTCCGCCTGCGCTAAGTTTTCGCCAAGCTCCTCGGCGGCAATTTCGTTAAGTGACGGCACATCATCGTGCGGCTTTTTCAGCAGTTCACGGACATAGCAAAGTGCTTCTTCCTCCGAATAATCCTGACCGAAAATGTGAAGTCCTTTCGGTATGAGCGAACTGTTAAGGCGGTAAAGCTCCGATTCGAGTTCTTCAAGCTCGGTTGGCAGGTTCAGTTTTTCCGCAAGCGTTACAATGTTCTGCTTTACCTCCGAAGCGGCACTTTCCGAGAACGAAAGCTGATGATGATATTCGTCAAGCATTGCGGAAAGCTCGGCATATTCGCCGTAAAGTCCGCTCTGCACGAAAACGGGCGGCTGATAGCCTATGAGCGAGGCGTGTGAACGTCGCTTTGCGATAGTCGCTTCGGACGGATTTCCGCAGTAATAAAGGTAAAAATGCGGCATATCGTCCATAAGGATATCGGGGTAGCACATTCCGCTCATTCCGCACTCCTTGCCCTTTAAAAATTCGAGCGTTCCGTGCGTTCCGACATGGATAACGGCATCTGCGCCAAACTTGTCGTGCAGATATTTGTAGAAAGCTATGTACTGGTGGTGCGGAGGTATCGATTTATCGTGATAAAGCTTGTCGGTGTCCTCGTGAACGCCTCTTGACGGCTGCAAACCGACAAGAACGTTGCCGTAGGTCGCCGCAGGGATAAGAAAATCGCCGTTTTCATCGGTCATTATCCCGCCGCTCGGCTCGCCCCAAGCATTTATAACGGCTTCTTTGTCCGCAAAGCCGTTCAGGAACTTTTTATAGTCGGAAAGCGGATATTTCGGCATATTTCCGTTGTCGAAATACTTGCCCGAATTGACTATTCCGCCGTTTATAAAGTCGGACATAAGCTTTTCCGGTGAAACATCTTCGGAAATGTAGCCGCTGTTTTTCAGCAGGGAAAGCATTGCTGATACCGACTGAAATGTATCGAGGAAAGCTCCGCCGAAAACATTGGCTTCTCCCGGTGGATAATTATAGCATATTATCGCAATTTTCTTCTCAGAATTTGCCTTTCTGCGAAGCGAAATGAACTTCTCCGCACGGTCGGCAAGCGCTTCAAGGCGTTCCCCGATAATTTTTATCTCATCGGATGTAACGTCAAATTCTTCGTCATAAACGGGTTCGGTCTTTGCGCCGACAGGAAGTGTCAGAACTGCGCCGTCCTGCTCGGGCAGCATCACCGAAATGAGCATCTCGGAGGGAGTGCTGCCCTGAACCGAACCGAGCCAATCCTTTTCCGTGCGCCTTGACATAAAGAACGGGTGCAGATACGGGACGTTGAGCTCTTTCAGCATATCTGTTCCTGCGCAGATATTTCCGCCCATTGGTCCTGCACTCAGACGGAACGACATACAGTTCATTATCAGCTCTGGCTTTTTCGGAAGAAATTCCGTCAGCAGCTTTTTCAGCGTTCCGTCATTGATGCTGTCCATACCCGAAACTGCAACAGGCAGGACGTTTGCGATTCTTTGCAGGCGCTCGGCAATCTCGCCTACTGCACCCGAATAATCCATCGGATAGATATGACCGTAGTATAAAAGGGCAATGACGGGTTTTTCCTCATCGAACGGGAAATCAGCCGAAAATTCATCATAGCTGCCGTAATATTTCATATCCTTTGCTCTGCATACAGATGCTTCGGGAACTTCCCTCGGCTCGGACGGCTTCGGGAGCTTTTTTGCGCCGCCGTATTCACGCAGGATAAGGTACAGCATATTGAGGATATTCGTATAGTCGGCAACGTAGAAATACTTGCATATAAGCGAATAATTGCGCATATCACGCATTTTGCCGGGCATAATTTTGCCCATTGCCTCAGCCATAGACTGCATCTTTTTCATCGCAGCCATATCGGGTTTCTTTCCGCCCGAAGCTTTCATCGAGGCTGTGGAAAAGCTGCCGAGCTTCATATATTCTCTTGCGGAATTGCCGTAAGGGATAACGTCGCCCTTACATTCTTTAAGTCCCTCATAAACGGCTTTTATCGTTTCAACGGGACTTCCCATAAGGTCAACGAAAACCATATCTGAGGTCTTTATGTCGGAGATCAGCCGCGCGGTCTTTTCCTTTCCGTAGTCCGTGACCGCATAGTAAAGCCGCAGGTCAAGCAGCTCGGGTTCAAGCTTTCGGACTTCCCTTGCCGCTTTCATAAGGCATTTTACGGACGGCGCAGAAACTGTTATAAATGTAAATTTCATTGCTTTTTCCTCTTTGCATAAAATACGGGCGAATTGTCCTCGGTGTCGGAAAGAATTTCCGCTTCAACGCAGAAGACATTTTCCAGCTCGCCGTTTTCGATAAGCTCATTCGGAGTGCCGATAGTGTGGATCTTGCTGTTGTTTACAAGAACAAGCTCGTCCGAATATCTCGCCGCATGGTTCATATCGTGGAGAACCATTACAACGGTTATCCCCTCTTCACGGTTGAGCGCCGCCACAAGCTCCATTATTTCAAGCTGGTGCGCAATGTCGAGATAGGTCGTTGGCTCGTCGAGGAGCATTATCTCGGGTTTCTGCGCTATCGCCATTGCTATTCTTGCGCGCTGTCTTTCGCCGCCCGAGAGTGCGTTTATCTTGCGATTTTGCAGCTTTGTCATACCTGTGCGCTCTATCGCCCATTCAACGATGCTTTTATCATCGCCGTCCGAACCTGCCCACCATTTTTTATGGGCGTATCTGCCGTATTCGACAAGCGTTTTTACGGTTATGTCGCTCATACTTGTATCATTCTGGCACAAAACAGCCATTTTCTGTGCGACAAGCTTTGTATTCGTGCGGAAAATATCCTTTCCGTCAAGCAGGACTTCTCCGCTTTCGGGACGAAGATTTCGGCTCATCGCTCTTATAAGAGTTGTTTTTCCGCAGCCGTTCGGACCGATGATAGAATAAATCTTTCCACGCTCGATATCAAGGCTTATCCCGTCAAGGATACGGTAATTTCGGTAGCCTGCGCAAAGGTTTCTCACCGATAAAATAGTCTTTTCCATAAGCGCCTACTTTCTTAACAGATACAGGAAGAACGGAACTCCCAGAACTGCCATTACTATTCCGACGGGGATTTCTGTCGGACTCAGAACTGTTCGTGCAAATGTATCACTCAGCATCACAAGCGCCGCACCGAGGAGTGCAGTCGCAGGGAACATTATCTTGTAATTGTTGCCGAGGATAAGCCTTATGCTGTGCGGAACGATAAGTCCGACAAAGCCGAGCAGACCGACAACGCTCACCGCAGATGCCGCAAGAAGTGCCGCGAGCGCCGTAAAGCCAAGCCTTGTAAGCTCAACATTGAGTCCAAGTCCTCTTGCCGTATCATCGCCGAGGACAAGTATATTCAGCTTGTCGGCGAAGACGAGCGCAAGCAGCAGACCTGCGACAGTGTAAGGCAGTATCGTCCGCACTTCGCCCCAGCTTCGTGAGGAAAGACTGCCGTTCATGAACGTGAGTGCGCCGTGAACTCTGTCGCTGAAAAATACAAGTATTGCGGAAATTCCCGCACCGAAAAGCTCCGAAACCGCAACGCCCGAAAGCACAATTCTTGTCGGGTCGATGCCGCCTTTCCACGCAAGAAGATATATTATCACCGCCGCAAGCATTGCCCCTGCGAATGCCACTATCGGGACAAGGTTCTGCCACTGCGGAAACACTACAAGTATAAGTATGCCAAAAAGACCTGCTCCGCTGCTTATTCCGATTATGGACGGGTCGGCGAGCGGATTTTTCATAACGCCCTGAAGCATCGAACCCGAGAGCGCAAGGTTGATACCTACCAGAGCGGCAAGTATCATTCTCGGAAGTCGGATATTCCATATTACTTTATTATTCGTTCCCGTATGGTCGCCTGAGATAGTGTTCACAATGTCCGAAACGGAAATATCCATCGTTCCGACAACGTTTCCGAGGATAAATGCGAATACTACCGCCGCCGCAAGAACGACAAGGACTATGACCTTGAACGATGTCGTTTCTCTGAAAGCAGTTTTCTCCATCAGAATGTTTCTTCCACCTCTCCGTATATTTCGGGGTAAATGCTCTGTGCCATATACTTTATTGCATCAACATAGTAAGGACCTGCGTTGTAGAGATAATACTGCTGAGGGAGATAGATAACTCTGCCCTCGTTTATAGCGTTTACGGAACTCCATGCAGGGTTCGATGCGAACTGTTCCTCAACGGTCTTTTTCGCCTCTTCATTGCTCGATATCATCGTTGTTACAAGAACATAGTCGGGGTCTTTTTCAACGATGTATTCGATATCGAGCGGAGTTGTTTCCGAGCCTACCGTGTCGGGCGCAAGTCCCGATGCGATATTGTCAAGTTCCAATATTTGCGCAATATCGCCTGCGATGCTGTTGTCAAGCTTTACTGCGAGAGATTTCGAGGTAACATAGAGGATAACAACGGAAATATCATCATCGGGGAGCTTGTCGGTTATCTCATTTTTGCCGTTTTCAAGCTCTGCGATGCGCTGTTCGGCAAGCTCGCTCTGACCGAGAAGCTTTCCGAATGCACGGTATGTATCGACAACATCGGAGAAGCCTCTCATGTGTGTCTGGATAACGCTATAACCCATTTCACGAAGCTTCGAGCTTTGTGTGGACTGCGTTCCGACCTGTGTAATAATGAGGTCGGGTTCCTGTGCAATTACCGATTCCATATCGATAGAATAAACAGGTCCTATCTGCGGAAGTGACTTTATTTCGTCCTCATAGCCCTCGGTAAGACGGATATTGTCGCTGACATCGGAGGTGCATATCGACTTTCCGCCGAGGTCGTACCAGACGTTGAGCGGCGTTCCCGAAAGAACTGCGACCTTTTCGGGCTTCGTTTCGACAGTCGTTTCATATTTGAGATAATCACGGACTGTAAGAGGATAATCCTCGCCCGTTACAAGGATAGCGGCTTCATCGTCCGATACCTTGTCTGCCGATGCGGCATTTTTCAGTCCGCCCATTCCTGCGTTGTTCGCCGTTGTAGTTTCGGAAACCGTGTCCGATGCTGCTGTGTCTGCCGTTGATGATGAACAGCCTGCCGCCGATAAAAGCATCGCTGCCGCCATTACTGCCGTTAAAACTTCCTTTTTCATTTTTCTTGATCCTTTCAATTTTTATAGACTTTTTATATGTTCGCAGTAAATTTCCCTTATCTCGGGATATTCACCAAGTCCCTTTAAAACGCAGTTCACCTCAAAGCCCAAAGCTTCAAGCTGCTCTTTCCACTCGCCTGCCATATCGTTTTTGGCGTGATCGCCTGCAACGAGCATTAGCGGCATTACCGTGACCTTTTTCTTTCCGCAAAGCTTCAGTTCGCCTATAACATCGTCCAAGGTCGGCTCTGCTTCAACGGTCGCAGTGTAAATGTTGTCAAAGCCAAGCTCTGTGCAGACACTGCGGAATTTCGTATAAGCTCCGTTCGCAGAATGTTCCGTACCGTGACCCATAAGTACAACAGTTTCATTTGGGAACTTTTCTGCGATGAGGCGGCAGACCTTTTCCAAATCGGCTCTGCTTTCAAGAAGAGGTGCGCCGACTTTTATACTTGAAAATCCACCCTCGAACTTTTTCGCCGCATCTATGAGCATCTCATATTCGATGCCTGAGATGATGTGCGTCGGCTGGATAATAACTTCGTCAAAGCCGTCATTTTTCAGACATTCAAGCATTTCATCGACCGTATCAAAGCTTACCCCTTGCTTTTTGAGCGCAGAAAGAACCATTCTGCTCGTGAGCGCAACAAAAACCTCATAGTCGGGGAAGCTTTTTTCTATCGTTTTTTTCAGCGCAAGAACGGAATTTCCGAGCGCATCAAGGTGGCTCGTTCCGAAGCTTGCTTCAATTATTGCTTTTTTCATGATTTTCTCCTTTAAAGAGCAGATACTGCCCTGTTTTTTCGTCCAGAACTGCTTCAACGCCGAGTGCCTGACGGATAAGTCCGTTTTCGGCGGCTTCTCTCGGCGGCATAACACCCAAAAGCCTGCCGTTTTTCATAACTGCGGTCATATCCGAGTTCGAGAGTGCCATATTGAGGTCGTGAAGCACCATAATTACTGTTTTTCCGCTTTTTTTCATTGCAGAAACTATATCTGTAAGCTCAAACTGGCTGCTTATATCAAGGTAGGTGGACGGCTCATCGAGGAGAACGATATCCGTGTCCTGTGCAAGCGTCATTGCGATATACGCCCTCTGCCGCTGACCGCCCGAAAGCTCCGAAACCTTTCTGTCGGCGATGTCGGAAACGCCTGCAGCTTCAAGTGCTTCGTCCACTGTTTTTTTATCCTGCGCCGTGAACCGCCTTGGGTAGCCAAGGTACGGAAATCTCCCGTGTGAAGCGAGCGCACGGACTGTAATGCTGCCCGAGTTATGCACCTGCTCCATATAGGAAATTTTCTGCGCAAGCTCGGTATGCTTCATCTCGGAAATGTCTTTTCCGTCGATAATAACCTGCCCCCGTGACGGTTTCAGCAAGCCGCAGCACATCTGCAAAAGCGTACTTTTTCCGCAGCCGTTCGCACCTATCACCGAGGTTATGCTGCCCTCTGCAAAGCTTATGCTTATATCTTCGAGTATGTCCCTGCCGCCGTAACCGCCGTAAAGGTTTCTCAGTTCAAGCATTGTGCTTCCCTCCTTTTTTCTTCAAAAGAAGATAGATGAAGAACGGCACTCCGATATAGGAAATTACTATGCCGAGCGAAATCTCATTCGGTGAAAAGAGCGTTCTCGCCGCAATGTCGCAGACCGTGACGAACGCCGCCCCGAGCAGTACGCAGGCTGGCATTTTGTATCGGCTCTCATACCCGATGAGCCGTCCGCATATATGCGGAACGATAAGTCCGACAAAGCCGAGTATTCCTGCAAAGCTGACCGCCGCACCTGCAAGCGCCGCCGCAATCATGAGCAGCACGAAGCGTGTCGCTTTCACGTTAAGTCCGAGCGTGAACGCTGTTTTGTCGCCGAGAGAAAGCACATCGATCTCATTGTGAAGAAGAAACGCAGCAGCTATCCCGACTGCAATTATTATCCACGCAGGGAAAAGCTTTTCGAGGGTTATGTTCCCGATGCCGCCTATTTTGAACGAGGATATCCCCGACAGCGTTTCGGGGAAAAGCTCCGTCACGGTGTCCGTTCCTGCGTTGAAAAGTGAGGATATCGCCGCACCTGCGATGACAAGCGTAAGCTTTGAAGCTTCGGTTTTCCGTGCAATTATGTAGACCGTCATCACCGCCGCAAACGCTCCGACAAAAGCCGCCGCAGGAAGCATTTTCGCCGCTGTTGGGAGAAGTGCGGAGCAAAGCACGGTGAAAAAACCTGCGCCTGCGTTCACGCCGATAACTCCCGGCGAAGCAAGAGGATTTCCGAGGACGGCTTGGATTATTGCACCCGATAGTGCAAGTGCCGCCCCTGCAAGCATTGAACCCAGAACTCTCGGCAGTCTTATGCAGTAAACTATCCTGCCGTCGGGTGTGCTTTTTCCGCTTGCAAGCGCAGAAAAAACTTCACCCGGACTTAGCCGAACCGAACCAAGACAGATCCCTGCGAGTGCTGCTGCAAACAGCACGATGAGAAGCACAAGCAGGGTTACGAGCTTCTTATTTTTCTCCAAAAAGGATATCCGCAAGCTGCTGATATGCTTCACCCCATTTCGCATTCGGTCTGTAATGGAAAAGCTGCTTCGGAAGGATAACGAACCGACCGTTTTTCACCGCCGAAAGCTCCGACCACGCAGGATTGGAAAGCAGTGTATCGTCAAGCACCTTGCGAGCCTTTTCCTCATCTGCGCCCATAAAGGTCACGAAGATAAAATCGGGGTCGGACTTGACTATAACTTCAAGGCTGAGATCGTCAAGGAGCGTTCCGTTGTCGGCTATGTTCACGCAGCCAAGGTCTTTTAACATTCCCCCTGCAAGGCTCGTGCTGTCCTTTGCGTGAACAGCCGAGGACGAAGCACGGAGATACAGCACGGTCGGCGGCTCTTTACCCGAAACGGACGAAATAACGCTGTCTGTCTGCTCCCTGACCGCCTCGCCGTTCTGCTCGTAAAGGTCGGCTCTGCCCGTGATATCGGTAAATTTTTTCAGCACTGAAAGATAATCGTCAAATTCGTTCACGCTGAAATAAGCCGTGGTCATACCTGCGTTTTCGAGCGTATCACGAAGCCCTGTATGCTCGGCGATATCGGCTGAAAGCACGGCAAAGTCAACGCCGAGGTCTATCATCTTTTCAACGGACGGCGATTTCATCTTTCCGATATTGACCGCTGTTTCGGGAACTTCAAAAAGATGCTCGTCATAAGCGTCCGCAGTTACGGCGGAAAGCTCAC
>URTF01000012.1 GCA_900550695.1 uncultured Ruminococcus sp.
TACGGTAAAATATAGCAATTAGAAATATATTCACATCAAAAATTCACTATTTTTTTACTCGTTGAAATACCGTGACATTTTACCTCGTTTTCCTTGAAAGAAAACCTTGTATATGGTATAATAAAAACCATGAAAGGAGCGGATATCAATGCTCGACATTATATACGGCGGCGCAGGCACGGGAAAATCATACGAAATGATGACAAGGATAAAATGTGCCGCTGCCGAGGGGAAAAAGGTATATGCTATCGTCCCCGACCAGTTCAACTTTGAATACAACCGCCTGCTCTATAACTTTATGGGCATGGAGGATTTCAACCGCATGGAGATAATAAACTTCTCCCGTGCGGCAAAGTATATTTTCATAAAATACGGCGGCTTAAGGGGCAAATATGCCGACGATACCGTCCGAAATATCATAATGTTCGAGGTGCTTTCACGGCTTCGCACCGAACATTCGCTGGAGTTTTACGACAGGCAGGCGATGAAAACACGCTTTGTCACAGATGCGCTCGAAATTGTGAAAGCGTTCTCGGCGGCAGGAGTTTCGCCCGAACAGCTCACGGAAAAGCTTTCATCGCTCGATGAGATGATCCGACCGAAAGCAAAGGATATCGCTCTCATCTATTCGGGGTATATGGAAAGCCTCGAAAAGCACGGCTTCAAGGACAGCGGCACCGATCTTACCGAAGCCGCAAAAAAAGCCTCCGAACACGGCTTTTTCAAGGACACGGAATTCTTCATAGACGAGTTCAAAAGCTTCACTCCCGATGAATATGAGCTGCTGAAAATTATGATAAGGGACTGCGGAAGTGTGACCGTATCACTCACGACCGAGGACGAAGCGCCGAGAAATTTCTCGCTTTTCGATACGGTCAATACAACGATGTACAAGCTTATTTCCGCCGCAAATGATGCAGGTGCGCAGGTTCGGAAAACTTTCCTCACGGAAAACAAGCGCTTTGCCTATACCGAGCTTGAATTTATGCGGAAAAATATCCTCCGTGCAAAGCGTGAGCATTTTGACGGCGTGTGCAGAGCTGTGAAGATATACGAAGCCGCCGAGCCTTACGCCGAAGCGGATTATGTTGCCGCCGAGATATGCCGTCTTGTCCGTGAGGAGGGTTACAAGTACTCCGATATCGCCGTGACCTCACGCTCGTCCGAAAGCTATATGACGATGATAGAAGCGGCTTTCAGGCGTTCGGATATCCCGCTTTATACCGATGCTTCGGACGGGATCTCGCATAAGGCTCTCGTTGTTTTCATACGAACGGCGTTAAAGCTTGCATCGGCACGAAAATTTTCGACAGAAGAAATTCTGCGCTATATAAAGACGGGATTTTCGGGGCTTGATGATGAAAAAGCGGATATCCTCGAAGAATACTGCTACCGCTGGAATGTCGAGGGGAAAATGTGGAGCGAGCCGTTCCGTGTTGCAGATGGAAATGACACCATTGCGGAGGAGGCAAGACAGACAGTCATTGCTCCGCTTGAAAACCTGCGTAAAAAGGCTTCGCAGGGCAGGGCGAACGCTGTATGCCGTGCAGTTTCGGACTTTCTCGAAGAAGTCGGCATCGCTCGCTCGGTCGAGGAAAAAGCGAAAAATTCGGGCGGCGACAGCGAAGTATTGGTCGCAGTCCGTGAAGCAAAACAGCTCTGGGATATGCTTTGTGAATTGCTGCAAAGCTTTTACAGAACGCTCGGCGAAGCGGAGATAAGCGCATCGGAATTTGCGGAGCTTTTCGACGCCTGCGTTTCGGGAATGAAGCTTTCCGCACCGCCGAAAACGCTCGACTGCGTAAGCTTTACAGCGGCGCATACGTCACGTTTTTCCAACCCGAAAGCTATCTTTGTCATCGGTGCGAACGAGGGAACATTTCCGCTTGCGCCGAAGCCGTCACCGCTCTTTTCCGATAAGGACACCGAGCGTTTCCGTGCGGCTGATATCGAGATAGGCGGCTCAATGAGGGAGAAAAACTCGGAGGAGCGCTTCGTTGCATACTCCGTTTTGTCAGCGGCGAGGGAAAAGCTTTACGTTACCTACCCCGTGGCTAATGTTTCGGGCGCACCGCTCTATCCGTCATTTGCCGTGAAGCAGCTGGAGGGAATGTTCGGCGAAATAAAGCTCACCGAAAAAGACCTCGGAACGCTGTTTTTCTGTACGACCGAGCAGAACGGCTATTATCAGTACATAAAAAGCTTCCGCAGGAACGACTCGGACATTGCGAGCCTGCGTGCGGCTCTTGAAGATCATTCGCCCGAGAACCGCCGAAAGCTTCGCCTTGCCGATGAGCCGATAAAAGGCAGACATTCGCTCCGCAGAGATAACGCCGAGCGGCTTTTCGGGCAGAACATAAGCCTTTCCGCTTCACGCCTTGAGGACTACAGAAAATGCCCGTTCATCTACTTCTGCAAAAAGGGACTTTGCATACAGCCCCGTAAAAAAGTCGATGTTTCCGCTCCTGCAAAGGGAACTGCGATACATTACTGCCTTTGTGAATTTTTAAAGGAATACGATAAGGACAGCTTCGTAAAAATGGAGCGAAAGGACATCTCCGCTATTGTTAAAACCAAGCTCGGCGAATATTACGCTTCGGACGAGGTCGGCGGAAGCTATGGCAAGACGAAGCGCTTCGTTGCGGCGTTCGTGCGAATGGCTGAAACGCTGACGGACATCATCTACCGCCTGAAGCTTGAATTTGCGCAGTCCGATTTTTCGCCGTCCAGCTTTGAATATACGCTTTCCTATGCCGAGGGCAGTGATGAGAAACCGATCACGATACAGCTCCCCGACAAGACAAGGGTAAGCTTTGTCGGCGCAGTTGACCGAATCGATACATTCGTAAAGGACGGCATAACCTATGTCCGTGTCGTTGACTACAAAACGGGTTCAAAGGTGTTCTCGCTCGCCGACCTTTATTATGGTATAAATATGCAGATGCTTCTGTATATTTTCGCCGTGACCGACCCCGATGCACCGCTCAACGAGGGCAAATATCACGAAGCTCTGCCCGCAGGCGTTCTCTATATGCATGCAAAGGACAACGTTCCCTCCCTCGGCAGAGAGCCGACCGAGGACGAGAAGCTTTCCTACGAGAAAAAAGGCTGTAAAATGGACGGCATTGTTATTGCCGATGCCGAGATCGCAGGTGCAATGGAAAACGGTCTGAGCGGAACCTTTATTCCCGTAAAAATCAAGAATGACGGTGATTTTTACAGCAATTCAAGCGTCATCACCGAAGATCAGATAGCCGCTTTGCGCAAATATTCTGCGGAAATTCTGACGGAAACAGCTATGAGCATAAAGAGCGGCGAGATCGAAGCCGACCCGCTTTGGAACGGCAATGTTTCACCCTGCTCATACTGCGATTACAGCTCCGTCTGCGGCAATTTCCCGAACATTATCCACCGTGATTACGACCCCGAAGCCGCCGAGAAAATGAGTGCAAAGCTTGACGGCATTATCCGTGAAGAAAACGGGAAAGGAGAGATGAACAATGGCTGATAAATGGACAGACCGACAGCTTGAAGCTATTGAAGCGAGAAACACATCGGTCATAGTTTCGGCGGCGGCAGGAAGCGGCAAGACCTCAGTTCTTGTTGAAAGACTGCTCCGTATCCTCTCCGATAACGAGAACCGTGTTCCCGCCGATAAAATCATCGTTGTAACGTTCACCAACGATGCGGCGGCGCAGATGAAACAGCGCCTTTCCGATGCGATAGCGAAACAGCTTGAAGCCGACCCCTCGAATGAGTGGCTTTTCAGCCAGCAGGCTCTTATCCCGTCGGCGAAAATTTCGACCATACATTCATTCTGCTTTGACCTTATAAGGGAAAATGTACGGTCGCTCGATGTTTCGTCAGGCTTCCGCATTATCGATGATTCGGAGGAAAAGCTCATCGTTGCGAAAGCCTCCGAGAACGTATTTGAACGTCTTTACGGCGAAAAGCCCGAGCTTATGAAAAAGCTTGCGGACTTTACCTGTTCGGGCGCAAGGGGAGATACCGAGCTTGAAAAAACGATGCTCTCGATATACCGTTTCATAATGTCGCTCCCGTTCCCGACAGACTTTCTCGACAGCGCAAAAAAGCGTTACGAACAGCCTTTTGACGAGCGCACAGATCCTCTTGCGGCGGCTTATTCGGAGTTCATCTCACAGCAGTTCAGGAGTGCGGCGGCGCTGGCTTTCTATGCGGCTGAATTAGTCCCCGATGACGGAAAATCAAAGGCGCAGAGCATCATCACGGGCGAAGCACAGCTTTTTGAACAGCTTGCCGAGCGTGTGAAGGACACAGCTTTGCCGTGGGACGAAAGAATGCCCAAACCGATAAAGTTTGAGACCTGCCGCTATCCGAAAACGGAAAAAGGCTCGGACGATGCCGCCGTTATCGATGCGGTGAAGGACTTCCGTGACCGATACAAAAAGCTTGCGAACGATGCCTGCGGCAATGTTTTTTCGCTGAAAAGCATCACTGACGACTACAGGGTGAACGCCGAGATCATAGACGGAGTTTCGCTTCTTGTCAAGGAGCTTATCAAAGAGATAGATGCTATAAAAATCGACAAAAACGCACTCGGCTTCTCCGATGCGGAACAGCTGGCGGTAAAGCTTTTGTGCAGAAAGGACGGGAACGGAAACATCGTCCAAACGCCGCTCGCCCGTGAGCTTTCCGAGTATTACAGGCTGATAATGATAGACGAATTTCAGGACGCCAACAACACGCAGAGCGTTATTTTCCGTATGCTCTCGCACAACGGCACAGCCGAAAAGGGCGGCGATAACCTCTTTGTTGTCGGCGATGTCAAGCAGTCGATATACCGTTTCCGACTTGCGAATCCGAACAACTTCCTCGAAGTCCTCGATTCGTCCGAGCCTTATGAAAAAGGCTTCACGGGAACGAATGCGGCGGTGCTTCTGAACCGAAATTTCCGAAGCAGCCGTGACGTTGTTGATTTCGTCAACGATGTTTTTGAAAATATTATGGACAGGGATAACGGCGGCATCGATTATACCGATAATGAAAAGCTTGAATACGGCGCAAATTATCCCGATGCAGACCGCACGACCGAGATAATTTTCTCCCCCGACAAGGGCGTTCTTACCGCTGTTTCGGATGATGAAAGCGGTGAAGAACCGCTCTCTGCGACTCAGGCGGAGGCTCGTGCGGCGGCTTCAAGGATAAAGTCGATGCTCGGTGCTGAAAAAGTCTTTGACAGGGGCGAAATGCGTACAAGCGAACCCCGTGATTTCTGTATCCTGCTCCGTGACAGGGCGAGGGGACAGCTTTACGCCGATGAACTCAACGCAATGGGCATAAAAGCAGTCTGCGAGGAAACCGTAAGCTACCTGCAGTCACGGGAAATATCGGTGCTTCTCAATCTGCTTAAGGTCATCGACGACCCGATGCAGGATATACCGCTCGTTTCGGTGCTGATGTCGCCGATGTTTATGCTCGATGCGGACGAAACGGCGGAGCTTCGTCTGCTTTCGGAAAATCGTGACGAAAAGCTCTATAAAACCGTTCTGAAAGCTGTCGGAGAGGAAAGTAACTATTCGGCAAAAGCAAAGCTTGAACGCTTCTGTAAGATATTCAAGAGCCTGCGTATCTGCGCCGCTTCGCAAAGCCTTGAAAGGCTCATTGTGACCGTTTATGACAGCACGGATTTTCTTTCGTCAATGAGCGTTTACTCGGACGGCGAGCAGAAAAAAGCGAACCTGCGCCTCTTGCTCGAATATGCAAAATCGTATGAGCAGAACTCCTCGGGTGGTCTGTCGGGCTTTATACGTTACCTTAACGATGTTTCGGAAAACGGCGGGGATTTTGTCCGTGCTTCGGTCGTTTCGCCTGCCGACAACGCAGTTTCGATAAAGACCATACACAAATCAAAGGGACTTGAATATCCGTTCGTTTTCCTTTGCGGAACTTCACGCAAATTCAACCTTGCGGACTGCACGAACCGTATGCAGATACATCTCGACCTCGGTATCGGCTTCAAAATACAGAACCTCGGAACGGGTCAGCTTTACGATTCGTTCCCACGCTATGCGATATCCTGCGTGAACCGCCGTGAGAGCATCAGCGAGGAGATGCGACTTCTGTATGTTGCACTCACAAGAGCAAAGGAGCGGCTTTTCATCACCGTTCCCGACAGCGACAACACACGCCGC
This sequence comes from uncultured Ruminococcus sp., assembly GCA_900550695.1. Classification (GTDB taxonomy): domain Bacteria; phylum Bacillota; class Clostridia; order Oscillospirales; family Ruminococcaceae; genus UMGS363. The sequence continues at coordinate 6,174 of URTF01000012.1, forward strand.
CGAATTGCTCAGTGCGCCGCACAGCTTGCCGCAGAGAACGGAAAGCCGTCGGCGGTAAAGGCGCAGTCGATGCTCGACTGGCTTCTTGCGATACTGCTCACGCACCCCGATTCCTGCCGAATACAGAATGAGATATTCGTCCCGACACGGAACAGCAGGGCGAAGATAAAAATATCTGCGTTCGAGGATACTTCCGCTGATGAAAAAGCTCCCGAGGAGGTCAAAGCTCTTGCGGAGGAGGAAAGCGTCCGAAAGCTGCTCGGCAATTTCAATTACCGTTATAACGGCGAGCTTACCGAAGCACTCGCAAAGCTCACCATAACCGAGATCGCCAAAAGCGAGAACGCCGAGGTTTTCCTGCGCCGTCCCGAATTCGCCGCAGACTATGGAAAGCTCACCGCCGCAGAGATAGGAACGGCAACGCATACCTTTATGCAGTATGCCGATTATGCCGCTGCGGAGATCGCTCCCGAAGCCGAAGCCGAACGCCTTGAAACGCTCGGTATCATCAGCTCCGCAGAACGCCGTTCGCTTGATCTTGAGCATATAAGATCATTCTTCCGTTCGCCTCTTTACGAACGAATGAAGCGTTCGCCAGAGGTGCGCCGAGAGCAGAAATTTCTTGTCGAAATATCAAAGCTGGGACTTGACGGAATGTACGGTTTGGAGTATAATAATAGCAGCAGTATGCTTCAGGGTATCGCCGACTGTATCTTCTTCGAGGACGGCGATATGGTGCTTGTCGATTACAAGACCGACCGGGTAAAAAGCAGCGAAGTCCTTGCCGACCGCTACCGCCGACAGCTCGTTCTGTACAGCGCCGCTCTGGAGAAAATTTTCCATATCAGGGTGCGTCAGGCGTTCCTCTATTCCTTTAGCCTTGATAGGGAGATAGAAATTTCGTTATGAAAGGCTGGAATAAATAATGGCTTCAAATCAGACAAACAGAAACAGGACATCGGGTTCAAAGATGATAAACGGAACATTCGTCGGAGCAGTCTTCCTCGGAATATGTGTACTTATAAGCGGACTTTCGATAGGCGGCGGCATACGCAAGCTGAATAAGACGATGACCGATAAGTCTTTCTCAAATATAAGCAACGTCACAACGCCCGACAGCGTCAGCTACGGCGAGAAGAAATACCTCACCGAGGACGAAGCTGCAGAGTATCTCAACCTCACAACGCAGGAGATGGAAACGCTCCTCACCACGGGCGAGATAACCGAGTATGTCAGGACGGGCACAGGCTATTCCATCTCCGTAAAGGTGCTTGACGAATGGTTCGACAACGAATCCTATCAGAACAAGCTTGCGGGAAATGCTCCCGAGAGTACCGATTCGGCTGACGGGCAGTAAGTTTTTTCAAAAAAATTTGCAAAAACTCTTGACAAATGCGTTTTTTGTGGTATAATATATAGCGTTGGTTTGAGAAAACCATTTAAAATAAAGCAGAACTTTCCGTTCTCACCCTGCCGCAAAGAGTGTGCAGAGGTCAATAGATACTCTTTTTTATTTACAAGCGGCGGCTTTTATGCCTGCCTGCTTTGAGATGAAACACAGTATGAGCGGAAGAGATGCTTTTCCGCTCATTTTTATTTTATTTCGGGGGTGCTTAACATAAGCGTTAAAGAATTACAGATTAATGAAGAAATCAAGGACAAAGAGATCCGTGTGATTGATTCCGACGGTTCCGCCATCGGCGTTATCTCGGCAAAGGAAGCGTTGGCTCTTGCAGAAGAAAGAGAGCTTGATCTTGTAAAAATTGCTCCGCAGGCAACTCCGCCCGTGTGTAAGATCATGGACTACGGAAAGTACCTTTTTGAACAGGGCAAGCGTGAGAAGGAAGCAAAGAAAAATCAGAAGGTCGTTGACGTTAAGGAGATCAGAATGTTCTCCACCATCGACACGAACGATTTCAACACAAAGGTAAATCAGGCTGCAAAGTTCCTTAAGGGCGGCGACAAGCTCAAGGTTTCCATTCGTTTCCGCAAACGTGCGATCGCACATCCTCAGCTCGGTGAAGAGCTTCTCGACAGATTCAAGGAAGCTGTTTCCGAATACGGTACGGTTGAAAAGCCATCAAAAATGGAGGGACGCGCACTCGTTATGTTCGTTTCCCCTAAGGCTTCAAAATAAAAAATACAACGGCGAAAGCTTCGCCTAAAAATTGAAGGAGGATACATCATGCCTAAGCAGAAAACACATTCTGGCGCAAAAAAGCGTTTTAAAGTAACCAAGAACGGTCTTGTAAAGTATCAGAAGACCAACAAGAGACACAGACTTACTCAGAAGGCTACAAAGCGTAAGAGAATTGCAAGAGCAGCCGGCTACGCAAGCTCTGCAAACGCTTCAACCGTTAAGGTTCTTATTCCTTACAAGTAATCTAAATACGAAATAAACGGAGGTAAAGAATTATGGCTCGTGTTAAGGGCGCAATGGCTACTCGAAAGAGAAGAAATAAAACATTAAAGCTTGCTAAGGGCTACTGGGGCGCAAAGAGCAAGCATTTCAAGATGGCTAAAGAAGCCGTTATGAAGTCCGGCAACTATGCTTATGTCGGCAGACGTCTTAAGAAGAGAGATTTCAGAAAGCTCTGGATCACAAGAATTTCCGCAGCTTGCAAGATGAATGGCATGAACTACTCAACATTCATGAATGGTCTTAAGAAGGCTGGGGTCACACTTAACAGAAAGATGCTCGCAGAGATCGCTGTTAACGATGCAGCAGGTTTCACAGCTCTTACCGAAAAGGCAAAGGCTGCTCTTTAATTAAAAACGCTTATAAGGTCAGAAGTGAAATTTTTCCTTCTGACTTTTTGCGATTTTTATGATTTTGAGAAAATTGTGAACAAACCGCATTTTTAAGGAGGAACAGAGCGTTGCGACAGTTTATTGCTTCAAAGGAAAACGATAAAATAAAGCTTTTCAAAAAGATAGCTTCAAGCAAAAAATATCGCAGCGAGTATGGTCTGTTTCCGCTCGAGGGCGTAAGACTTGTCGAAGATGCGGCAATGGAAAATGCGGAAATGAGCTTTGTCATAGCTTCGGAAACGACTTCGGAAAAGTTCCCCGAACTGCTTGAAAGGCTTGAAGAAAAATGCGGAAAAATTATCATCGTTCCCGATGATCTCGCTGCTTCGCTTGCACAAACGCAGGGAACGCAGGGAATATTTGCAGCCTGCAAAATGCCGAAAAGCATATCCGCAGACGAGCTTTTGAAGGAACACGGAAAGTATGCCGTGCTTGTCCGACTTCAAGACCCCGGAAATATGGGTACAATTATCAGAACAGCTGACGCTATGGGTGTTGACGGAATTATAGCCGTTAACTGCTGTGATATTTATAACCCTAAAACTATCCGCTCCACTATGGGCAGCCTTTTCCGAATGAAGATAGCCGATGCCGATGAAACCGAAATGTTTGCTGCACTCAAAAATAAGGGTATCGAAACCTTTGCTTCTGTTATAGATACAGATGCGCTTTCGCTTACCGACTGCTCGTTCAGAAACGGTGCAGCTGTGCTTATCGGAAACGAGGGCAACGGACTTTCCCGTGAAACCGTCAGCCGATGCGATAAAAAGCTCACCATACACATGAACGGCAACGTGAATTCGCTCAACGCCGCAACTGCCGCTTCGATAATAATGTGGGAGCTGACGAAATGAGCGATATCTTCCGTGATGAAATTATAAAGCTGCTGTATATCGTATCCTGCTTCGGCGTAGGAAAAGCAAGGATATGGGAGCTTGAACAGCATTTCGGCTCGCTCGATGCGCTCTATAAAGCCATTGCTTTTGAGCGTCCGCAGGGGATCTTCACACCGCAGGAGTTAAGAGCCGCAGAAAACACGACCGGAAAGCAGCTCCGTGAAATAATTTCCTACTGCTTCGGTCATAATATCGGAATAGTCGGTTTCAATGATACCGATTATCCGCCAAGACTGAGGGGAATTTACGATCCGCCCGTTCTGCTTTTTTATAAGGGCGAGATCGACCTGCTCGCCTCCGATGTTGTCGTTGCGGTCGTCGGAGCAAGAAACCCTTCGGAATATTCAAAAAATACAGCAAAAAAGATATGCTCGGCTCTTGCAAAGTCGGGTATCGTCGTAGCAAGCGGCTTTGCTGTCGGAACGGACATAACAGCGCATCTTTCCGCAGTCCGTTCGGGCGGCAGAACTATAGCCGTCCTCGGCGCAGGCATAGGATATGAATATCCTGCCGAGAACAGTCGATATATTGACGAGATAGCCGCAAACGGTCTGTTTCTGTCCGAATATTTCCCGAATTCGGGTGCGAACCGCCTTAATTTCCCTATGCGGAACCGAATACTCTCGGGTATCTCGCTGGGAACTGCCGTTATCGAAGCTTCGGAGCGAAGCGGCTCGCTCAGTACGGCTTCAAACACCGTTTCGCAGGGGCGTGACCTCTGGGTGATACCTCCGCACGATATTTTCGACCCGAGGTATGACGGAAACAAGTCACTTATCCGTGACGGTGCGATACCGCTTCTGTCTGAACATGATATCCCGTGCGAATATTTCGAGAACTACAGTCATAAGCCTGTAAAAGACAGCATTTCCGATACGGCAAAGCTTGGCGAAGCTGTTCACGAAACGGTTTCGGCAATTCCGCAGGCTAAGACCTATGAGTCCAAACAGCCGAAGAAGCCTAAAACGTCAAAACCGCCAAAACAAGCTGAAATTTCAGCGGAAAAGACGGAAAATGAAGAAATATACAGACCCGAGGGCAGATCGGGCGTCATTTATGATATCATAAAAGGTGCCGAAAACGGCATTTCGCCCGATGAGGTCGCTGAAAAGAGCGGTCTTGAAATTTCCGAGGTGCTTATGCTTATCACAGACCTTGAAATTGACGGCGCTGTTTATTCCGAAACAGGGCAGGATTATTTCGCAACATGAATATGATGATTATCCGAAAGGAGTTACGATATAAATGTCAAAGCTTGTTATTGTGGAGTCACCCGCAAAGGCTAAAACTATAAAAAAATATCTCGGCAGCGGCTATGAGGTCGTTGCTTCAATGGGTCACGTCCGTGACCTGCCGAAATCAAAGCTCAGCGTTGATGTTGACAATGATTTCAAACCCGTTTATACCGATATAAAAGGCAAAGAGGAGCTTATCGCAAGCTTAAAGGACGAAGCAAAAAAGGCTGATTTCGTCTATCTCGCAACGGACCCTGACCGTGAGGGAGAAGCCATTTCATGGCACTTGGCGCAGATGCTCGGACTGCCTATGGACGCAAACGACCGAGTAACTTTCAACGAAATTACAAAAACGGGCGTTACCAATGGTATGGCGCACCCCCGCAGCATCGACATTGACCTTGTAAATGCACAGCAGGCACGCCGAATCCTCGACCGTATCGTCGGTTACAAGCTTTCACCGTTCCTCTGGAAAAAGGTTCGCCGTGGGCTTTCCGCAGGACGTGTTCAGTCGGTCGCTGTTTCGCTCGTCGTTGACAGAGAAAAGCAGATCGAAAACTTCAAGCCCGAGGAATACTGGTCTATCGATACGAAAATGACCGCTCCGTCCTCGAAAAAGCAGTTTGCAGCTTCGTTCTACGGCATCGACGGAAAAAAGACCGAGCTTCATTCCAAGGAAGAAGCCGATGCGATACTTGCCCGTGTTGAGGGTGCTGACTATATCGTCACCGAGGTCAAGAAGTCCGTCCGCAGAAAGTCACCCGCACCTCCGTTCACGACTTCGACAATGCAGCAGGAGGCTTCAAAGAAGCTTGGATTTGCCGCTGCAAAAACGATGAAAACAGCGCAGACACTTTATGAGGGCGTTGAAATTGAAAATATGGGCGCAGTCGGTCTTATCACATATATGAGAACCGACAGCCTGCGTATCTCCGATGAAGCCCGTTCTGCGGCTTATAAATATATCGAGGAGGTCTACGGCAAAAAGTACGTCCCCTCAACACCGAAGATATACAAGACCAAAGCAGGCGCTCAGGACGCCCACGAAGCTATCCGTCCGTCCATGCCCGAGCTTACTCCCGCAAAGATAAAAGACAGCCTTACTCCCGAGCAGTTCAAGCTTTACCGCCTTATCTGGGAACGCTTCATCGCAAGCCAGATGGAAAGCGCATCGCTCGATACGGTTTCCGCAGCTATCGATGCAAACGGCTGCACATTCAAGGCAACGGGCTTCTCGGTGAAGTTTGACGGCTTTACCGTTCTCTATGAGGAAACAAAGGACGACGAGGAAAACAAAGTCCTCCCCGTTATCGAAAAGGGCGACAAGCTCAAGCTCAAAGCTATCGAGGGCAACCAACACTTCACACAGCCGCCTGCAAGATATACCGAAGCAACGCTCATCAAGGCGCTTGAAGAAAACGGCATCGGCAGACCGTCAACCTATGCTCCGACTATCTCGACTATCACCAACCGCTTCTATGTCGAGCGTGACGGAAAGCAGCTCAAACCGACGGGACTTGGCATAGTGACAACGCAGGTCATGAAAGACCACTTCAAGCATATCGTTGATACGAAATTCACGGCGAATATGGAAAGCAACCTCGATAAGGTCGAAACGGGCGAGGCTGACTGGGTACAGACCCTGCACGATTTCTACGATGATTTCGATGCAACGCTCAAAAAGGCTGAGACCGATATGGACGGCAAGCGAATCAAAGTTCCCGATGAGGAAACGGACGAGGTATGTGAGGTCTGCGGCAAGCCGATGGTAATAAAGATAGGCAGGTTCGGAAAGTTCCTTGCCTGCTCTGGATTCCCCGAATGTACGAACACGAAGAAGATCATCAAGCCGACCGGCGGCGTTTGTCCTAAGTGCGGCAAAAAGGTTCTCCAGAAAAAGTCCAAAAAGGGCAAAAAATATTTCGGCTGCGAGGATAATCCGAACTGCGACTTTATGACTTGGGACACTCCCGTTTCCGATAAATGCCCGAAGTGCAACGATGGCACAACGCTCTTCAAAAAGGGCGGCAAGCTTTTCTGCTTAAAGGAAGGCTGCGGCTACGAAGTTGCTGTACGAAAGGATAAGTAATATGGATTGTCCGAAGTGTAAAACAGAAATGAAAAAAGCTGTCATATCGGCTGCTGTAGGCGGCGTGCTGAACGTGGCGAATATGGATAAAAAGCTGCTTGACGGCAACAAATGCAGCGGCATTGACTGCTTTGGCTGTCCAAGCTGCGGATATATCGAATTATACGCACAAAATCCAAAGGTTTTCAAGGATAAATAAAATATGAATAACGTCAAAGTTATCGGCGCAGGTCTTGCAGGCTGTGAGGCGGCGTGGCAGCTTGCAGAAGCAGGCATACACGTTGACCTTTACGAAATGAAGCCGAAAAAGTTCTCTCCTGCGCATAAATATGAGGGCTTTGCGGAGCTTGTATGCTCAAATTCGCTCAAAGCTTCAAGGGTAAATTCGGCGGCAGGTCTGCTCAAAGAGGAGATGCGCCGCTTGGGGTCGCTCACAGTCCCCTGCGCAGAGGAAACAGCTGTCCCTGCAGGCGGCGCGCTTGCGGTAGACAGAAAGCTTTTCTCCGACCTTGTGACGAAAAAAATAAAGTCGCACGAAAATATCACCCTCCACAGCGAAGAGGTCACAAAGATACCCGAGGGGAACGTCATCATTGCGACAGGACCGCTCACCTCGGACGGACTTGCAGAGAGCATAAGCGGATCGTGCGGCGGATATCTCAGCTTTTACGATGCTGCCGCCCCGATAGTTTCCTTTGATTCGCTCGATATGAACAGGGCGTTCTTTGCAGCACGATACGGCAGAGGTGACGATGATTATATCAACTGCCCTTTCACAAAGGAAGAATACCTCACATTTTACAATGCAATAATCAATGCGGAATCCGCTCCGCTCCACGAGTTCGACCGTCCGCAGGAGCTTCACAACAAGAACGACAGCTTCACCGTTTATGAGGGCTGTATGCCGATCGAAGTCCTCGCCAAGCGTGGTGAGGAAACGATGCGCTACGGCGCAATGAAGCCTGTCGGGCTGACCGACCCCGTGACGGGAAAGCGCCCTTATGCCGTTGTTCAGCTTCGTAAAGAGAACAGTTCGGGGACGATGTACAACATTGTCGGTTTCCAGACGAACCTCAAATTCGGCGAGCAGAAGCGTGTGTTCTCGCTTATACCGGGATTGGAAAATGCCGAGTTTCTGCGCTACGGCGTAATGCACAGAAACTCGTTCCTCAACTCGCCGAAGCTTCTGAACAGCGATTTTTCGCTTCGTTCGGACGGAAGAATTTTCTTCGCAGGTCAGATAACGGGCGTTGAGGGTTATATGGAGTCTGCCGCAAGCGGTATAATCGCAGGAAAAAATCTTGCACGAAAGCTGCTCGGAAAGCCATCGCTCTCACTGCCGAAAGAAACGATGCTCGGTGCGCTTTCGGCTTATATCTCCGATGAAAGCGTTGAGAATTTCCAGCCGATGGGCGCAAATATGGGAATTCTCCCCGACATCGGCGAGCGGATAAAGGACAAGCAGCAGCGCTATCAGGTCATTGCAGACAGAGCGCTTAAAGCATTCGATGCGGCTATGGAGGAACAGAGATGAATGTTTCCTTTGATTTCCCCGATGATAAGGGCAAAGAGCCACTCGTCAGCTTCACCGTGAACTGCGGCGAAAAGGATTTTAAACAGCTTGAACAGACGATGCTTTTCAAAAGCGGCGGAACTTATATTTTTGCGGTGATAGGTGCGATACTTGCCGTTCTTATCGTTTTGCAGATAGTTCTTGCTGCAATTGCGGCAGGTCAACCGATGCTTGCGGTCTCGTATGTTGTATTTGCACTTCTTATCGCACTTGAAATGTTTCTGAATGCACAAAAGGTCAGCAGAGCGGTTCGCAAAGCTCCCAACGGCAGCGGAAACTGCACATATAATTTTTACCGTCACCATTTCACGTTTGCGAGTGAGTATGAGGGCGTTAACGAAAGCTATGAACGCATCGTGAGGGGCGTTGAGAACACGCTCGAAGTTATGCTGTTCCGCAATGACGGAAAGACCTATCTTATCCCGAAAGGTGAGCTTTCCGATGAGCAGAAAAAGCTCCTGCGAGCGGTAATGGAAAACAAGCTCGGCGGAAAATTCACAGTCAAGACCATATAAGGAGGCGGCTTATGGGAAAGGTCAAAATAAAGCTCAGAAGTGCCGCACCTGCGGTCTACAGCCTTGAAACGGAGTATGGACTTGACGAGATATTATGTGAAAAAAAGTCGGCGGCCCGGTCGGAAACTGTTGTAACAGCGGTCGCTTTTGTTATGGCGGTGCTTTCGGCGATCGCAGGATATTTTCTTATCACGATAATATCGGGACTTGCATTTTTGTCGGGAATATTTTCGCTTTCGGGAATAAAACGCTCTGCCCGCAAAGCGTTCTCCGAAAATGGTGAAAAAACACGGCTCTATGAGTTTTACACGGACGGTTTTCTTGTATGCGAAGAAAGCTTTGCGGCTTATTTTCCTTATGAAAAGCTGAACGGATACCGTGACACAAAAGGTCACTTCATCATCAGGACGGAAAACGGCACGGAGTATGTTATTCCGAAAAGCGAAAAGACAGATATCGGATTCACTAAATTTTTAAATGAGAAGATCAAGAGGAGAAAAAACAATGAAGATAATCGTTGACGCATTCGGCGGAGATCATTCACCCGATGAAGTCATCAAGGGTGCGGCTATGGCTGTTGAAAAGCTCGGTGTTGACATTGTCCTCACGGGTGATGAAAACAGGATAAAAAGCTTTGCAGCCGCAAACAATATTTCGCTTGACCGAATTTCGATAAAGCACACGGAAGAGGTCATCGACATTCACGAAGAGCCTACTTCTATTTTAAAGGAACACGCAGGCTGTTCAATGGCTGTCGGACTTAAAGCACTCGCAGACGGCGAGGGTGACGCTTTCGTTTCCGCAGGCAGCACGGGTGCGCTCGTTGTCGGCGCAACTTTTATCGCAAAGCGTCTTAAAGGAATAAAAAGAGCCGCACTTGCTCCGATAATGCCTGCCGACAACGGCTATATAATGCTCATTGACGCAGGTGCGAATGTTGAGTGCCGCCCCGAAGCGCTCGTTCAGTTCGGCATTATGGGCAGCTGCTATATGGAAAAGGTCCTCGGCGTTAAGTCACCGAAGGTCGGTCTTATCAATGTCGGCGCAGAGGACACAAAGGGCAGAGAAATGGACAAAGAGGCTTATGCGATGCTCAGAAAAGCACCTATAAATTTTTACGGAAACCTCGAAGCCCGTGATATTCCGCTCGGCGTTTGTCAGGTCGCTGTTTCGGACGGCTTCACGGGCAATGTTGCGCTGAAGCTTTACGAGGGTATGGGTTCATACTTTGCGCACACGCTCAAGGGTATGTTCATGAGCAGCCTTGGTTCAAAGATAGCATATCTGCTTATGAAAAAGCAGGTCGCAGCATTCCGAAAAAAAATGGACTATTCCGAAGTCGGCGGTGCTGTTCTTATGGGCATTTCAAAGCCCGTTATAAAGGCTCACGGCAGCTCGGACGCAAACGCTTTCTACAATGCGATCCGTCAGGCTAAGAACTGCGTTGAGGGTGACGTTATCGGCGAAATTTCACGCTCGATAGAAAAGCTCAAAGCCGGATCGGCAGAGTAATTACATATTTATTTTCAAACTAAAGGTCGGCTGCTTTTTTTGCGAGCCGATCGGAAAGGACTGCACAAAAATGGATTTTTCGGAGTTTGAAAAAAAGATAGGATATACATTCAAGAACAAGGAGCTTCTTCACGAAGCGCTTTCCCATTCAAGCTACGCAAACGAATTCAAGAACTCGCGCAACTCAAACGAGCGCCTTGAATTTCTCGGCGACAGTGTGCTTTCGATAGTTGTTTCGGAGTATCTTTTCAAGCACTTCAAGCATCTTCCCGAGGGCGATCTTACGAAGATAAGAGCATCGCTCGTATGCGAAACTGCGCTCTTTGAATTCTCAAAGAAGATAGATCTCGGTCAGCATATCCTCCTCGGCAAGGGTGAGGAAAACAGCGGCGGCAGAGAACGCCCGTCTATCGTTTCCGATGCGTTTGAGGCTGTCATTGCGGCGGTTTTCCTTGACGGCGGACTTGACGAAGCAAGAAAGTACGTCCTCGGCTTTATGCCCGAAGATATCGACAGGTACAGGAACCGTTCCAACGGCGACTACAAGACCATTCTGCAGGAAGTTATCCAGCGCAACCGTGAGGAAAAGGTAGAATACTTCCTCAAATCGCAGACGGGTCCCGACCATAACCGTGTGTTCGTAATTCAGGTAATGCTCAACTCGAACGTTATCGGAACGGGTGAGGGTCACAGCAAAAAGCAGGCTGAACAAATGGCTGCGAAAGAAGCTCTCGAGCTTATGGGCTACAAGGTATGACGCACAGCAATATCTCGATCTTCATTCCGCACAAAGGCTGCCCGAACTGCTGCTCGTTCTGCAATCAGCGCACGATAAGCAGCACGGAAGAACCGCCTGATGCGAACGCTGTAGTAAAAATTCTCGAAGAAGCCTGCCCGAAGCTGACAAATCCGCACGAAACGGAGATAGCTTTCTTCGGCGGAAGCTTCACTGCTGTCGAAAGGGGATATATGATCTCCCTGCTCGAAGCCGCACAGCCTTTTATAAAGGAATACGGTCTTATCGGGATAAGAATTTCGACCCGCCCCGACAAGATCGACTGCGAAGTGCTTGACATATTGAAAAAATACAATGTCACCGCAATAGAACTCGGTGCGCAGTCGATGCGTGACGATATTCTTGCGATGAACGATCGGGGACACACTGCGGACGATGTTCGGAACGCTTCAAAGCTTATAAAAGAGTACGGCTTTGAACTCGGACTGCAGATGATGACGGGACTTTACGGTGCTTCGCCCGAGGACGATATCTGCACTGCGGAGGAGCTGATAAAGCTTTCGCCTGCAACGGTGAGGATATACCCAACTGTGATACTTGGCGGAACTAAGCTTGCCGACTTATATCAGAGTGGGGTATATGACCCCGTTCCGTTCGATGAAGAAGCGGAGCTTTGCGCAGGGCTGATGGAGATGTTCGAGCAGAGCGGCATAAGGATAATACGGCTCGGACTTCACGCTTCGGAAAATGTCGAGGGTCATGCTGTCGGAGGGTATTATCACCCTGCGATGCGTGAAATTTGTCTTGGAATACGTTTCCGCAAGGCTATCGAAAAGCTGCTCGGTGAAAAGGGCAGGTACGAGGTTTTTGTTTCGCCGAAAGCTGTCAGCATGGCTGTCGGTCAGAAAAAATGCAACACTGAATATTTTAAAAAGCAAGGTTTTGATATAAAGATAACTGCGGATAAGAGCATAGAAAAGCTCTTTGATATCCGCATAACGCAAATTTAGATGAAACGGAGCATATAAATGTATCTCGAATCATTGGAATTACAGGGCTTCAAGTCCTTTCCCGATAAGATAAAGCTTACATTTGACAAGGGTATAACGGCGGTAGTCGGCCCTAACGGAAGCGGAAAATCGAATATCGGCGATGCTGTGCGCTGGGTTCTCGGCGAGCAGTCCTCAAAGACGCTCCGAGGCGGAAAAATGGAGGACGTTATCTTCTCGGGTACGCAGTTCCGCAAGCCTATGGGCTTTGCATCGGTAACGCTCAACATCATCAACAACAGGGGAATTCTGCAGATACCGTCCGAGCAGGTCTCGGTCACAAGAAAGCTTTACCGCAGCGGTGAAAGCGAGTATATGATAAACGGCGCACAGGTTCGTCTGAAGGATATCTGCGAGCTTTTTATGGACACGGGTCTCGGACGTGACGGCTATTCGATAATCGGTCAGGGACGTGTTGCCGAGATAGTTTCCGCAAAGTCGGGCGAACGCCGTGAAATTTTTGAAGAAGCGGCAGGCATTTCAAAATTCCGCTATAAAAAAGCCGAGGCAGAGCGAAAGCTTGCAGCAGCGCAGGAAAATATTCTCCGTCTGCGCGATATCATCGGCGAACTCGAAAGCCGAGTTGAACCGCTCCGCATACAGTCGGAAAAGGCGGAAAAATTCATCGAATATTCCGAAACGAAAAAGTCGCTCGAAATTACCGTCTGGGTTCGTCAGCTTGACGACTTGAAGAAAAACCTCGACGAAATTTCCGACAAGCTCCTTATCAGCACGAACGAATATAACGGCGTTGAAGCCGATATTTCAAGGCTTGAAGAAGAGCTTACACAGCTTTCCGAAAATATGCAGGAAAACACTCTCCGCACGGAAGAACTGCGAAACCGCATACTCGAATCGGAACGTGCAAACACGCAGATACATTCCGATATTGCCGTTTGCGAGAACGAAATTCGCCACGCAAACGATGATATCGATGAAATAAAAAAGCAGCAGGCACTCTCCGAAAACACGGGCGAGGAAAACCGCAAGGCTACTGAAGAAAAGCTTGCCGCAATAAAAAATGCCGAGGCTGAACTCGAACAGACACGCACAGATTACGTCACCGTCAGCGAGGAGCTTTCCAAGGCTTCCTCCGAAAAAGACAGCTTCGACAGCAAGTCGGCACAAGTCCAGAACGAACTCAACAAATTATATATAAAGCAGTCCGAATACGGCGTTTCTATCTCAACGGGCAAGCAGAACGCCGAGGATATGAAAGCACAGCTCGAATCCGCCGACAGCAGGGAAGAAACGCTCCGCTCCGCACTCGAAGACTTAAAGCGTGAGAAAGACGAATGTACTGACGGACTTGCGCTCATCGAGGAAAAGACCGAGGAACTGAACAACCGCATCGGCGGTATCTCAAAGCTTTATGCCGCACGAAAAGAGAAGCTCGAAGCGGCAAGAAAGCAGCTCGAAGAGATGAACTTCTCTATTCGTGACAAAGACCAGCGAATTCGTATGCTCGCCGACCTTGAAAACAGCATGGAGGGCTTTGCGCACTCGGTAAAGCAGATACTCAAAGCTTCAAAGTCGGGACAATTGAGCGGAGTTTACGGCTCTGCCGCACAGCTTATCAAGGTAGACTCAAAGTACAGTGTTGCGATCGAGACTGCAATGGGCGGTGCTTTGCAGAACATCGTTGTCGAAAATGAAGATATCGCAAAGCGTGGGATCCGACTTTTGCAGGAGACAAAAGCAGGACGAGCAACATTCCTGCCGCTAACCTCCGTCAAGGGAAACCGCCTTAACGAAAACGGTCTTGACCGATGCGACGGCTTTGTTGCACTCGCAGTCGACCTTGTAAAGTTCGATCCGAGATTTGAGGGCGTTTACAATTCGCTCCTCGGACGTATAGTTATTGCGGAGGATATCGACCTCGGAACGCTCATCGCAAAGAAGTACGGCTACAAATTCCGTATCGTAACGCTGGACGGTCAGGTCATCAACGCAGGCGGTTCGTTCACGGGCGGTTCGGTCTCAAAGTCGAGCGGCGTTCTCACACGAAAGAACGACATTGAAAAGCTCACCAACGAGAAAAATGCACTCCAGACAAAGCTCAACGAGCTTCGCACCTCGGCTGAAAAGCTGAAAAGCGAGACCGACAAGCTCGGTTTCGACATCGAGGGCGCAAAGGAGGAGCTTTCCGTTGTTGCGGCGGATAAAATTCGCTTTGAATCGGAGTTGAAACGTATCGACGTAATGACAGTGCAGAACGAGGAACAGCTTTCGGGTTCGGAAGATGCGAAAAATGCGCTTAAAAACAGAATTTCCGAGAGCGAAGCCGCTGTAAAGGCAGCCGAAGAAGCTTTGAAGTCGGTCGAAAACGAAATCGCCGAAAAGGAAAAGAGCGTTTCCGAAAACGAAGAACAGCGCAGGCAGATGCAGGAAAAGCGTGAAGCACTTTCCGAAAAAATGTCCGAATTAAAGCTTCGTGAGACCGAGATAACAAAGGACATCGAAGCAATAAAGGGTGAGATAGCGCGCCTTGAAGCGCAGTCGCAGGAGATAGGCAGCAGCAGCGCAAGGCTCGTTGTCGAACTCGATGAAAAGAACCGTTTTATTGAAGAAAAGCAGGCTGAGATCGAAGCGCTCAATGCAAAGCTTTCGGGCGCAAAGGACGAAGCCGCAGGAATAAACGACCGCATCGCACAACTTCGCTCCGAGAGCCACACAATGGAGCAGAAGTCTAACGAAAAGCGCAGACAGGTCCGTGAGCTGAACGACAGCAAGGAAAAATTCAGCCGTGAGGTGACAAGGCTCGAAGAGCGCAAAACCTCCGTTCAGGGCGCTTATGACAAGATAATCGCAGATATGGCGGAGCAGTATGAACTGTATCTTTCCGAGGCGGTGAAGCTTGCAAAGCCCGTGGAAAATCTGCTCGTGATCCAGCGTGACCTTGCGGAGATAAAGCAGAAGATCCGTGCGCTCGGCAATGTCAACGTTGCCGCTATCGAAGAGTACAAAGAGGTGTCGGAGCGTTACGAATTTATGTCGGGACAGCTCAATGATGTTGAAAGCTCAAAGCGTGAACTTGAAAAGCTCATTGAAGAACTCACAGAAACGATGCGCAGACAGTTCTCCGACAGCTTTAACCAAATAAACGAAAACTTCAAGCAGATATTTGTCGAGCTTTTCGGCGGCGGACGTGCGGAGCTTACCCTCACCGACCCCGAAGATGTTCTCGAATCGGGTATCGAAATAAAGGTCGCACCTCCGGGAAAGGTCATCAACAACCTCTCGCTTCTTTCGGGCGGTGAGCAGGCATTCGTTGCGATATGCATTTATTTCTCGATACTTAAGATAAAACCTGCGCCGTTCTGTATCCTTGACGAGATCGAAGCGGCGCTCGATGACATAAACGTTACGAAGTATGCGCAGTATCTCCGCAAATTCACCGATACAACGCAGTTTATCCTCGTAACGCACAGACGTGGCTCAATGGACGAAGCAGACGTAATGTACGGCGTAACTATGCAGGAAAAGGGCATCTCAAAGATACTCCGACTTGAACAGCCGCCGCAGAATGTTGATGCAAACTGATAGCAAAACCAAAATCAAAGTGAGGTCTTGAATATGAACATTTTCAGTAAGATCGCCGAGGGCGTAAGGAAAACCAAAGACTCGATGATGAGCAAGATCGGCGCACTTTTCGGCGCACACAAGCAGCTCGACGATGACTTTTTTGACGAGCTTGAAGAAGTCCTCATCACCTGCGATATTGGCGTTGAAACTTCGCTTTCGATAGTTGAAAAGCTCCGTGCATCGGTAAAGGCTAAGAAGCTCACCACTCCCGATGAAACCAGAGCGGAGCTTAAAAATATCATCGAAGAAATGCTCGGCGAGGATAAGAAGATCGATACCTCCACAACGCCGTCCGTCATTCTCGTTATCGGCGTAAACGGCGCAGGCAAGACCACCACCATAGGAAAGCTTGCGGCGAAGTATAAGAACGATGGCAAAAAGGTACTCGTTGCCGCAGCCGATACTTTCCGTGCCGCCGCTATCGAGCAGTTACAGATATGGACGGAACGTGCAGGCGTTGACATCGTAAAACACGCCGAGGGTTCCGACCCTGCCGCAGTAGTTTTTGACGCTGTTACAGCCGCCAAAGCAAGAGGTACTGACGTTCTTATCTGCGACACCGCAGGCAGACTTCACAACAAGAAAAATCTTATGGACGAGCTGAGAAAGATCAGCCGCATCATTCACGAGCAGGGCGAAGGCTGTTCGCTCGAAACGCTCCTTGTCCTCGATGCAACAACGGGACAGAACGCCGTAAATCAGGCAAAGCTTTTCAGCGAGGTTGCAGATATCACGGGTATCGTCCTCACAAAGCTTGACGGAACCGCAAAGGGCGGCATCATCATTTCGATACACAACGAACTCGGTATCCCCGTAAAGCTTGTCGGCGTTGGCGAAAAGCTTGACGACCTGCAGGAGTTCAATGCTCACGACTTCGTCGAGGCTCTGTTCGATAATGAGAACGACTTCGATTATAACTATGAGCGTCTGACCGATGAAGAAGCGTCGGAAGAAAATGAAGCTGCGGAAACTGTTGAAGCAGCTGAAACGGCTGAAAATACCGAAGCTGCGGAAACTGCGGAAGAAATCGGGAACGAGCCTGTTCTTTCCGAGAATATTACCGATGAGATAACCATTGACGATGCTGCGGAAGAGCTTGAAGAAACGGTTGAGGAAAGCACCGAGGAAGCAGAGGAAAACGAAGCGCCCGAAGCATCAGAAACGGACGATGAAGAAATAACCGATGATACTTCCGATGAAGCCGAAACGGAAAGCGAAGAGCCTGCCGAGGAAGTCCCCGAGCAGAAGAAGAGCCTTAAAGATGGCAAGTTCGGCTTCCTTTTCAAAGAGATCACATTCGGCAAAAAGAAAAAAGACAGCGAGGATAATGAATAATGAAAATAATACTTGCATCGAACAATAAAAACAAGCTCCGTGAGTTCCGTGAGATACTTGAACCGCTCGGCTATGAGGTCATCACCCAGTCCGAAGCCGGCGCAGATATCGAAGCGGACGAAACGGGAACAACCTTCGAGGAGAACGCTTATATAAAGGCAAAAGCAGCTTACGATATAACACATCTCCCCGTTATCGCAGATGACAGCGGACTGGAGGTCGATGCACTCGGCGGCGAGCCGGGAATTTACTCCGCACGTTATGCCGAGGAGGGTAAGCGCTGTGCAAAGGTGCTTTCCAAAATGGAGGGCGTTCCCGATGAAAAGCGCACGGCAAGATTTGTATGCGCTGTATGCTACATCGATGAAAACGGTGAAAGCTTCACCGTAAAGGGAACGTGTGAGGGTAAGATCGGTTACGAAAAGAAAGGCACGAACGGCTTTGGCTATGACCCGATATTTATGTACGGCGACCGCTCGTTTGCGGAAATTTCCGCAGAGGAAAAGGACAAGGTAAGCCACCGTGCCGATGCACTCCGCAAGTTTGAAGCACGGATAAAGGGAGAATGATCATGCAGTATGTAAGTGGGATCTATGAGATACTGTTCAGCATTGCAAGCATTCTGGCAATATTCGGCGTTCCGCTGACAGCGGCGGTGTGTTTTATCGTGTTTCTGGTAAAATATATAAAATGCGGTGCAGACAGATCGGATAGGAAAAAGCTTCTTAAAACGAATACCGTTATTTTCGGAGCAATGACGGGCGGCTTTATTGTTTTGGGGATCGTGCTTATCTGGCTCAGTTCAAAAACGATAGTCTATATAACCCCTTGAAATATATAAAAGGAGAATGACTATGCTGACATTGATGGTCTCCGCAACGATAACTTATAATATGTAATTCATTGGTCAAACGAAAGGAATTTTTAATATGCTTACAAGCAAACAGAGAGCGGCACTTAAAAGTATCGCAAGCACAGAAGATACGATCTTGCAGGTCGGCAAAAACGGCATCGTTGACACACTCGTTATTCAGGTCAGTGATGCACTCAAAGCAAGAGAAATAATAAAGATGAAGGTCCTCGAGGGCGCAATGCTTTCCCCTGCGGAGGCTGCTGCGGAGCTTGCGGAAAAGACCAAGTCCGAGGTCGTTCAGGTAATCGGAAACAAGATAGTCCTTTTCAAGCGCAATCCGCAGAACCCGAAGATAAAGTTCTGATATGAGCAGAATTGCGTTATTCGGCGGCAGCTTCAACCCCGTCCACAACGGTCATGTCAATCTTGTTAAGGAAACGGCGGAAAAGAACGGCATTGACCGTGTTTACGTTATTCCGACATTCATTTCGCCTTTCAAAAAGGACAGCGCAGGATTTGTCGCAGACGGAAAAGACCGACTGGAAATGTGCAGGCTCGCATTTGCAAAGCTGCCGTATGTGACGGTGAGCGGCTGGGAGCTTTCGCAGTCCGAGGTGAGCTATTCCGTGAACACGGTGGAGCATTTTCACGGCGAATTCCCCGAAGATGAGCTTTTCTTCATAATGGGGAGCGATATGCTGCTCTCATTCGATAAATGGCATAAATGGCAGGACATTCTGAAAATGTGTACGGTCATTGCGGCTTCAAGGGAGAACGGCGGCAGCGATATTGAACGGCTTCGGGAAAAGGCTGCGCAGCTTTCACGATTCGGAAAGGTCATAGTCACGGAAATTTCGGCGTTTGAGCTTTCTTCATCGGAAATTCGTGAAAAAATTATAAAAAATTGCGATTTATCTTGCTATATGGATAAAAATGTAGTAGAATATATAGAGGAAAATCGCATTTACGAACGAATAAAGGACTGATAAAATGTATTCCGATGCGGAGCTTACAGATATTTTAAGCATCAGACTTTCAAAAAAGCGCTTTACACACAGTCTGAATGTTGCCGATATGGCGAAAAAGCTTGCCGAAGCGCACGGCTACAAAGACCCGAACGAGGCTTATACGGCAGGACTTGTTCACGACTGCTGCAAGGAGCTTCCGCAGGCCGAACAGCTTGCAATGGTGAAAAAATCACGCAGGAACGTCTGCGAAGCGGAACTGAAAACGCCTGCACTCTACCACGCAGTCGCAGGAGCATACTACGCCGAGACCGTGTTCGGTTTTACAAGTGAGGACTTCCTCAACTCCATACGCTACCATACAACGGGCAGAGCGGCAATGAGCGAGCTTGAAGAGATAGTCTATATGGCTGACCTTGTTTCGGCCGAACGAAGCTTCAGGGACGTTGAAAAGTTCCGAAAAATGGCTTTTGACGATATCAAAAAATCAATACTCGAAGCTGTAAAGCACTCGATAAGCGAGGTCATGGAAAAGGGTTCGCTTATCCCGACACAAACGCTTGAAGCTTACAATTACTATACGGAAATTTGCAGAAAAACGGAGGAATAAGATGGCAGAGCTTACACAGCAGCAGATACTTGAGATCGCCGTTAAGGCGCTTGACAGCAAAAAGGCAGAAGATATAAAGGTAATAAAGATCGGGAATATCTCCATTCTTGCCGACTATTTCGTTATTGCGGACGGTACGAACTCCACTCAGACGAGAGCGCTCGCCGATGAAGTTGACTTCAAGCTCAGTGAGCAGGGGATCCAGCCGCACAGCGTTCAGGGCAACAACGGCTCAAACTGGATAATCCTCGATTATTCGGATATCATCGTACACGTTTTTTCAAGAGATCAGAGAGAATTCTACAATCTTGAAAGACTTTGGGCGGACGGCGAAGAAGTTGACATTTCCGCTTGGATAAAGTAATATTTTTGAAAAGGATTGATATAAATGGCAGAACGCTATGACTTTGCCTCGATCGAAAAAAAGTGGCAGAAATACTGGGAGGAGAATGAGTGCTTCAAGACAGATGTCTGGGACTTCTCCAAACCGAAATATTATGTTCTCGATATGTTCCCGTACCCCTCGGGCGTTGGTCTTCACGCAGGACACCCCGAAGGCTATACCGCTACAGATATCGTTTCCCGTATGAAAAGAATGCAGGGCTACAACGTTCTTCACCCAATGGGATACGACTCATTCGGTCTTCCGGCAGAGCAGTATGCCGTAACAACGGGCAATCACCCGAACGGCTTTACGCAGGAAAATATAAAAACATTCTCAAAGCAGCTCAAAGAGCTTGGCTTTGACTATGACTGGTCAAAAATGATAGCGACCTCCGACCCGAAATTCTATAAATGGACACAGTGGATCTTCAAGCAGCTCTACCTTGACGGTTATGCAAAGTATGTCGATATGCCCGTAAACTGGTGCGAGGAGCTTGGAACGGTGCTTTCCAACGATGAGGTCATTGACGGAAAGTCCGAGCGAGGCGGCTATCCCGTTGTCAGAAAAAATATGAAGCAGTGGGTAATAGATCAGCCAGCCTTTGCCGAAAAGCTTCTGGAGGGTCTTGATGAGATCGACTGGCCCGAATCCACAAAATCGATGCAGCGCAACTGGATAGGCAAGTCCACGGGCGTTGAGGTAAAGTTCGATATTGTAGGCGGCGGAGAATTCAGCATCTATACCACCTGTATCGAAACCATCTACGGCATCACATTTATGGTGCTTGCCCCCGACGGAGATATCGTCAAGTCGCTTATGCCCCGCATCACCAATAAGGACGAGGTTCAGGCTTATATCGACGAAACGCTCAAAAAGAATGATATGGATCGTACCGAGCTCAATAAGACCAAGTCGGGCTGCGAGCTTAAGGGCGTTACCTGCATCAACCCCGTGAACGGCAAGGAAGTCAGAATGTTCATCGGCGACTTCGTTCTTGCAAGCTACGGCACGGGTGCAGTTATGGCTGTTCCGTCACACGACCAGCGTGACTTTGAATATGCTGTCGCACACAATATCGATATGATACAGGTCATCGACGGCGATGAAAAGCTCGGTCATGTCGATGTTTCCGAAAAAGCCTTTGAAAAGGGTGACTATCTCGGCAAGGGCTATAAGCTCATTAACTCCGAGGAATTCACGGGTCTTACCGTTGAGGAAGCAAAGGAAGCCATCACCTGCAAGCTTGAAAAAATGGGTGTTGCAAAGCGCACGACAAATTATCATTTCAGAGAATGGATATTTGCACGTCAGCGTTACTGGGGCGAGCCTGTTCCCGTCGTTCATACCGAGGACGGCAAGATACATGTCCTTGATGATGAGGAGCTTCCGCTCATTCTCCCCGAGCTTGAGGATTATAAGGGCAAGAACGGCAAAGCACCTCTTGAAAATGCTGTCGAGTGGAAAAAATACGATAAGAACGGCATAAAGGGTACAAGAGAGACCTCCACAATGCCGGGTTCGGCAGGTTCAAGCTGGTACTATTTCAGATATATCGACCCCAATAACGATAAAGAGTTCGCAGATCAGGAGCTTCTGAAGCACTGGATGCCCGTTGACCTCTACATCGGCGGACCCGAACACGCAGTCGGTCATCTTATGTATTCCCGTATCTGGAACAGATATCTTTACGATAAGGGACTTGCACCGACAAAGGAGCCGTTCAAAAAGCTCGTACATCAGGGTATGATCCTCGGCGAAAACGGTATCAAAATGGGTAAGAGATTCCCCGAATTTGTCGTTAACCCGAGCGATATCGTAAGAGATTACGGCGCAGATACCCTCCGACTTTATGAAATGTTCATGGGACCGCTCGAAGTATCCAAGCCGTGGAGCAGCGCAGGTGTCGAGGGCGCAAAGAAGTTCATCACAAGAGTATGGAATTTCTTCACCGAGCCTGCAAACCTCACCGATGACAATGATGGCGCTCTCACAAGAGTTTACCACCAGACCGTTAAAAAGGTCACCGATGACTTCGAGGCGCTCGCCTTCAATACCGCTATCAGCCAGCTCATGATATTTATGAATGCCGCATATAAGGCAGGAAAATGCCCCAAGGAGTACGCAGAGGGAGTTATAAAGCTCCTTTCTCCCGTAACTCCGCACGTCTGCGAGGAAATGTGGAGCAGGCTCGGTCACGATAAGACCATTGCCTACGAAGCATGGCCGACATACGACGAAAAGGAACTCGAGGTAGATACCATCGAGATCGCAGTTCAGATCAACGGCAAGCTCAGGGGCAAGATAACAGTAGGTGTTGACGAGGAGCAGGACTCCGCTCTTGCAAAGGCTAAAGAACAGCCCGAGGTCAAGGCTTTCCTCGACGGTAAGAACATCGTCAAGGAGATCTACGTCAAGGGCAGGATAGTAAACATCGTTGCAAAGTAAGCATTTTAGCTCATTGTTTACAAAAAATCTCGTCAAATTTGTGCAGGATTTTTCGGATAACCCTTGACAATTCGGGATTTATATTGTATAATAATGTAGTTATATCTTATATCATCCTCTGCCTGAGCGGCAAAGGGAGGGAATAAAATTGGCAGAAATTCGTGTTGGTAAGAACGAATCCTTGGAAACTGCTCTTAAGCGTTTTAAGAGAAGCTGTGCTAAGGACGGCGTTATCGCTGAAGTTCGTAAAAGAGAACACTATGAGAAGCCTTCGGTAAAGCGTAAGAAGAAGTCCGAAGCTGCTCGTAAGCGTAAATATTAATAATTTATCGCTTTAGTCAAGAACGGCGGCAGGGTCAAACTGTCGCCGTTCTTATTTTTTAGAAAAACAGACAACTTGGAGGAAACAAAATGAATTACATAAGACTGCTGCCGCTGATGCTTTTTCCGTATGCATATCTGATACTGCTGTTAATGTTCTACAAAATGCCGGATAGCTTTCTGTCAAGTGACGCTTTGCCGATAACAGTTATCGTGTATCTTGCGCTCACGCTCATAAGCACAGTATTCGGCGCATTTTATGCAGCAATAAGCAAGCTTTCGCCGAGAAAAGCCGCAACGCTGAACCTTGTTGTAAAAGCGGTTCAGATACCTGCTTATATTTTTCATTTCATTTTGGGAATGCTGGGAACAGTTGCAAGCATCTGGGGAATAGGATTGATCATGTTTGCGATCGCTATCGACCTCGTGACAATTGCACTGACGGGTATCCACGCTGTCGGCTGCGCCGTAAAAAACTGCAAAGCCGGTGCAATAAGCAAACGTGCAGCGGTATTTATGTCGATAGGTTCATTCATTTACTGCATCGACCTGATAGCAGCGATCGTTCTAAGAGTTATGAGCAATAAATATAAAGATGACTACATTAAACCGCAAATAGGAGAGAAAAATGCTGTTCAGACCGACCAAAGCATATAAAAGCATACTGAATATACCGCCGCAGACGCTGACGGAAATGGGCATCAAAGCGGTGATACTTGACGTTGACAATACGCTCACAACGCATAACAATCCCACGCCGATAGAGGGCATAGACGAATGGCTCGCCGCCGTGAAAGGCGAGGGGATAAGGCTTATCATCGTGTCGAACAATCACCCTCCGAGGGTCGCTCCGTTCGCCGAAAGACTGGGACTTGACTTTGTTCCCGAGGGCAGAAAGCCGCTCCCGAAGGGAATGAAAGAGGCTATGAAACGGCTTGGTGTCAGCAGAAAGCAGACCTGCGCTGTCGGAGATCAGATATTCACGGATATCCTCGGTGCGAACCTTTCGGGGATAAGGTCGATATTCGTTCAGCCGATAGAGTTTGAAACGAGCTTCTGGTTCAGGGTAAAGAGAACGCTTGAAACGCCGTTCCGACCGAGGAAGTTTATAGCGTAAAAGTCAGGACGGCTGCCAAATACTTCAAAATAAACAAAAACCTGTTTCCAAAGAATTATAGATCCTTGGAAACAGGTTTATTTTTATCGTAAAAACAGAACTTCGCAGACATATTCAACCCTTGAAAGCAATTATATATCCTGCCGCACCCATAAGCACACCGCACAGGAATCCCACGATAACATCACGGGGAAAATGTACTCCCGAGCACACACGCAGAACAGCCATAAGCACTGCGATAACAAGTATAATTATCCCGATAACGGGCAGCTTTGGAAGTGAATACAGCGCTGTTATGCCTATTATCGCAACACAGAAAACGTGTCGGCTCGGAAACGACCTGCCCCTTGTGTTTTTCGGGATAACGGGCGGCATTTCAAAGACCTCATAGGGTCGGGGAAAATTCACAGCTCTGCGGAAAACACTCAGAAGAACGAAGCTTACCGCAGGAACAGCTATTGCCATAGGCAAGCGTTCACGGTCTTTAATGAGAAGATAAACAAGTATTGTGGGATATGCCGCAAAAATGAGGTATGTCAGCACCTTGTTAAGAATATTCAGCAGATGCGTCAGCTTTGCGTTTCTGCGCATTGCGCCGGTGAGCTTTGCGTAGGTTTCCTTTGTCATAAATGCACCTTAACCTATCAGTTTCTGGAATGCCGATGCGAGATAGAGCGAGCCTGCGATAATGACCATACCCTTGTCGCCTGCCAAAGCCATCGCACGGGGAACAGCGTCTTTAAGGCTCATAACTGCGCCGCTGCGGAACATTTCCTCCAGCTTCGGCGCAAACACCGTCCTCGGTGCAAAGCCGTCAACGCATATTCCGTAGTCGATGTAGCGTGTCATAAAGCCGAGAGCCGTCTGCCAGTCCTTGTCCTCCATCATTCCGCAGACCATTATTTTCGGTTCACGGTCGATAGTGCGGACGAAATCGGCAAGCGACCTCATTCCGTCGGGGTTATGTGCGCCGTCGATGATAACGAGAGGTTTGTCGGCACGGAGTATCTGACAGCGTGAGGGAACGACCGCATTTTTTATGCCATTGCAAATATTTTTGAAGCCAAGCGCTTTGAATCCATTGCTGCGCAGAACTTCACAGGCTTCAATTGCGGTAAGAGCGTTGTCTATCTGATGTCTGCCGATCATCTTGGTTTCGTAGGCTCTGCCGCAGTAGCGGAAGCGGTTGCCCGTTTCATCGCAGGTTTCGATCTTCAGCTTGTCAAGGTCAGGCGTTACGAAGTCGGAAAGCTTCTCGGCGGCAGTTCCGTGAATGACTATCTCTGCCTCACGCTTCTGATTGCAGGCGAGGACAACGGGACAGCCGTTTTTGATTATGCCTGCTTTCTGACGTGCGATCTTTTCAATAGTATCGCCGAGGATCTTAGTATGGTCGAGCGAAATTGAGGTTATGACCGATACAACGGGGTCTTTGATTATGTTCGTGCAGTCGAGCAGACCGCCGAGTCCTGCTTCAAGTACGATGATATCGCACTTTTTTGCGGCATAGTACACAAAAGCTATTGCGGTCGAAATTTCAAACTGCGAGCAGTCGATATCAAGCCCGTCAATGATAGGCTGTATCTCGGCAACAATGGCGGCAAGCTCGTCATCGGAGATGTTCACGCCGTTTATGCGTATGCGGTCGTTATAGACCTTGATATAGGGCGAGGTGAACTCACCCGTTCTGTAGCCTGCATCTGCGAGTGCCCCCGCTATCATTCGCACAGTCGAGCCTTTGCCGTTCGTTCCCGCAACGTGGACGAATTTAAGGCTGTCCTGAGGGTTGCCGAGTGCGTCCATTATACGCTTGAAACGTGAAAGGTCGGTAACGGCTTTTCCAAGCTTTGAAAAGCTGTTTATGTACTTCATTGCATCGTAAATGTTCATTTTCTCTATCTCTTTTCGGTTGGATTATTTGAAGTTTTTTTCGCAAGAAACAAAAATACCAAAGTGAGCGCAGTATTCAGAAGTGAAACAACTACGCTTCCCTCTATTTTAAACTCTCCGCCCGACAGCAGAGCATTTCCCGTAAATTCCGTAACGCAGAGGTTAGGGTAATCGTCCGCTAAAGAAACGCCGCCGAGTATCACCGCTCCAACGCAGTTCCATATAAAATGCATTATGATAGGCGCTGTCAGCGAGTGAGTGTATTCGAGAATCGCCGTCATTAACAGGCTCATTGTCACAATATTCAGCACTGGTATGATACCTGCTTCAAACGCTCCGCCGTGCATAAGGGTGAATAATGCCGTTGTGACAACAGCCGCAGCGACAGTGTTGTAATTTGCTTTTATAAGCTGATACAAATATCCGCGCACGAGCATTTCCTGCATAATTGTGTTCAGGAATACGGAAATTATCCACAGCCAAAGCATCGGAACGGAATTATGTCCAACGATAGTCATTGTTCCCGTTAAAATGAGTATCACGACCGCCGCCCCGAGCCATACTATTCCTGCAATTATGCCGACAGCCGAACCTTTCAGCGGCGAAGAAACAATATTAAGCGGAACTTTTTTCTTTTCGATGAACCAAAACAAAGCTGTCATTATAACTATTGCCAAAAGCGGTATCAGCTCTGCCCAAAATCTCCAAACTGCGCCGTCCGATGAATCGGGGATAGGGAGGAAGCTTGCAAGCAATGCCCAGCCGATGAAGAATAAAAGTGATTTGCCGATTGTGATAAGTAATTTTTTAATTGGTATCAGATCGATATTTCTTTTTTGTTCTGTCATAAAAGCCTCCGTAGATTTAATTGTCAAGATCAATCGTCAAGTAAGATATTTATATTATACCACTCCCAACACTATTTGTCAAAGCTATTGACAAATACAAAAGTATGAGTATAATTGTATTATATGATTAGTACAAAAATAAACGAAAGGAGTTGACTGAGGGAACGGCCGTCTGAACGGCTTTCCTATGATAGATGCCATGGAATTTTAACAATAATACTCCGATATATCTACAGATAATGGATCATATAATGCTTTCTGTCGCTGTCGGCGAATACAAGGCAGGCGACAAGCTACTGCCCGTGCGTGAGCTTGCGGCTGAGGCAGAGGTAAACCCCAACACGATGCAGAAAGCGTTGTCCGAGCTTGAACGTGACGGGCTGCTTTACTCGCAGAGGACTTCGGGCAGATTTGTGACGAATGATACCGAAAAAATAGCCGCTCTTCGGCGTGATCTTGCGGTGGGGCATATTGAATACTTCCTCAAAAAGATGGAAGAGCTTGGTTACTCGAAAGAAGCGGCTCTTGATGCGCTGAAAAAATACACGGAAAATGAGGGAAAGGGAGAAAACGATGTGCAATGAAGCAGGCTCGCTTGTCGAGTGCAGAAATATAACAAAAAAATACGGGAACAAGGTTGCGCTGTATGACTTCAGCGTTTCTATCGGCAGGGGCAGGATAATCGGACTTTTAGGTTCGAACGGAAGCGGAAAGACCACTTTTATCAAGCTTCTTGCAGGACTGCTTACGCCTATGTTCGGCGAGATAACTATTGACGGAAAGCCTGTCGGCAGGGAAACGAAAAAGATAGTTTCCTATCTTCCCGAGAGAACGTACCTCAACCCAGACCTTACCGTAAAGGAAGCGATAGGCTTTTTCTCCGATTTTTACGGGGATTTTTCAGCGGAAAAGGCAGAGAAAATGGTCGCAGACCTCGGCATAAGCCTTAAAAGCTGCATACGCACGATGTCAAAGGGTATGCGTGAAAAAATACAGCTTATCCTTGTAATGTGCCGTGAAGCCGAGCTTTATCTGCTCGATGAGCCAATGGGCGGCATCGACCCTGCGGCACGTGATTTTATCATAAAAACTATCATCGGCAATTACAGCGAAAATTCTACCGTGATAATTTCAACGCACCTTATCAGCGATATCGAAAATATCCTTGACGAAGCTATTTTTATCAAGGACGGCGAACTTTATCTTCACAAGGAGATAGATGAGATTCGGGAGGAGTACGGAAAATCCGTTGACGAACTTTTCAGGGAGGTCTACAAATGCTGATAAAGCTTATAAAATATGACATTCGTGCCGATTATAAAAAATATGCGATAACTGCGGCGGCGTTGATTCTAATTTCGATCGTGGTAAGGTTTGCGGACGTAAAATTCGGCAGCCTTGACGACAGCAGCGACTGGAAAGTGCTGTTCAGGGTGCTTGTCGGGGCGTTTATCACACTCTGCGGTTCGGCTGTACTTCTGACGTTTATCTTTTCCTTAGTCCGCTATCAGAAAAAAATGTACTCGGACGAGGGCTATCTTCTGAATACGATCCCTGCAAACCCGGTGCTTCATATCCTTTCAAGTCTGATAACGGAATATATCTGGGCGATCGCTATTGCAGCGGTTGACGTAGTTGCTCTCATTATTTCGGCGGGAGGATTGAGCTTCTGGAGAGGATTTCTGACGCCGATACGTTACGTTATCGAAATCGACCCAGCCTTTGCAATATATCTGCTTACATTTCTGCTGATCTTCCCCGGAACGTTGATGCTGACGCTGATATTTGTTATCAATATCGGATATCTTTTCCGCTCGCACAGAGTTCTTGCAGGCATCGGCGGATATGTGGGACTTATGATAATAAGCAACATTCTTTCGTCTATAGTTTATATGATATCGGGCAAGTCGAATTTCAATGCTGCGACAATGAAAATTTTATCCGATAACCCCGATTACATCACTTCTGATGAAAGCTTTCAGATAGTTATGAGAGAGCTTGCAAAGCTTGCAAGCGGAACTTACATCTCGACTTTGATTATAAATGTGATATTTTTTGCTGCAATTTTTATTGTATCTTCTTATATCCTCAAAAAGAGATTCAACATCGACTGACCACGAAAAACAACGCAGATACGTCATTGCAACCAATAGTTGACACGCTTTTTCACGCAATTTTCAAAATGCAAACTCGAATGTATAGATATTTTTCCGCCGCTGTGCTATACTCTTTATCAAGGTCGGGAAAGAAAATTTTGCTTGACGCTTTCCCTGCTTTATACCAAAATACTTTGGCAATCTATTTTGAGGAAGTAGCAAAGCGATGGAAAAGAGTTTAAAGGTCCTGAACCGAGATCAGCTAAAGTATCCTGCGATAATTCTGATGACGTTCAACCACATTGCACATATCCTTATGACATCGGGAACGGTGCTGTATGAGGTATTCGAGGATATCGGGTATTTCACCTCGATAACGATGTGCTATTTCTTTGTCGAGGGCTATTTTTACACCCGTTCAAGAAGAAATTATGCGAAGCGGCTGTTCATCTTTGCTCTGATATCGGAAATTCCATACATCTTGGCAATGGGATATTTTCAGCTGAACGTTATGTTCACTTTTCTGATATGCCTTTGCATTCTGACGGTGATCGACAGCAAGCTGAACAAATTCCTAAAGGTGCTGTCCGTGCTGGGACTGACGCTGTTGTCGGCAGTGTGTGACTGCGCATTTATCCTGCCGATAGCCGCAATACTGTTCAGATTCGGCAGAGGCGACAGGAAAAAGCAGGCTTTTGCGTGGATAACAATGTGCGTTATTTTCTTTGCGCTGAATTTGCCAAGCTTTTACAGTGCGGAAGAACGGCTCGGATATGCACTGCTCCACAGCTTTTATGCGGTTATTCCGTGGGTGGCTTCGGGTGTTGTCATTATGTTTTTTTACAGCGGAAAAAAGTCGGAAAAACACGAATTTCTGAATAAATGGTTTTTTTACATATATTATCCGCTGCATCTGCTGATATTGTGGGGGATCCGATACTTTATTATGTGACATAAATGCTCAAAATTACAGTGACATCAATTTTTGCGAAAAGGAGAACGAAAATGAACGTTGAAACAGCAAACAGACTTCAGAATCTGCGAAAGAAAAACGGCTATTCGCAGGAGGAGCTTGCGGAAAAGATAGGCATTTCCCGTCAGGCGGTCTCGAAATGGGAACGTGCCGAGGCTTCACCCGATACCGATAACCTTATCCTGCTGGCTCGTCTTTACGGCGTTACGCTTGACGAGCTGCTCAATACCGAGAGCATACCGATGCCGAACAGCGAGGGCATTTCGCTCTCGAAGGATTACTATACAAGCACTTCCGACGACGGCGAAATATATCCCGAGGGTCACCCAAGGTATTTCGCACCCAATTATGGTGATGTTAAGCCGCAAACGAACGCAAATACTGCGGAAAATGTCGGAAACGGCGGTGAAGATAACGCAAACGGCGCAGAAAATGTCGGAAACAGCGGTCAGAAAGCAACCGTAGGCGACGTTGTAAAGGCTGTCGCAGGCGCAGTCGGCGATGCGATAGATACAACAGCCGCTTCTATCCGTGAGGGCAAGGAAAACGCCCCCAAGGACGGAAGTGACAACGGAAAATCTTACGCCGACGCATTTGAGAAGAATTTCAAAGGCTTCGGCGAGCGAATGAAAACATTTGGCGATGATCTCGGAAAAAGTATGGACAGCGTTGGCAAAGACATCGAAAAAAGTATGGATAAAATGGGCAGGGACATTGACGAGGGCGTGAAAAAGGCTGTCAATGACAACATTCCGGATCATGAGCAGAAGCCCGAGAACATAAAGTATCCCGCAACACTGCTCGATAAGCTTTATCCTATCATCGTTACAGCATTTTTCCTTTTCACGTTGTTCACCGCAAGCTGGACAACGAGATATACATGGCTCGTGTTCCTTTCCGTGCCCGTTTATTATATTCTTTCACAGTGTGCAAAGAACCTTAAACACGGCGTTTACGACCCTCTCCACGCACTCAAAGGCTTCCTTGACGGCAGCCTGCCGATAATCGTGGCGTTTATCTATCTTGCGTTCGGAATGGTGTTCAATGAATGGGTGCGCACTTTGTTCCTGTTCGGAGTGATACCCGTGTACTATATTTTTGCACATAATCTGTTCTGCTTTATCGATAAAAAGAAATCGTTCGGAAGAGCGTTCAAAAATTTCTTGGACGGAAGCCTGCCGATAATAGTAACTATCGTGTATCTCTTGGCAGGAGCAGGCTTAGGATTTTGGGGAAGAGCCGTTCCGCTCTTTGCGATAATACCTGTTTATTATATCATTTCAAGCCACTATGCGAAGAAGTAAAAAAAGTAGCAGCGGTGCAAAGCCAAGCAAAAGTTTCGTCCACCTTTTCAAAGGTGGCAGGGGTCAAGGGGACAGCGTCCCTTGTCGCTCTCCGCAGAGAGCGAAATACCCTAAACTAACAGTCAAAGCTTTGTTGCAATAGCGAAATCAGTAACAGCTAAAAAAGGCGCAATTCACACGAAAAAGGTAAACCGGATATGAGAAATCAGTTCCGTAGACCTAAAAAAGTGAATTGCGCCAATTCTATTTTCCTCAAACAAACTATCCTTGCAGGTAATATATACGAACGAAGTGAGTATATATTACCTGCAACGCTGTATAAATTGGCTGAACATCATCAATACAGCACAACCGATGTAATATCAGCAACTGTGGATATGTAATACTAAACACCATTTAAAATTTGGAAAAAATTAAGCCGATAATCTTGTAGCTGTTGAAAACAGGTTTATATTGGATTTCGGCGCAGATTTTTTCC